>JAFZWC010000082.1 GCA_017617475.1 Bacteroidales bacterium
AGTGGGTTGCCCCATTCAGACATGCTCGGATCAAAACCTGTTTGCAGTTCCCCGAGCCTTTTCGCAGCTTACCACGTCTTTCATCGCCTCCGGATAGCCTAGGCATCCTCCGTTCGCTCTTAATTCCTTTCTCTGATTGTATCACCTCCGACAGATTCTTCGCTTACGCTCAGAATGACAAAGATGATACTGTGAATCACATATTTCTATGTTTGCTCTTGCCTATTGAAATTGTAGTCCGAAAATTCCGTTTTTGATAACTTCTTTTATCAGACTAACTCTATCTTTTGCTTTACCTCTAATCTATTCTCTCAGTATTGTCAATGAACTTTTTTCTTGGCCAAAAGGCCGTAAAAAATCCCGTTCTTCTCAAACGGGACTGCAAAGGTAGACATTTTTTTTGTTATCACAAATTTTTTTTGATTTTTTTGCATCTGCCTTCTCATTTTATCACGGTGCCGCCTCCGGTGAGGAGGGCGGAGCTGTGGCAGATACGAACCTCTCTGGCACCCTGGGCCAGCGCATCGAAGGCCTGGTCCAGTTTGGGAATCATTCCGTCGGCCACAATTCCATCGGCCTTGAGGGCGGCGTAAGTCTCTTTATTAATTATAGGTATGACGCTGGACGGATCTTCCCGGTCACGGAGAACGCCGGGCTGCTCAAAGCAGGTTACGAGCGCTGCACCCAGAGCGGCGGCCACGGATGCGGCCACCGTGTCGGCATTGGTGTTGAGCAGATGCCCCTCTCCGTCGTGGTTGATGGCGCTGAGCACCGGCGTCATTCCCTTTTCCAGCAACAGCTGGAGGAAATCGGCGTTGACGCTACCGGGGGTTACGTCACCTACCCAGCCAAAATCCACGGTGCGGCCGTCAGACAAGGTGAGCGGAGGCCGCTTGGCGGCAGTGATTACCGACCCGTCACATCCGGAAAGGCCCACGGCGTTGCAGCCATCGGCCTGCAGGAGGGAGACCACCCGCTTGTTGCACCAGCCGGCATAAACCATGGTCACCACTTGGAGGGTAGCTTCGTCGGTTACCCTTCGGCCTTCATATTTCACAGGCTCTATGCCCAGGGCTTTCTGGAATCGGCCGGCCAGGGCGCCACCGCCATGAACCAGCACCTTCGGCCCTTCCAGAGCGGCAAAATCCCGGCAGAACGCCTCCAGCAGAAGGTCGTCGTCCAGGACCTGCCCGCCACATTTCACCACCCGGATCATAGCGACTTCAGCAGCATTTTGAGGACAGTCTGGGCGGAAACCACGCGGTTCGCCGCCTCAGGGATTACGATGGAGCGCGGGCTTTCTATGACGTCATCGGAGACAATCATATTGCGGCGCACCGGCAGGCAGTGCATGAAAAAGGCGTCGTTGGTGAGCGCCATCTTTTCCTTCGTCACCGTCCAGCCCATGTCATAATTGACCACCTTTCCGTAGATGTCGGCCTGGTACGGGGCCCAGTTCTTGGCATATACAAAGTCAGCACCCTCCAGGGCTTCGTCCTGGTTGTGCGTCACCTTGGCGTTTCCCACAAACTCGGGAGCCAGGTCGTAGCCTTCGGGGTTGGCGATGACAAAGTCGTAGTCCGTCATGGACATGCCCTCGGCAAAAGAGTTTGGGACGGCCTGGGGCAGGGCCTTCGGATGCGGAGCCCAGGTCATGACCACCTTCGGCCGGGCCTTGGTCTTGTACTCCTCGATGGTGATGATGTCTGCAAAAGTTTGCAGCGGATGCCGGGTGGCCGCCTCCATGCTGAACACAGGCTTGCCTGAGTACTGGATGAACTGGTTCAGGATGACCTCATTGTAATCGTCATCGCGGGACTCGAAACGGGCGAAGGAGCGCACGCCTATCATGTCGCACATGGAGCCCATTACGGGAATCGCTTCCAGGATGTGCTCGCTCTTGTCCCCGTCCATAACCACGCCGCGGCCGGTTTCCAGCTTCCAGGCACCCTGGTTCACGTCCAGGACGATGGGGTTCATTCCCAGGTTCAGGGCCGCCTTCTGGGTGCTGAGCCGGGTACGGAGGCTATTGTTGAAAAAGACCAGGAGAACGGTCTTGTTATGGCCGAGAGCCTGGTCGGCGAAGGGGTTCGCCTTCACATAGGCGGCTTCGGCAAGGGCTTCCTTGAGGTCGCCCAGTTGCTTCATGCTGGTAAAATGCTTCATTTCGTAAGTTCTTTCCAGGCTTCCACAAATTGCTGCGCGCCTTCCTCGGGAAGGTTCAAGGCAGGGAGCAGGCGGATGACCCGCTCGCCGGAGGCGCCGGTGAAAATATGCTTTTCCTGAAGGAGTTTGTCCCGCAGGCCCACGTACTCGGGCTTGATTTCCAGGCCGATCATGAGGCCCCGTCCCCGGTATTCCACCAGGGCACGGTCGCCCTTGAGCTGCTGTTCAAACCAGGCACCCAGCTTCGCAGCATGGGCCACCAGATTCTCCTGTTCAATCACTTCCAGCACGGCGATGGCCGCGGCGCAGGCAATGTGATTGCCGCCGAAGGTGGTGCCCAGCAGGCCATAGGAGGCCTGGATGGCAGGGCCGATAAGGACGGCGCCGATGGGAATGCCGCCGGCGAGGCCCTTGGCCATGGTGACCAGGTCGGTCTTGATGCCCGCATGCTGGTGAGCGAAGAAACGACCGGTGCGGCCGCAGCCGGACTGGATTTCATCGGCGATGAGGAGGGTTCCCGTACGGTCGCACAGGGCGCGGAGATCCTTCAGGAAGGCGTCGGAGGGGAGCACGATGCCCGCAACCCCCTGGATGCCCTCGACGATGACGGCCGCGTAGGCTTCCGTGCACAGTTCCTTCTCCACAGCCTCCAAATCTCCGAGGGGAACGAAGGTTACGTTCTCCGTTGCGTTGAACGGAGCGCGGATTTTGGGATTGTCCGTTACGCTCACGGCACCGCTGGTGCGGCCGTGGAAAGCGCCGCCGAAGGCCAGCACCTTGGGTCGGCCGGTATGGAAGGACGCCAGCTTGAGGGCGTTTTCATTGGCCTCGGCCCCGCTGTTGCACAGGAACAGATGATAGTCCTGGTAGCCGCTGATGCGCCCCAGCTTATCGGCCAGCGTGTCCTGCAGGCTGTTCTGTACGGCATTGGAATAGAATCCCAGCTTGGCGATCTGCTTGGAAATGGCCTCCACATAATGCGGGTGGCTATGGCCGATGCTAATGACGGCATGCCCGCCGTAAAGGTCCAGATACTCCTGGCCCTGGGCATCCCAGAGTGTGGAACCGCTGCCGCGAACGGGTTCGATGTTCCACCTTTTATATACATTGAATAAATCCATAATCTAAAATGCCGAAGCTTTTAAGCGGAGACCGGCGGTTTCGGGGAAGCCGAACATGAGGTTCATGTTTTCCACAGCCTGGCCGGAGGCGCCCTTGAGGAGGTTGTCAATAACACTGGTGATGACCAGCTGCCCCTGGACCACTTCCAGGGAAATCAGACACTTGTTGGTGTTGACCACTTGTTTGAGATCGGCCGATTCGGGAATCACCCAGGTGAAGGGCGACGCGGCATAGAAGGACTCGTACAGGGCCTTCACCTCTTCCATGGAAAGCGTGCAGGGCGTCTGGGCTACCGCAAAGATGCCTCTGGTAAAGTCTCCCCGCACCGGGATGAAGTGGAGGTTCTCCCCCACGCCCAGGTTGCGGCGAATCTCGGCCAGATGCTGATGTGTCAATACTTTATAGGCCGACAGGTTGTCGCTTCTCCAGCTGAAGTGGGTGGTGGCCGAGGGCTTCACGCCGGCGCCGGTAGAACCGGTCACAGCCTGGACGTGGATGTCGTCCTTCAGGAGACCGGCCTTCGCCAGGGGCAGAAGGGCCAGCTGAAGGGCCGTTGCAAAACAGCCGGGATTGGCCACTTTGCGGGCGCCGGCTATCCGGTCCCGGTTCAGTTCCGGGAGACCATAGACATATCCTTCCGACTCGTCCCGGAAATCCTGGGCCAGGTCTACGACCTTGAGCCCTTCCGGGCAGGGATGCTCATCCCAGAATAACCGGCTCTTTCCATGGGCGGAACAGAGGAAAAGGACGTCTATCCCTTCCAGGTCCACCGTATCGGTAAAGACTAGGTCCGTTTCTCCCACCAGGCCGGGATGATGTTCGGCCACTGCCTTACCCGCCTGGCTCTCCGAATGGATCCAGGCAATATCGGCCTCCGGATGGTTCACCAGAAGCCGTACGAGCTCGCCGGCGGTATAACCGGCGCCTCCTATGATGCCCGCCTTAATCATTGTCTCCGGGATGATGGATGGTCAGATGCTCCTTGGGGTCGTACAGGAGGCCCGTGCACAGGCACATCTTGTAGTCACGCTCTTTGAGGATGCTGAAATGACGGCAGCCCTCGCAGCCTTTCCAGAATTCGGGGTCGTCCGTAAGTTCCGAGAAAGGGACCGGTCGGAAGCCGAACTCATAATTCATCTTCATCACGGCCGAACCGGTGGTGATGGAAAAGATCTTGGCGTCCGGGAAGAGTTTGCGGGACAGGATGAAGGTCTGCTCCTTGATGCGCTTGGCAATGCCCATTCCACGGAACTTGTGAGCTACGATAAGACCGGAATTGGCCACGAAGCTCTTACCGCCCCACGATTCAATATAGGAGAAGCCGGCAAATTCCCCTTCATCGGTGAGGGCTATGACAGCCTTTCCCGCGCGAATCTTCTCGTTGATATATTCGGGGGTACGGTTGGCGATACCCGTCTTCCTTTCCAGGGAAGATATATAGATTTCTTCACAGATGGCCTCGGCATAGGCCGTGTGGCACTCCTGGGCCACCATCACTTCAATTTCCATAGGGTTCCAAAACTTTTAGGGCACAAAAATACAAATTTTTTATTATGATATGCAAGTTTTTCAGATAAATATTCATATATTTGTGGCCGAATTGGATATTTATACCATATTAATGCAAAATTCTACCAAAAAAAGACATCAGGCCATCCTGGATATCATCCATGCCGGACCGGTGCACAGCCAGGAAGAACTTGCCCTCCGACTCAAGGAAGCGGGCATCCCTTCCACGCAGGCCACCCTTTCCCGGGACCTCAACGCTTTAAAGATCTCCAAGATACCCGGAGAAGGCTACGTAATTCCGGTGAAGAGCCATCCCCCCACCACGGATCTTTCCTCCGGCATCCTGCGCATCCAGTTTTCCGGCAACCTGGCCGTTCTGAAAACCCGCCCGGGCCTGGCCAGCGCCGTGGCTGCGCTCATTGACACGCAGGCCATCCGCCCCATCATCGGCACCATCGCAGGAGACGATACCATTCTCCTGGTGGGCCGCGTGGACGCCTCCCAGGAAGATGTCCTGAGCGCCCTTACCCGCATATTCCCAGAAATTAAAAACCGTATAGTAATATGAAAATTGTCGTTGCTTACAGCGGAGGTCTGGATACCTCCTATACCGTCATGTATCTGGCCAACCAGGGCCACGAAGTCTACGCCGCCTGCGCCGACACCGGAGGCTTCTCTCCCGCCCAGCTGGCCAAAAACGAAGAAAACGCCTTTAAGCTGGGCGCCAAGGGTTTCGTCGCCATCGACGTAAAAGACGAATATTATGCGAAGAGCCTTAAATATATGGTATACGGCAACGTCCTCCGCGGCGGCACCTATCCCATCTCCGTCTCATCGGAGCGCATCTTCCAGGCCATCGCCATCGCCCGCTATGCCAAGGAAATCGGGGCCGATGCCATCGCGCACGGTTCCACCGGCGCCGGCAACGACCAAGTTCGCTTTGACATGACCTTCCAGGTGATGTGCCCGGAAATGGAGATCATCACCCTTACCCGTGACAAGGCCCTCTCCCGCCAGGAAGAGGTGGACTACCTGAACCAGCACGGCTTCCCGGCCGATTTTGCCAAGCTCAAGTATTCTTACAACGTGGGTCTCTGGGGCACCTCCATCTGCGGCGGCGAACTGCTGGATTCCGCACAGGGACTCCCCGAATCGGCCTATCTGAAGCCGGTAACCAAATCCGGTAACAAGACGGTGAAGATTGGCTTTGAGAAGGGCCAGATTGTTTCTGTGGATGGGAAGACCTTCGATTCCCCCGTAGCTGCTATCCAGGCCCTGGAGGCCTCCGTGGACGGCTATGGCCTGGGCCGCGACATCCATGTAGGCGACACCATCATCGGCATCAAGGGCCGCGTGGGCTTTGAAGCCGCCGCCCCCATGCTCATCATCGCCGCCCACAAGTATCTGGAGAAATACACCCTGTCCAAATGGCAGCAGTACTGGAAAGACCAGGTAGGCACCTGGTATGGCATGTTCCTGCACGAGAGCGAGTATCTGGAGCCGGTGATGCGCGACATCGAGGCCATGCTGGAATCCAGCCAGCGCAACGTGACCGGCACCGTGATTGTAAACTACGGCCCCAAGCAGTTTGAGACCGTGGGCGTAGAAAGCGCCAACGACCTGGTGAAGACCAAGTTCGGCGAATACGGCGAAATGCAGAAAGGCTGGACCGCAGAGGACGCCAAGGGCTTCATCAAGGTCCTGTCCACGCCGCTGCGGGTATACTACAACCGGCACGAGGACGAAATCCTATGATCTCCCTCCTTCAGAAACTCATTGCTATCCCTTCGCTAAGCCGGGACGAGTCGGCCGTGGCCGATTTCCTGGAATCCTGGCTCAAGGAAGAAGGCCTGGCGCCCCATCGCTGCGGCAACAACCTCTGGTGCAGCCACGGCACGGGACCGACCGTCCTTCTGGACGCGCACATTGATACGGTGAAGCCGGTGGCCGGATGGACCCGGGACCCTTTCACCCCCACGGTAGAAGGTGGCCGGCTGTATGGGCTGGGCAGCAATGACGACGGGGCCTCGGTGGTAGCCATCATTGACGCCTACCGGCGGCTGACCGCCAAACCCCAACCCTATACCCTTATCCTTTCGCTGTCGGCCGAAGAGGAAACCAGCGGACGAAAGGGGCTGGAGATTTCCCTGGCCGAAATGGAAGCGGCCTGCGGGCCCATTGCCTTTGGCATTTGCGGCGAGCCCACCTCTCTGGAGATGGCCGTGGCAGAAAAAGGCCTGATGGTGCTGGACTGCACCGTGAAAGGAAAGGCCGGGCACGCGGCACGGGACAACGGAATCAATGCCATCTATGAGGCGCTCCCTGCCATTGAATGGTTCCGCGGCAAACAGTTCCCCAAAGTTTCCTCCCTGCTGGGTCCGGTGAAGATGACCGTCACGCAAATCCAGGCCGGAACGCAGCACAACGTGATTCCCGATGTGTGCACCTTTGTGGTGGACATCCGTTCCAACGGACTGTATACAAACCAGGAGTTGCTGGAGCTCATTCAGGCCGGAGCCCCCTGCCAGGCCGAAGCCCGTTCCACCCGGCTTTGCGGATCTTCCATTGCGGAAGACCATCCCCTGGTGCAGCGGGCGCACCAGCTGGGCATCCCCACCGTGGGGTCGCCCACGCTTTCCAACCAGGCGCTGTGCCGGTTCCCCACCGTCAAGATTGGCCCCGGCGACTCCACCCGCTCCCACACGGCCGACGAATATGTGGACATGGCCGACATAGCCAAAGCCACAGAGATTTATGTACAGCTATTAGATAACCTGCAGTTCTGAATATATGAAGATTTGGGATAAAGGATTTGACAATGACCCGCGGATAGACGCCTTCACCGTAGGGAAAGACCGGGAGTTGGACCTGCTGCTGGCCCCCTATGACATTGAGGGCACCATGGCCCATATCACCATGCTATCGGAAGTGGGGCTGCTGGAGGCCGATGAACTGGCGCAGCTGCTTCCCCAGCTGGAAAAACTGCGGCAGGAAGCCCTGGAGGGCAAGTTCACCATCAGCGGCGAAGACGTGCACTCCGAGGTGGAAGCCCGCCTGGGCCCGCTGGGAAAGAAAGTGCACACCGGCCGCTCCCGCAACGACCAGGTGGCTGTGGACATTAAACTGTTCACGCGCGCACGCATCCGCCAGACGGTAGAAAAGGTGGAAGCCCTGTTCAACCTATTCCTCCAAAGGGCCGACGAACTGAAGGACGTCCTCATGCCGGGCTATACGCATCAGCAGGTGGCCATGCCTTCCTCTTTCGGCCTGTGGCTGGGCGCTTTTGCCGAATGCCTCTGCGACGACCTGGTACAGCTGAAGGCTGCCTGGGACGTGAACGACCGCAATCCGCTGGGTTCGGCGGCGGGGTATGGCTCATCGGCCCCCCTCAACCGTACCCGCACCACGGAACTGCTGGGTTTCAGCTCCCTGGCCTACAATTCCATCTATGCCCAGATGGGACGGGGACGGGTGGAGCGCCAAGTGGCCTTTGCCTATGCCTGTCTGGCCGAAACCCTGGGGAAATTCGCCACCGACTGCTGCCTGTTCAATAGCCAGAACTTCGGCTTCCTGAAACTTCCCGACGCCTATACCACCGGTTCCAGCATTATGCCGCAAAAGAAGAACCCGGACGTGTTTGAACTGGTGCGCGCCCATTGCAACCGCCTGCAGGGCATCCCCAACGACATCCGCCTGGTTACCGGAAACCTGCAGTCCGGCTACGCCCGCGACATGCAGCTTCTGAAAGAACTGTATCTGCCGCTGTTTGACGAGATGGACAGCTGCCTGGACATTCTCACCTATGCCTTGCCCGGTATTACCGTGGCCACCGACCTCATGTCCCGGCCTTTATACGAACCGGCCTTCTGCGTGGAGGAAGTGAACCGCCTGGTGGCATCCGGCGTTCCCTTCCGCGACGCTTACCGGCAGGTGGGCCAGGCCGTCCAGAACGGCACCTTCCATTACAAAGGAACCCTCAAGCATACGCATGAGGGCTCTGTAAACAACTTGTGCCTGGACAAAATCCAGGAACGCTTTCAGAAACTGCTGGCTTCTTTCTAGCGAAGATAGCGGTTCAGGACACGCTCCGTAAGCTTCCGGCTGTGGGAAACCAGTTTCACCATGGCTATTCCTACGGGATTGTACAAAAGCTTCGCCGCCTTGGTGCGGTGAAGCTTTCTCTTTAGGATGGGGGCATTCACTTCCTCGAAAGACTTGCCCTCCAGGATGGCTCGGGCTGCGTTTTCGCCGGTGGCCAGGGCAAAGTAGATGCCTTCGTAGGAAAGGCAGTCGCACCAGCAGCCGGCGTCCCCCACCAAAAAGATGTGCGGGTGGGACGGATAGTCTAAATCCGTGGTAATGAAGGCCCCCAGCGTTTTGGTTTTCTCTATGCCGAAGTTGTCCAGAATCTGCTGGAACTTCTCGCGGCTGGAATCAAACTCGCAGTATCCGGCAATATCACAATCCTTGTTGGGGAAGAGGTAGTAATAGCCCCATTTGTACTTGTTGGACAGTTCAAACGTGATCTCGTCCGTACCCGAGCGCGGATTATACTGCTCAAAGATGAGCATGCGGGGCTTGCTGTCCGGATTCAGGTATTGACGTACGCGGCTGTTGGCACCGTCGGCCCCCACCAGGTAACGGCAGAGGACGGTTTCGCCGGACTGAAGGGTTACTTCTATGCGGCCGTCTTCCTGTTCCCGGATTTCCCGGACACGGTCTTTAAGGAACGTGCCGCCTGCATTCAGATATTGGTCCAGAAGCAGTTTGTCAAAGGCCTTTCTGCGCACCACCCGGATTTCCTTAACCATATTGTACTTGCCCCGGTACTTTCCGTCAATATACAGATGGGCCCAGTGTACCGGCAGGTAATCGTACTGAAGCTTGGGGAACAGGCGGTCCAATATGGCCCAGCCCCGCGGCGTGAGCCCCCCGCCACAGATTTTGTCGCGGGGAAACTCGGCGGGATCTACCAGAAGGCAAGGATGTCCCGCCTGCTGCAAAAGATACGCGCAGGTACTTCCGGCCGGACCGGCGCCGGCAATCAGGACGTCTACCTCTTTCAATTATTCGGCAAACAGTGAAATGATGTTCAGGATAACTTGGGAGGCCTTTTCCATGCTCTGGAGGGGCACAAACTCCATCTTGCCGTGGAAGTTGAGACCGCCGGCGAAGATATTGGGGCAAGGCAGGCCCTTGAAGGAGAGGTTGGCGCCGTCGGTTCCGCCGCGGATGGGCTGGATCTTGGGCTTCACATCGGCCATTTCCATAGCCTTGATGGCTTTCTCCACAATGAAATAGTGGGGTTCCACCTCCTGGCGCATGTTGTAATACTGGTCTTTGAGCACCAAGGTGGCGGTGCCTTCTCCGTACTTGGTGTTGATGAAGTCCGTCACCTGCTGCATCTGGACCTTCTTGGCCTCGAACTTGGCGCGGTCGTGGTCGCGGATGATGTAGGCGAAATCGGCCTCTTCCACCGCGCCCTTGAAGGAGATGAGGTGGAAGAACCCTTCATAGTCCTGGGTAAATTCCGGGCGCTGCTCCACGGGCAGGAGGCTGTTCAACTCCTGGCCGATGAGGATGGCGTTCTTCATCTTACCCTTGGCGTAGCCGGGATGCACATTGCGGCCCTGGATATGGATCTTGGCCGAGGCGGCGTTGAAGTTCTCGAACTCCAGCTCGCCAACCTCGCCGCCGTCCATGGTGTAGGCGTAATCGGCCCCGAAGCGCGGGACGTCGAACTTGACCACGCCGCGGCCGATTTCCTCGTCCGGGGTGAAGCCGATGCAGATTTTGCCGTGCTTGACCTCGGGATGCTCCACCAGGTACTGCACGGCGGTCATAATCTCGGCCACGCCGGCCTTGTCGTCGGCGCCCAGCAGGGTGGTTCCATCGGTGGTGATGAGCGTCTGGCCCACGTAGTGCAGCATTTCCGGGAATTCTTCCGGCCTCAGCTGCAGGCCGGGTACGCCCTTAAGGTCTATGGCGCCGCCGTCATAATTTTCTATGATCTGAGGTTTCACATCGGCCCCGCTGGCATCGGGGGCGGTGTCCACGTGGGCGATGAAGCCCACGGCAGGGACCTCCTTATTGAGGTTGGACGGGATGGAGGCCATCACGTAGCCATATTCATCCAGGGTCACTTCCACGCCCAGAGCCTTCAGTTCGGCCTCCAGCATCTTGAGCAGATTCCACTCCTTGGCGGCGGAAGGCTGGGTCTCGGATTCCTCGTTACTCTGTGTATCTACGCTTACATAGCGTAAAAATCGGTCTAATATCTTTTCCATATCATTCTGGTTTACAGATCCTTCGTCGGCTTTGCCTCCTCAGGATGACAATTGTCATTCTGAGCGAAGCGAAGAATCTGTTATTTATTCTGTGTCTTCATTGAAGCGTAAATCATGTAGGCTATGATGGCCAGGAAGGGAACTATGGCCACGGCTTCACCGTAGTTGGCGGCCCAGGAGGTCATGTAGAGGTCTACGTTGGCGAACTTGAGAATGGCGCTCACCACACCCATGAGGGCGCCGCCGGCAATGAAGCCGGAAGCGATGAGGGTGCCCTTCTCCATGCGGGCGTTGTTCACGGCCGCATCCTTGGAGCGGGTGCTCACATACCAGGAAATGGCGCCACCCACCAGTAGGGGCAGGTTAAGGTCGATGGGGATGAACATACCCAGGGCAAACGGCAGGGCCGGAACCTTGCAGAAGTTCAGGACCAGGGCAATGGCAGCGCCGATGCCGTACAGCAGCCAGGGAGCGCCGCCGCCGGAGAACATGGGCTGGATGACCGCCGCCATGGCATTGGCCTGGGGGGCCACCAGGGCGTTGTCGCCGGTGAAGCCGTAAGTCTTGTTCAGCACCAGCATCACGCCGCACACGGTGACGGCAGATACCGCCACACCCAGGAATTTCCAGCCTTCCTGCACCTTGGGAGTAGAGCCCAGCCAATAACCTATCTTGAGGTCGGTGATGAAGGAACCCGCCACGGAAAGTGCGGTGCACACCACGCCGCCGATGATGAGGGCGGCGGCCATGCCGGCATTGCCCTTTAGGCCCACCGCCACCAGGATGAGGGAGGCGATGATGAGGGTCATGAGCGTCATGCCGCTCACCGGGTTGGAGCCCACGATGGCTATGGCGTTAGCTGCCACAGTAGTAAAGAGGAAGGCCACGATGGCCACCACCAGCAGGCCGATAAGGGCTTGCCAGACATTATTGACCACACCTCCGAAGGCGAAGAAAGCGAAGATGCCCAGCAGGGCTATGACCACGCCGAAGACAATGGTCTTCATGGGAAGGTCTTCCTCCGAACGGATGGCTTTCTCGTCCAGGGTGCCCGGCTTGCGCTTGAACTCCTTCACGGCCAGGCCGGCGGCACTCTTGATAACACCGAAGCTCTTCACGATGCCGATGATGCCGGCGGTGGCTATGCCGCCGATACCGATATGGCGGGCATAGGTCTTGAAGATTTCCTCCGGAGCCATTTCGCCGATGGTCGTGGCAATACCGGTGCCCATGAGGTCGATGACATCGGCCCCCCAGATAAGATTCATGAGGGGAATGATTACCAGCCACACCAGCAGGGAGCCGCAGCAGATGATGAAGGAATATTTGAGGCCGATGATATAGCCCAGGCCCAGCACGGCCGCGCCGGTGTTCATCTTGAGCACCACCTTGGCTTTGTCGGCCACGAAGGCGCCCCAGCCCATGACGGTGGTGGAGACCGTCTCGGCCCAGGTGCCGAAGGTGGCCACGGCAAAGTCGTACAGACCGCCGATGAGACCGGCCGAGATGAGCGTCTTGGCGCTGGAGCCGCCGCCCTCGCCGCTGATGAGCACCTGTGTTGTGGCAGTTGCTTCCGGGAAAGGATACTTCCCGTGCATCTCCTTCACGAAGTACTTACGGAACGGAATGAGGAAGAGGATGCCCAGCACGCCGCCCAGCAGCGAGCTCAGGATCATCTGCCAAAACTGCACCTCAACGCCCAGGATGTAAATGGCGGGAAGGGTGAAGATGGCACCGGCCACCACGGCGCCGGAGCAGCCGCCGATGGACTGGATAATGACGTTCTGGCTCAGGCCCTGCTTGAGGCCCAGGGCACCGGTGAGGCCCACCGCAATGATGGCGATGGGGATGGCCGCCTCAAACACCTGACCCACCTTGAGGCCCAGATATGCCGCTGCGGCACTGAAGAGGATGACCATGAGAAGGCCGATGGACACCGAATAGGGCGTGGCCTCGGCATACTTTTTCTGGGGATCCAGGATGGGGGTATACTCCTCTCCCGGCTTCAACTCCCGGTGAGCGTTCTCCGGAAGCTGGATTTGCTTTTTCTCTTCCATGATGATTTCTATTTTCCGGCCAGATGGCACTCCCAGGCCCAGGCGGCCTTAAGCGTCTCCTCAATGGTACGGGTGGCTTTCCAGCCCATTTCCGTCTCGGCCAGGGTGGGATCGGCCCAGATGGCGGTGATGTCGCCGGCGCGGCGGGGTGCGAACTTGTAATTGAGTTTGACGCCGTTCACTTTCTCGAAGGCGTTCACCAGCTCCATTACGCTCAAGGGACGTCCGGTGCCCACGTTGAACACCTCGCAATCCTGCTTCATCTTACCTTCCACCATACGGGTGACGGCATACACATGGGCCTTGGCCAGGTCCACAATGTCGATGAAGTCCCGCTGGCAAGTGCCGTCAGGCGTAGGATAATCGTTGCCGAAGATGTTCAGGCACTCGCGCTTGCCGATGGCCGTCTGGGTGATATAGGGAACCAGGTTGTTGGGAACGCCGCGGGGCAGTTCACCGATAAGGGCGCTGGGATGGGCGCCGATGGGGTTGAAATAACGCAGCAGGATGCCCTTCACTTTGCCTCCGTTGGCCTTCACGGTGTCACGAAGGATATCTTCGCACATGGTCTTGGTATTGCCGTACGGGGAAGTGGCGGGCTGGCGGGGCGTCTGCTCGGTCACGGGCACCGCCTCGGGTTCTCCGTACACGGTGGCCGATGAGGAAAACAGCACATTGCAGCCTCCGCGGTTCTGGGCAGCCTCCAGCACGTTGAGGAAGCTGGTAAGGTTATTCTTGTAATACTTTACCGGCTGTTCCACGGACTCGCCAACGGCTTTGAAGGCGGCAAAATGAATGACAGCGTCAATAGGATACTTGGCAAAAAGGGCCTCCGTAGCGGCAAAATCACAGAAATCCACCACTTCCAGCGGGAGGTCTTCGCGGCCCGTGATTTTCTTGACTCCCTCGAAGCAGGTGCGGTCGCAGTTGGAGAAGTTGTCGGCCACCACCACGTCATAGCCAGCGGCGATGAGCTCTACGGTCACGTGGCTGCCGATAAAACCGGCGCCACCGGATACTAGTACAGTCTTTTTCATATCTGGTCTTGTGTTTGTGTCTTAATGGCTTTTTTCTCTGCCTCTCTCTGGGCCTTTCTGGCAGCCTTTTCCTGCTCCCGCTGAAGGTACTTCTCAAAGCGGGCCCTTTCCTTCTGGGCCTTCTTCTCCAGCTTCTGAAGTGCCTTAAGCTTGCGGGCACGTTCTTTCTCAAGCCGTTTCTGTTCCTTGGCGGCCCGCTTCTCGGCGTCAATGCGGTTCAGCTCTTCCCAACGGGCCTGCTTCTCGGCATCCTTTGCCGCCTTAATGGCGGCTTTCTCGGCGTCTTTGGCTGCTTTTTCGGCCGCTTTCTGGGCCTTCAGGCGTTCCTTCTCTTCTTTCAGGCGGGCTTTCTCGGCCTGTTTCAGTTCTTCGGGGGAGGGGTCGTGAATCTCGGGCTCCACGGCAATGCTCTTGAGGGTGTCCGCCGGAGCAGGCAGAAGCGTATCGGCCTGGACCTTCAGTGTATCTACGGGGACAATCAGGGGCTCTGCCTCCTGCTTTATCAGGGTATCTACCGGCTCCTGAGGTGTTTCCTCAATGGGGACCTCAACTTCGGTCTGGATCTCTGCATCGGCCTGGGCCTGGGCCAGTTCTTTCTGCAAAGCCTCCCGCTCCTTACGCTGCTGCTGCCGCACCACCTCCAGGGAATCACGGATGGCAATATCCCGGTACAACTTGTTGATATAGCCCGGGAAATACTCTTCCGTCTGGACGAATGCCGCATGAGGCCTGGCTATATAAGACAGGCGCTCGCTGGCGCGGGGTTTCAGAGTTGTTATATCCAGCGGAGACTTGGGTCTGCGTTCAGGCTCCCAGCGGAAACCCTTGAGGGTTTTGTCTTCTTCGGGCAGCTGCACGGTGGGATAGCCGTCATTCTTGGGGTTGTCGTAATAATGGATGCGCTCTATGTTTCCGTTCTTGAACGTAGCGTATATCATCTTGGTCTCCACCTTGTTCACCGTGGCCAGAGCGTCGTTTTCCTCCAGATAAAAGAGTGTTGCTGCGCCTCCCAGGGCATCGAAGCGGGTCAGGGCCGATGTGGAATCGAAGTAGGCCACCACCTCGGCGCCCCTGATTTGGTCGAAAGTCTTGGGGGCCTCCTCAATGGTGATGAAGGCGTTGGACAGCAAGTGCGCCCGCTGCATCTGGCGGTTCTTGATGACCATATAGATGCTGTCGGAGGTATACTGCCGGTTGCCCTCGTTATAGAAAATAGGGTCCTGATACAGACGCACCAGGGAATCCAGGTCCGTGTAGATGAGGGAATCGCCGGACATCTGCATGTCGCGGCGGAACAGTTTCACGCGCTTGGAGCCCCACAGGAAATTCACCTTGCTGGTGTCCGGGGGCGGAGCGGTGGTATCGGCCGGAGCCTTTGCCGCTTCGGCAGACGCCTGTTCGGGCGCAGCAGCGTCCTCTCCTTTGAGCGTCTCCCCCGGCGGCGGGGGGGCCGATGCGTTCTTCTCGCGCGCCTTACGGGCATTTTCCTCGGCCATCTTGGCGGGGTCGTTCTTCTGCGCCTCGGCCGCCTTCTTGGCCGCTTCCTCCGCCGCTTTCTTGCGGTATTCCATCACGGGGTCACCGGAGATGTCCTTGAGGCGCTTCTCGGCGTCGGCCACCCACGGCTGAGGAATGTCGCAGCGGCGATAGGCCCTGGAGACGAGCAAATCGGCCCCCACATACACCGTGTCCCGGCGGTTCTTCTCTTCCGAGATGGAAATGATGGCCGGTTCGCGGGTCATGCGGATCTGCGAAAGGGAGTCCGTATACTCAAAGCGTCCGGCCAGGCCGAAGACATTGCGCGTGGTGTCCATGATTTCCACATGTCCCAGCATTTCCACATCGTTCACCTGGCGGTGGTAATAGAGCGAGTCGCTCCAGATTTCCTGATCCTTGGTGAGCAGGTGCACCTTGCGGCGGAAGAAGAAGAGCTCGTGTTCACGGTCGTACCAGCCGTCGTTGGCGCTGAGCATCTGGTCTTTCTGCCACATGTCCGTCCCGAAGCCGAAATAGGCGGTGGAAAGGTCGCTCCTGTATTCCAGGCGGGAGGTTTTGACGAACGTGGTATCCATGTACATGTTCACCTGGTCGTTGAATACGAACAGATGAGCCTTGGAATCGTAGGTGCCGTAGAGGCTCTCGATAATCTGGCCGTCCTTGTCCCGCATGGCGGCGCCGTTCTGGAAAATAGCTACCGAGTCCTTGGTGTTATAGTCCAGGTAGCGGGTACGGAGGGTATTCTTGTCTTTGTCTTCCAACTGTACCAGGGAGCCGCGGAACTTGGCCATGTTGTCGTCCACCACATACTGGAGGGTTTCGCTGGAAAGCTGGGTGCGGTCCTGGATAATGCGGACATGGCCGACGGCGTCGATGATGTTGGTGGTCACGTTCCAGAGGGCCGTGTCGCAAAGCAGGTAGGTGTTGTTGTGCAGAAACTTGGCCGGGCCTACCACCTTACGGTAATTCTGACCGCCCTTTTCGATGAGCTGGGCGCTCTGGGCGCTGATCAGGTGAACCTTGTCTTCTTCCTGGGTCTTCTGCTGGGGCTCATAAGCCAAAGCCGCCGCCGCGAAAGGCAGCAGCAGCAAAGGTACAAGCCATTTATGAGACCGCGTCGGGTTCACTATTTGCGGGCGTTCCAGGCCTCACGCGAAAACTCGCACTCGGCGAACATGGGGTCAATCACAATGTACGTGCTTTTGATCTTGCTCTCAAGGAAAGCATCCACGGCAGCTATCTGTTTCTGCTGCTCCACAGACTCAAGAATCTGGGTGTAGTCGTTCTCGAACGTGGCCACATGAGCCGGGATAATCTTGTCTACCCGGATTATCTTGTAAACCAGGTTGCCCTGGCGGCCCTGCAGATAACCCTCGTTGTCCTGGGATTCCACGGGTTCGGAAATCTGGCCGGGTTCCAGGTCCTTGATGGCGGCATAATCGGCCGGCTTCAACTGGTCAATCTCAAAGTAAGACGAACCGGTGGAGGGATCGGCCATCTGACCTCCGTTGGTACGGGTGGCGGGGTCTTCCGAGTAGAAGCGGGCGGCCAGTTCGAAGGTCATCTCCTCCGACTCGATCTGGGTCTTGAGGCTGTCCAGGCGGGCGAAGGCCTTTTCCTGGTCCTCGGCCGTGTACTGGGGCTTGAGGAGGATGTGGCGGGCATTGAACATGTCGCCCTTCTTTTCAATAACCTCGATGATGTGGAAGCCGTCAGGGGTTTCCACAATCTGGGAGATGGTTCCGGGCCTCAGGGCCATGGCGGCATCGGAGAAGACAGGCCAGAAGATGGACTTGGAGGCCATGCCCAGTTCCCCGCCGCGACGGGCGCTACCGGGATCTTCGGAATAGATGCGGGCCAGGGTGGAGAACTTTTCTCCGTTCATAATGCGCTCACGCAGGCTCAGGAGTTTTTCACGCACGGCCACGGCGGCGGCAGCGCGGTCCGGATAGATGCAGATCTGGCTCAGCTGATACTTCATGGGAACCACGGGAAGGTCTTCCGGGTCCGTTTTCTCAATGAATTGCTGGACATCGTAGGGCGTGACTTCCGCAATCTTGCTGGCCACCTGGTAACGCTCCTGCTCGGTGAGGCTTTGCTCTTCCAGGGACTTCCTCCACTCCTGACGGAGCTTGTACAGCGGCTTGCCGAAGTACTTTTCCATCTCTTCGTCGCCGCCCAGGGTGGTACGCATGTAGTCGATTCGCTGGGAGAGGTTGTTGTCTACGGCATCCATGCTCACAGTGAGGGAGTCAATGCGGGCCTGCATGAGGAACAGCTTGCTCTCCATCATGGCCTCCAGGATTTCGCAGCGGAGGTCGCGGTCGCTGGAGCTGCCTCCGGCGCGCTGCTGCTGAACCTCTGCCTCCACGTCGGACAGGAGGATGGTTTCTCCTCCCAATACGGCTACGGTCTTATCCACCACACCCTTGTACTTCTGGGCGTTCAGGGGAAGGCAGGCCACCAGAAGCGCTGCCAGTACGATAATCTTATTTTTCATTTTCATAGATTACAAACTTGTTGTTCTTGCGGGCGTCCTCCAGGAGGTTTTCCGTGAGGCCCTCTTCCAAATTGTGCTTGCGGGCGCTCAGAATAAGATCCCGGATGCGTTCCCCGCAGTATTCCAGCGGGGCGGTCTTGCCCTCGGCCACCTGTTCCACCACGTAAATCACATGCAGGTTTCCCGTTTCGTCGGGGATTTCCACAAAAGGATCCCGGCCGAAATTGGGAGCCTTGAAACCGGCCAGCATGCTGCGGTAATCCACACCGGCTTCGCGGGCCACCACCAGGGCGTCCATCCACGTGTCGGAGGAGTCCACATACTTGATGGCCACGGATGCGGCCAGGCTGTCGGTCTCCATCACTTCCATGTCGTCGTCCGAGGACATCTTGGCCTTGAGAAGCTTGAGGCTTCTGGCATCGGCCGGAATAATCATGAAGCGGGACTTGAGGATGGGGCGCTCCAGACGGAACTTGTCCGGATTCTTGTCGTAGAAGCGGGCAACCTCCTCGTCGGTGACCAGGGTATCCAGGCGCTGCTGGATGTAGAGCTGCTCGTAGCGGTATTTGATCAGGCTTTTGCGATACTCTTCCAACTCTGAGCTTACATCTTTTTCCTGCTTGGACAGCTGGGTTTCGGCCATGTCCATGAGCAGGAGGTCTTCGGCCCAGGTCAGGATGAACTGGCGGGCCAGGGCGGCGCTGTCTTCGGCCGATACGCCGGCGGGAATGTAGCTCTCCAGTTCGGAACGGTGCAGCCGGTGGTCGCCCACCTTGGCCACTACCTCTCCGCGGAAGAGCTCCGTGGCGGTTTCATGCAGATGCGAAACCGTCTTGCAGGAAACGGCGCCCAGAAGGACCAGAATAAATATGATGTGCTTGGTTTTAATCATCCTACAAAGATACGAATTTTTCTCTATTCCATGAGCTTGCGGACCATTCGCATGAGTACGGAACGCACCTGGGAAGTGGTGGCCAGGGAACTGTTGGTAAGGATAGAGAAGGTAATGGCAGGCTTGCCGTTTTCGTCCAGGATGTAGCCGGAATAACAGAGGGTTCCGGAAAGCGAACCGCTCTTCATCCTCACGCGCTCGGAGCCCGGGAAACGGATGCTGGAGAGCGTGCCTTCACCCGGTTTGGGAAGCGAAGCCAGGAAGGAATCGAAAGCCGGACTCTTCTGAATGGCTTCCAGGTAGCTCACCATCCACTCGGGGGTGACCCAGTTCTTGGCCGACAGACCGCTTCCGTCGGCCAGGTTAATCTGGTCCAGATTGAGGCCCAGGTCCCTGAGCACTACGCTCTCGGCCACCAGGCAGCTGTCATATTCGGCAACGCCCGTGGCTCTTTCCCCCATGTAACGGAGCATGCTCTCGGCATAGAAATTATCGCTTCTTTCGTTGGTGATGCGGGCAATATCGGCCAGGCGGGGGCTTTCCGTAAAGCCGATTTCCTTGGGCTTGGCTGCCTTTTCCGCCTCGGTGAAATCGGGGCCCTGGATTTTTCCGGCACGGTTCACATGGGCATAGCCGCCCGTAACCTCCCATCCGGTAGCCTGCAGGTTTTTCCAGAAGTAATAGGCGCAGGTAAGAGCGCCGAACTTGTTGGAGGTGCTTTCAATCTTGGGCTGGCGGTCAATGCCGAAGACGCCGTTCATCTGGGCATAGGGTGCCAGGTCGGTGGTATACAGATAAAGACTGTTGCCGCTGCCGGCAGGACCGGTAACCCCGAAATTGGTCACATGAAGCCAGGGCGTTTCGGGGTAAATCTGGTTGAGGCTGATGAGCTGGCCCTCCTGCGTGGCGGCCACCTGCATGTCGATGGTGTTCTCGTAGAAGCAGAGGGCGTTGCCGCCGGTTCCATAGTACGTTCCCATGTCGTCATACTCCCAGGACGGGTGCTCCAGGAGGCCTTCCATGGAAGAGCCGTCGCCAATGATGCGGCCGTGGATGCGCTGGATGCCCTTTTCCCTGAGCAGGGTCTTCCATTTCCAGAAGAGGGCGTCGGCCTTAAGGGCGATGGTGGTATCCTGCGTGCCGATGGTGGGGTCTCCCCCGCCTATGATATAGAGGTCTCCGTCCAGGGTGCCGTCGGCCTTGATCTCTCCGGTATAACCCAACCCGGTGCGGAAACGGAAATCCGGGCCCAGGGCGTGCAGGGCTATGCCGGTGGTGATGAGCTTGCGGTTGGAGGCCGGCATCAGGCGGGTGCCGGCGTTATGGCTGGCCAGCACTTTGCCGGAAGCATCCTTTGCATAAATGCCCCAGGTGGAACCCTTGAGGGGCTCCTGGCTGATTTGGGAATTGATGTATTGCTGTGCCGATGTCTGGGCCGTCAGGGCCATGGAAGAGAGCACAAGGCCCAGAAGTATACTTGCGAAACGTTTCATATAAACAAAAGTAACGCTTTTTCCGCATAAATAATGCCATAATGGGGAATTTCATTAACTTTGTGGGCATGGAGAACAGTAATTTAACCCCGGAAGAATTAACCAAGTACCAGAGCCATTACTCGGAGAGTGATTTCTGGCTTAAGCTGGGCACGCTGGCCAAGAAAGCCGGCGTTAAGTTAACTTACTATGCCCTAACGCTTTACTATACGCTTACGGACCCCGGCACCCCCACCAAATACAAGGCGGTGATTGCCGGTGCCCTGGGGTATATGATCCTGCCTCTGGACCTGGTTCCGGACTTCCTTCCCTTCGCCGGCCTGGCCGACGACTGGGCCGCCCTGCTGGCCGCCGTTGCCTATGTGGCCAGCGCCATCACTCCGGCCATCAAGACCCGCGCCCGGGAGAAGACGGAAGAGTGGTTCGGCCCCATTGTGGATTCCCAACTGGGCGACCTCCTATGAGGCGTCTGCTTACGCTATTGCTTCTACTGATTCCACTGCAGGGCTTCTCGCAGTGGGTTCGTTTTCCCGTGGAATACTGGACCGTGGAGCCCAAGGCCGACACCCTTACCTTTTACATGGTGGGAGACGTGCTGGCGCACGGCCGCGTGGTCCAAAGCGCCTCAGAATACGGCTATACGGACTTCTTCAAACACGTGGAGGAAAACATCCGGAGGGCCGACGTGGCCGTGTGCAACATGGAGTTCCCGCTGGCCGGCAAGCCTTACACCGGCTATCCCGTCTTCTCCGGCCCCGAATCCTTTGCCGAGTATCTGTCCGACGTGGGCTTCGACGTTTTCCTCACTGCCAATAACCATGTCCTGGACAAGGGCTTTGAGGGGCTCTCCCGCACCATCGGCCAACTGGAAGACCGGGGTATCCTGTACACCGGCGTGGCCGCATCGGCCAAGGCCGATACCCTCCTGAACCCGCTGATCCTGTCGGTGAAGGGCGTACGGGTGGCCCTGGTGAACTTCACTTACGGCACCAATTCGGGCTCCGCCACCCATTGGCCCAAGGTGCACCGGATGAGCCGCGAGGCCCTGGCCCCCGTCATGGCCCGCGCCCGCGCCAAGGCCGATATCATCCTCGTTTTCCCCCACTGGGGTGTAGAATACGAACCCCTGCACAGCGCCTCTCAGGAGAGCATGGCCCGCTGGCTGATCTCTCAGGGGGCCAATGTCATCATCGGCTCTCACCCGCACGTGGTGCAGGATATGCAGTGGATAGACGGCGTGCCCGTGTATTACTCCCTGGGCAACGCCCTCTCCAACCAGAACGACTTTATTGCGCGCCTGGAGGCCGCCCTCACGCTGCGCTACGTACTCCGCTTCGGCGAGAATCCCGAGATGCTCCCGCCCCGCATGGACCTTCTCTGGTGCACCAAGCCCGGCATGATTGAAGATTCCTACGCCGCCGTCCCCGTTGATTTCCCCAAATCGGCCTGGCGCGACCCCCACGACCACGAAATCATGACCGCAACCCTGGAGGAATACAACAAAAAAACCGCCGCTGAGTAGCGTCGGGTATATAGCGAGTTTCAAAGATGGCCTTCGTACCGGGCCAAATCTGTATGTTGTTTTTTAGGGTAGCGGGAGTGGGTCACGATCCCACGACCTCCGGATTATGAATCCGACGCTCTAACCAGCTGAGCTACCCCGCCGTAAATACAGGGGGCGCTGCCCCCTCATACACCCCTGCGGCCTTTTCTCCCTCTATGATTTTTTCAAGAAAAAATCCCGGGTACGGCCGGGCGCCTGCTGGCGCCTGTTAGCCTATCGCCGCAAGGCTTGTTGAGATAGAAGGACTCGAACCCTCACTGACAGAGCCAGAATCTGTAGTGCTACCATTACACCATATCTCAATGAGTCCCGAAAACGGGACTGCAAATGTACGACTTTTTTCTGAATCCGCAAGTACTAATTGCAAAAACTTGCAAAATTACTCCATAAAGACATATCCGTTTTCGCGCGTCACTATGCTTTCGCCGTACGGACCCAGCTTGCGGCGGATGCGGGTAACGGCAGCATCTACCGTGCGCGAGGTGGCCGTGGGGTCATCGGCCCACAGGGCCTGGACAAAGTCCCGGCGAACCCATTCCTTGTTGGGGTTCTCCATAAAGAGGCGCAGCATCTCGAATTCAGTCTTGGTGAAGGGAATGGTTTCGCCGTCCACCATCACGCGCTTGCTGTCGGTATCCAGCTGGACGCCTTTGAAACGAATGCTGTTGCGAACCGCGCCCAGGCGGGCCTCCACTACATTGATAATATAGTCTCCGGTCTTTTCGAACTCGGAAATGAGGTCCATGTACACCGTTCCGTTATCGTAATCGTAGATATGGTTGTCCAGATCCACGATGTTCTGCTTCTTGAGCTGATTGCGCAAGCCGTTGATCTTGAGTTCGAGGTCTTCGGACACGGACATGTCGTTCTCCTCGCGGGGGCCTTTCAGGACCACGTTCATACGGGCAATGGCGGCCTCCACCAGAGAATACATTTGGATGACGCTGTTCTCCTGGCCTTCGGTGAACACCACTTTGTTCTCCCGCTTGCGGGCCAGGATACGGGCCAGGTTGTAGCAGCTGTCGCCAACAGATTCCAGCTCGCCAATCTGACGAAGCATGGCGCGGAGTTTTTCCTTGGTGTCATCAGATAGATGGGCTTCTCCCACCTGTCCCAGATACAGGCCGATCTCCTTCTCCATGCGGTCGCTCAGGTCTTCGTTCTTCTCGATGCGGTCGAACAGCTTCTTGAACTCGTCCTCCTCCTTGGCCTGCGAGAGGTCTTTCACCAGGCCGAAGGTGAGCTGCATCTTTTCACCGAACACGTCAATCTCTTTCTGCGCCTGCAGGATGGAGATTTCCGGCGTCTTCATGATACCGGACTTAATATACTGCAAACGGAACTCGTCCTCTTCTTCTGCCTTGCGGGGCTGGATAATGAAGCACACAAACTTCTCAATCTGGGGAATGAACCAGATTAAGACAGCCGTATTGATTACATTGAAGAAAGTATGGAAGGTTGCCAGCGCAAAGGACAGCTGGGTGGGGCTTTGCTCTGCCGCCGTAGGATCCAGGCCCACTACGCCGCAGACCATACGCACAAAGGGGAAGAAAAAGATGAGCACCCAGATTACGCCGAACACATTGAACAGCAAGTGGGCCATGGCCGTACGCCGCGCCTGTGTATTGGCGCTCATGGCCGCCAGGTTGGCGGTAACCGTGGTGCCTATGTTCTCACCCATCACCAGCGCAATACCTTGATATATGGTGATGGCTCCGGTAGAGCACAGTACCATGGTGATGGCCATGAGGGCTGCCGAACTCTGGACCATAGCCGTGAGGATGGTACCTATGAGCAGGAACAGCAGGATGGTTACGTAATTGGTCTTGAAGCTGGCGAAGAAGGCGACAACGGCAGGCTTGCTGGCCAGATCCATATCCGTGCCTGCCTGTTTGAGCATTCCCAGGGCGAAGAGCAGGAAGGACAGGCCGAAGAGGAAGTCTCCTATATAGCGGTGACGCCCGGTCTGGATGAGGATGATACCTATCAGGAAGGCCGGCCATACCAGCATGGTTACGTTGAAGGAAAAACCGGCCGACATGATCCAGGCGCTCATGGTGGTGCCGATATTGGCGCCCATGATAATGGATATGGCCTGTGCTAACGTCAACAGGGCGGCATTGACGAAGGAAACCGTCATGACCGTGGTAGCGGCAGAAGACTGGACGGCCACCGTAACCAAAGCGCCGGTGGCGACTCCGGTAAAGCGGTTGGTGGTCATGGCGCCCAAAAGGTGACGCAACTGCGGGCCCGCCATTTTCTGCAGGGCCTCGCTCATTACCTTCATGCCGTATATCAGGAGGGCGATGGAGCCCAGGAGTTTCAGGACGATTAGCATAAGCGATTTTTTACCAATACAAAGATAAAAAAATCTTGCCAAAAGTAAAAATTGGCCCCGTTTTTGTCTTAAGGGGGAAACGACGTGTATTATTAACCTTAATGACCATGAAGAAGTCATTCCCCTTAGTTATGCTCCTGGCCGTGGTGGCCAGTGGATGCAACAAAGAGTCCATTTTCCCTTGGGACGATTATTTCTCCGACAACGGGAACGGCACACAGGCCGCCAGTACCTCCGGTGTAACGGGCTCCACCATCTTCACCCTCTCCCAGGACGAGGAAGACCAGGTGTCCGGCACCGAGTTTTCACGTACCATCTCCATCACTTTTTCCGACAGCGGCGACGCCACGGTTACCGGTGACGCCAACGGCATTGTGACCGTAAAGGGCAACCAGGTAACGGTGGACAACACCACTACCAAGGAAAAAGTGAAATACGAACTGTCCGGAACCACCACCAATGGTTTCCTCAAGATTTACTCCAACAACAAGCAGGCGCTGGTGCTCAACAACGTGTCCATCACCAACCCCACCGGCGCGGCCATCAACAACCAGGGCAAGAAACGCTGTTTCATTGTGGTAAACGGACAGAATTATCTGGCCGATGGCGCCACCTACTCCGCCACCCCGGACGGCGAGGATGAAAAGGCCGCCTTTTTCTCCGAAGGCCAGCTCATCTTCAGCGGCGAGGGTTCGCTGGAAGTGAAGGCCGTGGGTAAAGCCGGCATCACATCAGACGACTACCTCAACTTCCTGGGCAACCCCACCATCAAGGTGTCCTCTTCCGCCGGGCACGCCCTCCGCGGCAAGGATGCCGTTTATGTCAACGGCGGCAAATTGAGCGTGCAGGCATCGGCCCATATGAAGAAGGGCATAGCCTCCGACAGCCTGGTGGTGTTCAACGGCGGCATTACCAACGTTGCCGTTACCGGCGGCACCGATTACGACGATGAGGACAAGGAATACAAGGCATCGGCGGGCGTGAAGGCCGACCAGATCTTTGTGATGAACGACGGCACCCTCACCATCACCAATTCCGGGCAGGGCGGCAAGGGCATCAGCGGAGACGGCGTGGCCTATTTCCAGGGCGGCACCGTGGATGTTACCGTTACCGGCAGCAACTACGGCAAGTCTTCTTCCAGCTACGGCCCCGGCTGGGGCGGTTCCTCCTCTTCCAGCGACAATTCCAAGAGCGCCAAGGGCATCAAGTTCGACGGCAACATCTATATTTCCGGCGGCATCATCAGCGCCAAGGCCTCCAATCACGAGGGCATCGAATCCAAGGGCCAGATTGAAATCACCGGCGGCACCGTATACGCCCAATCCAAGGACGACGCCATCAATTCGGCCGGCATGATGGCCGTTACCGACGGCTACGTCTGCGCCTATTCTACCGGCAACGACGGCATGGACGCCAACGGCAACCTTTATATTGAAGGCGGCGTGGTGTATGCCATTGGCAGCGGCAGCCCCGAGGTAGCCCTGGATGCCAATACCGAACAGCGTTATACGCTTTACGTGAACGGCGGAACGCTCTTCGCCCTGGGTGGTCTGGAGAGCGGCGCGGTCCTGAGCCAGAAGTGCTACAGCGCCTCCTGGAGCACCAACAAGTGGTATTCCATAACGGTAGGCGATGACACTTACGCCTTCCGGACCCCGGGCAGCGGCGGCAGCGGACTGGTAGTTTCCGGCGCCTCTCAGCCGTCCGTCAAATCCAACGTGAGCGTTTCCGGCGGCACCGAAATCTTCAACGGCATGGGTGTGCTGAACGGCACGGTGAGTGGCGGCTCCGACGTGAGTCTGAGCTCCTACTCCAGCAGTAACAGCGGTCCCTCGGGACGCGGCCCGGGCTGGTAGTCTTTGCAGACCCGATAAAATTCACTATATTTGTGAGATATGCCAGAGGTGGAACATATCTCCTTCACCCGGGATTTGGAAAAGATGCTACCCATCACGCTGGAGGAAATGAAGTCCGTAAAGCTGATGAACCGCATCGACGCCAAGTTTCTCACCAATGAAGCTACGCTGCGCGGCGTCCTGGCCGATGCCGCCGCAGCCGGCTATCGGGTATTGGTGACGGAAGGGGAACGGGAGAGTCCTTACGATTCGGTGTACTTTGACACGCCGGGGCTGAGGATGTTTTACGACCATCACAACCGGCGCCTGGTTCGCCAGAAGGTGCGCACCCGCTGTTATGTACGCTCCGGAGAAGCCTATCTGGAGATTAAGCGGAAGAACAACCACGGCCGCACCAGCAAAAAGCGCATCGGCCTGCCGCTGGAGCAGATGAACGGCTTTTCCGCCAACGAGGAAGCCTGCGCCTACCTGGCCAGGCATTCCTGGTTTACGGAAAAGGAACTGACCCCGTCCATGGAGACGGCTTTTACGCGCATCACGCTGGTGAACCCCAGCCTTACGGAGCGCCTTACCATAGACACGCAACTGCGGTTCAAGAACTTCCGGAACGGTCTGGAAACCACGCTGCAGGACGCTGTGATCATTGAACTCAAACAGGACGGCCGGGCCCGTAGCGCCATGAGAAACATTTTTCTGGAGCACCGGATCAAGCCTGTCCGCGTCAGTAAATACTGCATTGCCGTCACCCTCACGGACCCTCAGGCCAAAAGCGGCCGGTTCAAGGTGAAGGTGAGGGCCATAGAGAAAACCATTGGTAAAAAACTTGTTACAATATGTTAGATAAGTTATTCCGCTTCGTTCAGGACGACCTGGCCTCCTTCGGGGACCTGGATGCCGGAGACGACATGCTCCTGGACGTGCAAACCCTCATGGACGCCATGATGACCGTTCCTCAGAAGGTGGCCGAGCTGGGCATACGCTTTGCCCTGAACCTGCTGGTGTGCTGGATTCTGGTTCACTGCTTTTACTATGCCAAGAGCAAACGCCGGGACTACTACTTCACCTTCATGCTCTTCTCTTCGGCCATGCTTACGCTGCTCTATATCATGGGCAACGTGGAAGTGGGTGTGGGCCTTACCCTGGGCCTGTTCGCCATCTTTGGCGTTATCCGCTACCGTACGGAGACGGTGCCCATCCGGGAAATGACCTATCTGTTCGTCATTATTGCCCTGGCGGCCGCCAACGGCCTGGCTCCCGTCTATCACGTGGTGGACTTGCAGACCGCCGCCCCGCACTATGCCCTCAGCTGGGGCAACGTGGGAGTGATGGCCCTTGTGAATGCGCTCATCGTGGTCCTGGTGGCCATACTGGAAAGCGAAAGCCTGGTCAGGCACACCACCACCAAGCTGGTCCTGTACGACAAGATAGACCTCATCGTCCCCGAAAAAAGGGATGAATTGCTGGCCGACCTGGAGAAGCGCCTGGGCGTGAAGGTGGAAAACGTGGAAATCGGCCATGTAGATTTCCTTAAAGACGCCGCTTTCATCAAGGTATCCTATCACCTGCCCAAAGGGGAGCACAATACCGTGAACATGATAACCCGAGCAAAAGATTACGTAGAATAATGAAAAAGTTGGTTTTAACCCTGGCCCTTCTGGTGCCGCTGGCCGCAGCCGCCCAGACCGAATTCGGCGGAGGCACCCGCTTTTCCGTCGCAGCCGATTACAAAATACGGAAAGGCCTGCACGTGAACGTGGAGGAAGAAGTCCGCGTGGGCGGAGTGTTCCAGTCCCTGGACCGCCTGCAAACTACGGTGGGAGTGGAATATAAGCCTTTCAAGTACATGAAACTGGGCGTGGGGTATACGCTTATCAACCCCTACGACGGCACGGAGCGCACCTTTAAACCGGCACGCCACCGTGCATTTTTGGACGTGTCCGGTCATTACACGTGGAACAATTTCAGTTTCTCCCTCAAGGAGCGGGTGCAGTACACCCATCGCACCGGCACCTTCAACGTGTACCAGAACACGCCCGACGCCTTTGCCATCAAGAGCCGCATAGGGGTTGAATACAAGGGTTGGACGTATTTTGAACCGGGTGTATTTTTTGAAGTTCGTACACAACTGAACGGCCCCTGGGGCGAGACCAGCGGCAGCATCAAGGCCAAGGACGACGGTACCACCTACTACGCCTATACCCCCACAGGGTACTCGCATGTTTACAACGACCGCTACCGCCTGATTTTCCGGACCGACATCCTGCTCAGTGATCATCATGTCCTGAAGCCCTATGCGCTCATAGATTTCTATTCGCCCTACGTGATTGATACCAACCGCGAGGGAACCCGCCTTTTCGGCGCCTCCTACCAAGACCAGATGAACGTGACCGTAGGTATCAGTTACACCTTCAAGTTCTAGTTATGGATATCAGAATAGGCAACGGCTACGACGTGCACGCCCTGGCCCCGGACCTTCCCATGTGGCTGGGCGGGGTTCAGATTCCTTCCGCCACGGGCTTCGTGGCCCACTCCGACGGCGACGTGGCCATCCACGCCCTGTGCGACGCCCTGCTGGGCTGCCTGGCACTGGGGGATATCGGCCATCTTTTCCCCGACACATCGGACGAATGGAAGGGCGTAGACAGCAAACTCCTGCTGGCCAAAGTGGTGAACCTGGTGCATGAAAAGGGCTACCAGGTGGGCAATGTCGATATTACCATAGCCCTCCAAAAACCCAAGCTGGCGCCTCACATTGCCGCCATTCGAGCCACGCTGGCACCCATCCTGGGCGTCCCCGAAGACCGTGTGTCCGTCAAGGCCACCACCACCGAAAAACTGGGTTTCGTGGGCCGATGCGAAGGTTGCGAAGTCTGGGCCACCGCCCTCATCCAAAGCGCTGGAACTCAAAACAGATGATGTCAATGCTTAAAAATCGTATTCTTGGAGGCGTGCTGCCCATGATGGCCGCCATCATCACAATGGCCGCTTGCGAAAAGGAAGATTCGTGGGATGGCGTGAAAACGATTCCTTATTTGGTGACTGTAGGCACGAGCAATCCCGCAACCCGCGCCACCGTGGATGATGATTACCAAACCCTTTACTTCGCCAAAGGCGACAAACTCTACATCTCCGGTACCGACATCCAGGGCGTACTCGATATTCAGGATGGTGCAGGAACGACCGGTGCCACCTTCTCGGGCGATCTGATTTACTCGGGCGAAGGCTCTCCTGCCGACGACCTTGAGCTGACTGCCACACTCGTGAGCGCACAGCAGAAGGTGAAAAAACAGGTTTCTGTTGACAGCAAAGGAGCCGTCACCGTAAACTATCCCAGGGATAACTTCTGCAAAAGCGTTTACGAGGCCGTTAAGCAGTACAGCCGATTGACGGGCACATCGACCTTCGGCGCGAAGTCGTTCAAGCTAACCCAGCAGACCGCCTTCCTCAATTTCGAAGTAACCTACGTGGACGGCACTCCCGCTGGCGCCAAACCCTCACCCGAGGTCCTCTTCGACAAAGTGAAAACCTACTATGGTGCTGTCACCACGACCACTGTGAACGGGAAGGTCGTTGCCCAGTTCGTACTACCTGTACCCGCCGGCACCACAGTCAACCTCCTCATATTGAAGATATCAAGTACCACTTTCTTCACTGACGTCTACCAGAAGTTCACAGGCAGGGTGTATAATGTGAGGAAGAAGAAAACTGCTCCTTCCCTCAATATAACCAATCCCGCCGTGGGACAGGTTATCTGCAGAAACGGAATGAACTTAACCGGCCTACCCAAAAATATGAAAGCATTCGCCAAGATTTGTTACGTCAAAGATGGCCACGGTCTGGCTCTCGCAATGACGGATGAGGAGGGCTCTCAGAACTGGGATACAGCCCAATCAGCTGCAGCCGCATACCCGCTGGAATTCTCTTCTGGCGGAACATGGAAGTTGCCCTCCAAGGACGAGTGGGATTTAATGATTAACGCTGCAGGTGGCTTTACCAAGCTGTGCAATGGATTCGAAAGCTTCGGCGGCACAAACTTACAGGACATGCCCTATTGGTCGAGTACGGCAGTCGATGACAACAACGCATATTCCATCTCCACGCAGGGTTGGTCGCCACAAGACAAGACAGGAACGGCCCTGGTTCGCGCCTGCCTTGTTTTTTGAGATTTCTCGACTTCGCTCGAAATGACAAAAAGAAAAGGCCGCAGCGATGCGACCTTTTCTGCATTTATTGTTCTTCGCCTTTCTGTTCTTCAGGAAATGGAATCTCCTCTGGCGATTTGATATAGTCTATGGCTTTCTCCGGAGAGACCACACTATGGCCGAGACGTTTTTCAACTTCTTCCCGAGCCGTTTTGGCTACTTCCGCCCCCTCTTTTGCAACGCCTGCATTCTCAGACAACCCTTCCGGATTGCGCTGTTTGCTGATTTCAGTAGCGGTTTCCTCGGCCAGGGCATTCAGTAGCAATTCCATATTAGTCATGTTGTCCCGGAGATTTTCTTTTGTCAGTCCTTTGTACTTCTTATACTCACGCGTTGTCAGGCCGCTCCATGTTTTAGACATCAGGTCTGTTAAAAAGGCGAAGTCTACTTCTTTAGTTACTCCTCCGCGTTTCCATTCGTCCGTTAATCCTTTGCGGATTTCGATGGTTTTGATTCTCTGGGTTATCCATGCTTCCGAATACCCCAAACGACGGTAATCCACCACTGCCTGGTCAATGCTACGCTCTGGGTCAACAGCCTGATTAATGCGTTCAGCGGCAACTTGTGCCATCCAGATCTTAATGGGTTCTGCCTTTTTGGAGGGGATGGATTCAATAACGCGGAACATAACGGCCATGTCTGCAACGTCCGTATCCCTCGGTTTTCCATCCTCGGCAATTAGCTTCAACCGGTTACATTTTGTAACCACTTCGCTTCCTTCCTTCTTCAGCCTGTTTTTCAGCACTTTCCAATAGTTTCTGGCCCTTTCATGGGTGGGCTGATCAGTTAGGATTCCACACACATCCACAATTGAAAAGAACCATTCCTGCTTCTCTTCGTCCCATGCTGTCCGGACCTTCTTGTTCTCGAACAATTGTATTTTCTCCAAATCAGACATAGCTTCGTCGTTTTCCACAAAGATAATCCAAAAGAGGGGCGAATGCAAGTTTTGGCAAGCCTTGCCAAATTTTGGATTTTTCGTATTTGAGAGATTCCCGGTCGGAGCCGGGAATGACAGAGATTTCTCGACTTCGCTCGAAAAGACAAAAAGATTTTGTATCTTTGCAGCGAATTAATTCAGAACGTTATGAATTTAAGAGACATTAAAAAAGACATTGAGTACGTGGTGGGGTCCTTCATTGACGACTGCACCCTTTTCCTGAATACGCACCCCGGCAAGCAGGCCGATGAGATCACGAATCTCATTGATAAGGCCGCGGACCTGTACAACGACCTTCGTGAGAAGGTGGTGAAGAGTGCCGGTGCAGAAAAGCCCAAGGTGTGCTTTGACTCCATCCGCAAGGAGCTTCTGGAAAAGACCGACGCCCTCTACGACGAGCTGGCCGCCGCTGTAAAGAAAGTACTGGGCTAATAAGCCGAATCATACTGTTACCCCCGGGCAGGAAAGTGCCTGGGGGTAATTTTTTTTGTATCTTTGCTATGGCAAAACAACCGACATGAAGACTAAAACTATATTCCTGGCCTGCATTTTCATTGCAGCAAGCCTTTCGGCCCAGCCCAAACTGACCCCCAGCAACATTCCCGCCGTCGTCAAGGCCATGAGCGCGGAGGAGAAAGCCCTTCTGGTCGTGGGCTTCAACAGCGCCTGCGAGGGCTATACCCCGGGCCTGGCGGGAACGGCCGGTGCCACGCACCCGTTCCCGAAATACGGCATCCCCTCCGTGGTCATGATGGACGGTCCGGTGGGCGTCAGGCTGGAGGACTATCATACCACCTGTTTCCCCACCGGCCTTCTGGTGGCCGCTTCCTGGGATAGGGAAACCGCTTTCGCCATCGGCCGCGGAATTGGGGAAGAGACCCTGGACATGGGGGCCGATGTTATCCTGGGCCCGGGCATGAACCTTCTCCGCAACCCCCTGAACGGCAGGAACTTCGAGTATTTTTCGGAGGATCCCGTGCTGAGCGGGACCATTGCCGCAGCCTACATTAACGGCGTACAGGAAACGGGTGCCGGCACATCGGCCAAACATTTTGCCGCCAACAGCCAGGAGACCAACCGCCTGGACGGAGACTCCCGGATGGACACCCGTACCCTGCGGGAACTGTATACCCGCGGCTTTGAGATCTGCCTGAGGGAATCGGCCCCCTGGACCGTCATGGCGTCTTATAACCTTCTCAACGGCATCTATACGCAGGAAAGCTACGACCTGCTCACCAGCATCCTTCGCAAGGACTTTGGCTACAAAGGGCTCATTGTCACCGACTGGACGGGCAAGAGGAACACGCCCCTGCAGATTCACGCCGGAAGCGACTTGCTCATGGGAGGTGCGCACAACCAGACAGAACACATCCTGGCCAGTCTGGCCGACGGAAGCCTGTCCATGAAAGACCTGGACCGTGCCGCCACCAAGGTCTTGGAGTTAGTGGTGAAATCGGCCGCCTTCCAAAAGAACCAGACGCCTTCGCTGAAGCCCAACCTGGAGGCACACGCAGCTCTGGCGCGTGAGACAGCTGCCGAAGGAATGGTGCTGCTCAAGAACAACGGAGCCCTTCCGCTGGTTCCCTCAAAGACCGCTTTGTTCGGCGTCCATTCCTACGTCCTTATTCCCGGCGGCAACGGTGCAGCCTTTGTCAACTGTCCTTACGTTGTTCAGATTAATGAGGCGCTGAAAGGTGCGGGCTTTTGCATCGACCCTGCGCTGGAAAACCTGTATAAGAATTACGCCTCTTTCACCGAGGCCGATATGGCCATCAACCACAAGGTGAACGTGCACGTGGGCAAGCCGCAGAAGGAAGAACTGGAAATCACCCGTGAACTCATCGAAGAATCGGCCCAGGAGGCCGATGTGGCCGTCATCACCCTGGGGCGCACCTCCGGAGAGGCCAGGGACCGCATCCTGAGCAAGGAATTCCTTCTTCAGGAGAATGAAGTGAACCTCCTGGAAAATGTCTGTGAGGTATTCCAGGCCGCCGGCAAGAAGGTGGTGGTGGTTCTGAACATCTGCGGGGTGGTGGAAACCGCTTCTTGGAGCTACTTGCCCGACGCCATCCTCTGCGCCTGGCTGCCCGGCGAGGAGGGCGGCAATGCCATAACCGATGTCCTGACGGGCAAGGTAAACCCTTCGGGCCGCCTGCCTATGACCTTCCCCCTGGATTATTTCGACATCGCCGGTGCCGAGGATTTCCCGTACAACTTTGTGAGTGACCGCCCCAACGAGAGCGTCGTCCATCCGGAAAGACGCGGGCTGGATCCCAAGAACCTCAGCTATACGAATTATACCGAAGGAGTCTACGTGGGTTACCGTCATTTCCTGACAAGGGACGTGGAAGTGGCCTACCCCTTTGGCTTCGGCCTCAGCTATACCACCTTTGATTATTCTGCACCCGCGGTTAAACAGAAGGGAGACCGGATCATAGCCTCCGTTACGGTGACCAATTCGGGCCGCATGGCCGGGAAGGAAGCCGTGGGCATCTATGTCCACGCTCCCCTCGGCAACTTTGCCGACAAGCCTGAACGGGAATTGAGAGCCTTTGGAAAAACCCGGCTCCTGCAACCCGGCGAAAGCCAGGTGATGGAGCTTTCGTTCCCCGTCAAGGACCTCGCATCCTTCAACGCCGCCCTTTCCCGCTGGGAAACGGCAAAAGGCACCTACACCGTCTACTTTGGGGCCGATTGCCGGAATCCGGCCGCCTCGCTGCCCCTGAAAATCGGCAAAGGCAGTAATTACCCCGTGACCAGGGCCTGCGAACCCCAACAACGCTAAACCAACCACACTAACCCTATGAAAAAGATACTGTTTGTCGCCCTCGTTGCCGTTCTGGCATCCTGCGCAAAGACCCCCGAGGTCAGTTACAAAGTCTGGTACGACTGGCCGGAAAGATACCTCCCCGATTTCTCCACGCTGGGCGAACCGGACGTACAGGGAACCAAAGAGAACCTGGACCTGATGGATATTGATGACACCAAGAACCATTTCTGCGTCCTGTTCGAGGCTCCTTTCAAGGTGGACAAGGAGGAAGAGTATGCCTTTACCCTTACCACCGACGACGGCAGCAAGTTCTATATTGACGGTGAACTTCTCATCGTGAACGACGGGGCCCACGGTCCCATCGAGAAGAAAGTCTCCAAAGTCCTGACCAAGGGGATGCACCAGCTCAAGATTGAATTCTTCGACTTCGACAAGGGCCAGAGCCTTATTTTCAGGTATTCCACCCCTACTATCCGGGACAGGGAATACAACGACCAGATCTTCATCCGGGAAGACAAAGCCACCAACAACCAAAAGTTTGTCAAACCCCAGGTGAAAGAGGCCCTGAAACGCTTCCAGGAATGGAAAGAGGAAGACGAAACCCTGGTATTCCCCATCATTACCGACGTCCATACCGGCGAAAGGTTTTCCTACAAGCACATTGGTTTCGCTGCAACCGCCGGCGAAATGTTCAAGGCCGATTTCATGGCCAACCTGGGAGACATCGGCCTTAATACCTATCCTGCCACCGTTGACTCCGTCTATGCGAAATTCATCCTGGACAAGACCCGGGAAGGCATGCTCAAGTACGACGGCATGTGGCTCTATTCCCCCGGCAATCACGACTGGGACGGCGGTGCCGGAAAATGGCATACGGAGCAGTTCCTGTCCGACTTCTTCCAGAAGCCCTGGGAAGCCAAAGCGGGCGGAAACCTTCACCTTACACCGGGAAAAACCTACGGCTATTACGATATCCCGGCCAAGAACTTCCGGATTGTGTTCCTGAACAGCGAATCCAGCCGGACCAAAGGAGACTACTACTATTCCTATGGAGACGAGCAGCTGGAGTGGCTGGCGGGTGTTTTGGACCAGACGCCGGCGGAGGTGAATGTGGTATTGCTGTCCCACTGGATGCCCCATCCGCTGGGCATCTGGAATACGGTTTCCATGAATCCCGTGAAAAAGGAAGACTCCTCCAAGATCATGAACCTTCTGGCCTCATACCAGGGCAAGGGGAATCTGGTAGGCCTGTTCACGGGCGACACCCATGTGAACTTCCACCGGGTGGCGGACGGTGTTAATTACTTTGTCTCGCAGGGATACGGCTGGATAAGCCCGGACGTAATGGTCCCCGGACAGATGCATGCCTTCTTTGACTACAAGGAATCCCTCTGTATCGACGTAGTTGCGGTAAAACCGGCCAAGCGCGAGGTTCATACCTTCCGCATCGGCGCCGGCGGGGCCGATTATGACATTTGCTTCCCGTATTGATTTTCTTGTTTGTTTTTGACAAAGAATTGTAGCCTTTTTACTCCACTTCTCTCTGGTTTGGATTATATTTGCAGCAGATAATTATTAATAGTATCATGAAAAACAAGAAAGGAATTGTCATTCTGTCTGTGATTGCAGCTCTCTGCCTGATTGGTTTCATTGCTTCCCGTCTGTACTCCTGGCCGGTAGATCAGAACAACACCGAGGGCAACGTCGCCAAGTCTTCCCGCTTCTCCCGCAAGACATCGGAAGAGACGCTCACCAACATGGAAGAGCTTATTCAGACGGACTCTGTTTTCAGAGACGCTATGGTTGCCGCTCAGGTTGTGATGCAGGCACGCGTCTTCCAGTTTGGGACGCTGGTCGAGATGTCAAATGAAGCAGCTGGCAATATCCCCGCATTTGCCGAAGTGCTGAAGGATATGAACGCTACCATTGATATGGTGTCCAATGTCAACAAATCTCTGATGGATTCTGGCAAAGAACTGAACGCCGCCCTGGAGGGAGAGGAGTGTCCCGACCTGGCACAGAAGACCATCAATGCCTCTCTGGCATACACCAACCTGCAGAAGCAGAACAACCTGGCCACCCGTTTCATTGAGACTACCGACAAGTATCTGGAGACGGCTGAAGGTGACGATGGCCTGAAGTTTGTCCGCGACCAGTGGTTGGAGTATCAAAGGATGACGGCCGCCCTTGATGGCGACAAGGCAACTGCTGAGGCCTTGGCCAAGAAGAGCAACCTGCTTAAAGGTGATCAAGTGATCAATGCCTTGGCATTGTTCGGCCCTTTAACTAGTACACATATTTTTCGTGCCGAAGCCATTTTGGAACCAATGGGTGTTCCAACCGAACTGAGACAAGCGCTGGGCGAAGATCGTTTCAACGAAATTATTACAGTGGCGCACCAAAGTCTTACAGTGGAAAATAAATCTGGCAAGGATCTGAACGAAGTAGTCACGAAGGGATTAGAGAATCAAGGAACTCTTGAGATGAGTGGAAGAGGTAAAGGAAGTGTAACGCTGTCATTTCCTGACCTGGGCGAAATACCTAATGTGATTAGTTCCTGGCAGGGTATTACTCAACAGGCCGGTGTTGTCTCACAGAACCAGATTGTTAAACAAAACACTGGTATTGGTCTTAGTCTCGCAGAGGGCGTCGGTGAGGTTGTTAGACAGACAGCTGTGGGCCAAAGAGCAAAGACTGTTGGCCAAAAAGCTTCAACACCCCAATAACCCGAAGTCTAGTCTTCAAATAGCAGAAGGGTCACATCAATTTGATGTGACCTTTTCTTTTTGTCATTTCGAGCGAAGTCGAGAAATCTCTATTTGAACAGCGCTCTAACCAGGGCGGGGATGTCGGCGACCTTTACCACTTCGATGCCTTCGGGCTTCTGGTCGAAGTGGGTGTAGGAGCTCACGAAGATGCGTTTGAAGCCTACGCGGGCAGCTTCCACGGCGCGGCGGGCGGCCTGGGAGACGGGGCGGATTTCGCCGGAAAGGCCGACCTCGCCGGCGAAGCAGACGTCGGAGGGGATGGCATAGTCGAACGTGGAGGAAAGCACGGCGCAGATGACGGCGAGGTCGCAGGCGGGGTCTGTGATGCGGAGGCCGCCGGCCATGTTCAGGAACACGTCTTTCTGACCCAGTTTGAAGCCGGCGCGGCGTTCCAGTACAGCCAGCAGCATATTCAGGCGGCGCACGTCAAAGCCGGTGGCGCTGCGCTGCGCGGTGCCATACACGGCCGACGAAACCAGCGCCTGCACCTCAAAGAGGAAAGGCCGGTTGCCGTCCAGCATGGCCGATATGGCCGTTCCGCTGAGGCCCGCCTCGTGCATGGGAATGAGCATCTCGGAAGGATTGGCCACCTCACGCAGGCCGGCGCCCGTCATTTCGAAAACGGCCAGCTCGGAAGTGGAACCGAAGCGGTTCTTGATGCTGCGAAGCACGCGGTACGCGCCGCGGTTCTCGCCTTCAAACTGCAGCACCACGTCCACAATGTGCTCCAGAATCTTGGGGCCGGCAATGGTACCTTCCTTGGTGATATGGCCGATGAGGATGACCGGAATGCCGGAAGACTTGGCAAAGCGCAGCAGCTGCGCCGCCACCTCCTTGATCTGACTCACGCTACCGGCCGTGGAATCCACATGTTGGCAGTACATGGTCTGCACAGAATCCACAATCATGAGGTCCGGAGCCACTTCTTCGGCCTCGGCCAGGATGGCGCTCATGTCCGTCTCGCTGAAAATGAGGCAGTTGTCACAGGATCCGCCCAGGCGGTCGGCCCTCATCTTCACCTGCTTCACGCTCTCTTCGCCGGTGACATACAGTGTTTTCAATTCCGGCCGATGCAGCGGCAGCTGCAGGGAAAGTGTACTCTTGCCGATGCCGGGCTCGCCGCCCATGAGCACCAAAGAGCCCTTGACGATGCCTCCTCCCAGCAGGCGGTCCACTTCGGCCGAACCCAAAGAAATGCGGTCCTCAACGGTGGTGGAAACGTCCTTCAGCGGCATAGGCTTGCGGGAGCCGCCGGGCACGGTGATGGCGCCGGACTTGGGAGTACCTGTCACCACTTCCTTCTCCACCATGGTGTTCCATTCGCCGCAGGCGGGACAACGGCCCATCCATTTGGAGTACTCGTTGCCGCAGTGGCTGCAGAACCATACGGTCTTGGTCTTTTTTACGGTAGCCGGCATTATTTGTTCAGCTTGATATTCAGCGCCTTGGCCACTTTATTCAGCACCACGGTGCCCAGGGCCACCTTCCCCTGTTCGTCAATCAGGTACAGAGAAGGGATCCATTTTACGTGATAGGCCGTGTTCACTTCCGACTCCTTTCGGGGGGCAGTCTCAAAGAGTTGCACGCCCGTCATCTCGTTCTCCTTCACATACTTTTCCCAAGCTTCCTTGGTGCGGTCGAAGGAAACGGCCACAAAGGCCACTTTGCGGGGGTCGGCCTGGGTGAGCATGTACTTGAGGTCGGGAACCTCGGCACGGCAGTCCGGGCACCAGGAGGCCCAGAACACCAGCACCACCTTGCGGCCTTGGAAATCTCTCAGGCTCACGGAATTACCATTGATGTCCGTAAGGGTAAAGTCCGGGGCGGGAGTGCCGGGCTTAAGAAGTTCGGTGGCATACTGGAGATCCAGATCCTGCTCCTGGGCAAAAAGGCCGATGGCCATAAGCAGCCCCAGGGTAACTGCTAAAATCCGTTTCATATCTTACTTTCTTATGATTTCAATTTCTCCGCGGAGGCCCACCTTCAGAATCTGGGAAGTCTTGCCGGTGCTTTGCGTGTCGACGGACGGGGGCACCACAAAATCCACGGCGTCCTTGATCTCCTGCGGAATCTCCGAAAAACGCAGCGGCGTGGGCTCGCCGGAAATGTTGGCCGATGTGCTCACGATGGGGCGTCCCAGTTTGAACACCAGGTCCTTGCACCAGTCCATGAGCGGGATGCGGATGCCCACGGAACCGTCTTCGGCCACGGCGTTGTGAGCCAGGTGCCAGCGGTCCCCGGGGGCGCCGGGTTCCCCCGCCTGGGCCTCGGGGTAGATGATGGTCATGGGGGCGTCGTTCACCTCAACCAGATCAATGGCTATGGACGGAATCTCCTTCACGTACTTGGCCACCATGTCCAGGTTGCAGGCCAGGAGCACCAGGGATTTTGAATCGGCCCGGCGCTTGATTTCAAAAATGCGCGCCACGGCCTCGGGGTTGGTGGCGTCGCAGCCCAGCCCCCACACGGTGTCGGTGGGATAGAGGATGGTGCCTCCTTCGCGGAGCACGCGGAGGGCCTCACTTTGTATCTCTTGCGGCTTCATAATACGTAGCAATCACAGGGAAATGGTCGGAATAGGTTACCTCCCCCACCTCATAGGAAACGGCGTGGAGGTCTTTGGGATAAAGGATATAGTCTATGCGGACGAAGGGCCACAGGGCACGGTATGTGGCGCCGAAACCCCGGCCGGCCTTCACGAAGGAATCGTGCCGGCCCCGCAAAAGACGAAAATAGGTATAGGAGAGCGGGGTGTCGTTGAAATCGCCCAGCACCAGGGAACGCACGGAGGCAGAGTTTACGCTCTTAAGTACGTGGGCCACCTGACGCGGCCGTTCCCGGATGGACCGGCGCATCTTGAGGCCCGTCTCTTCCCGGAAGGCATCGTCCCTGAGGCCTTTCACCAGTCGGCCCAGAGAGATGTTGTAACTCTCGAAATGGCAATTGAAGATGCGCACCGTACTGCTGTCCAGCCGGACGTCGGTCCAGATGGCCATGTTGGTGGACTTCTCGAAGGCTTCCTTTCCGCGGCCCACCACGGGACGGCGGCTCAGGGTCAGGTTGCCCGCATGGCCGCTCTTGCCGGTGAGCACGTAATACTCGGCCTTATAGCCCGGGAAATGCTGGTGTAGCCAATGGTCCAGGTTGAACTGGGAAGGAAGATAAAACTCCTGAAGGCAGATGATGTCGGCATCCTGGCGCATGAGGTAGGCGCTTACGGAATCGGCCAGTTGGGCCCGGTCCTGCTCCTTGTCGGCATGGGCAAACAGGCCGACGTTGTAGGAGACCACCTTGAGCGAAGGGGTGCCCTCGACGGTTTTCCAGTGGGGCTGGTAATATCGGCCTGCAAAGAAGAAGGACGGCAGCAAAACCACCAGCAGGAGGCCTTTCATGGAGGAACGGCGGACCAGGGCCCAGATGAAGAGCCCCAGCGTAATCACCAGAAAGACGGGATACAGCAGGCCGAAGAGGGTGAAAAACCAGAACTTGGCGGGGTCGAAGACGACGGAGCAATAGCTAAGCGCCAGCAGTACCGCCATCACCACGGACACGGTACCAAAGGAAAGGCGCGAGAGCCAATGCCGTTTCTTCTTCTCTGTCATTTACCAGCTTCTGTACAGTTTGCCCGTCTTTTTCCAATAACGGATGAGGAGCCAGCCGAAGAGGGCGCCACCCAGGTGTGCGAAGTGGGCCACACCCATCTGGGTGCCCGAAATGCCGGTGAACAACTCGATGGCTATGAAGATAATCACCCACCATTTGGCATTGAGCGTGATGGGCGGGAAAATGAGGGTGAGCTTGGCCTGGGGATACAGCATGGCGAAGGCTACCAGCACACCGTAGATAGCGCCGGAGGCACCCACCATAGGCGTATACATGGCCGTGGTGATGCTGCCACCCATATAATTGATTTCCAGCCATTCCACGCATGTGTGAAAGGCGACCGCACCAAGACCCGTCAAGAAGTAAAAGACCAGATACTTCTTGGTTCCCAGCACCCTTTCCACCACCATACCGAACATGACCAGCGAGTACATGTTGAAGAAAATATGCCACCAGCCGCCGTGCATGAACATGTGGGTGACGGGCTGCCACCAGCGGAAGTACGGGGAGGCCGGATAAAACATGGCGAAGGTGCCCACCATGAACTCCTCGTTGATGAGGGTAGCCACAAACATGATTACATTCACCAGCAGGAGGTTCCGGGTAACCGGAGGAATACTCTGCAAAAAGCCGTTATTGTTTGCCATGGTTAAAATCTCTTTTCCAGTTCATCGGCCCCTATGATGGCTATGATACGTTTGCCGGCCGATGTGAATTCGGGGTTATCGCTCTGCAGGAGGGCGTCTACCAGGCGCTGGGCCTCCAGGGGCGAAGTGATGCTGCGGGCGCTGCAGGCACCCAGGACGGCGAATTTCTGCGCCAGGCTTTGTTCCATTACGCCCGGCAGCGCGCCATGTTCGTCCTTCAGGATGAGGAGGATATCGGCCAGGAGGCTCTCTACCTTCCCCTGCTCGGCGCTGTAACCTTCCGGAACGCCGCTCACCACCACGGTGTCGTTGCCGAAGGGGGCTATGTCGAAGCCCAGGCTTTTCAGGAGTTCCGCGTGCTCTTCCACAATCAGCCGGCCTTCCACACCCACGGGCACCTGCACGGGGAACAGCGCCGCCTGCGAAACGTGCGCATTGGCCGTAAGGGCCTTGAGGAAGCGGTCGTGCAGCAGGCGCTCCTGCGCACGGCGGATGTTCACAGCCATGACTCCCCCTGCGCTCTGAGTAAGGATGTACTTCCCTTGAACAATCAGGATTTGCGAAGTAGGCAGCGTGCGGTCTTCGAACAGAGCGCCGTAATTCTGGTTTTTGTCAACGTGCTGACCTGTGCTGTAGTGAGATACGCTCGCCCCTTCGGGGCTCGGTATGACAAAATCGTCTGTCATGCCAAAGCCTCCCTCTGTTATACCAGGGCCTCCCTCTGTCATACCGAGGCCGGAGGCCGAGTGTATCTCATCCTCGAAAGGATTATAGTTCCAGTCTACCCCGGCGGTGGGAACGCTGGTGGGTCTGTATTCCTGAAAACGGGTGCTGATGACGGGAATCTCGGAAGCTTCGGGGTTGTCGAACTCGATGGAGCCGGCCACACCCACCTTGCCCAAGGCCTCTTTAACAGCTGCAAACACCGTCTGGAAGAGAATCTGGTCCTCTTCGAACTTAATTTCGGCCTTGGTGGGATGGATATTTACGTCCACGGTGGAAGGATCTACGTCCAGGTAGATGAAATAGGACGGGGTGCTGCCTTCCGGAATCAGGTTCTCGTAAGCCTTCATCACGGCCTTGTGCAGCAGCGGGCTGCGGAAATATCGGCCGTTCACGAAGAAGAACTGGTTTCCCAGGGTCTTGCGGGCGCTTTCGGGCTTGCCGATGTATCCTTGAAGGCCGACGATGGAGGTGTTGGCCTCAATGTCCACGATATCCCCCACGACGGCGGGGCCCAGCAGGTCCTGAATGCGGAATTTGAAACTGGGGGCGGGCTTCACCACGTGGATTTCCTTGCCGTTGTGCGTGAGGGTGAAGGCAATGTCCGGACGGGTGAGCGCCACGCGCTGGAACTCTTCCACAATGTGGCGGAGCTCCACGTTGTCGCTCTTGAGGAACTTGCGGCGGGCGGGGATGTTGTAGAAAAGGTTGCGCACGGCTATATTGGTGCCCACAGGGCAGGAAACCTCCCTCGTACCCTTGTTCTCCGAGGCAGCCATGGTGACCTCGACGCCCAGCTCTTCGGACGCCTGCCGCGTACGCAGCGTCACCTCGGCCACGGCTACGATGGAAGCCAGGGCCTCGCCGCGGAAACCGAAGGTAAGGATATGGTGCAGGTCTTCGGCCGATGCCAGCTTGGACGTGGCGTGCCGCTCGAAGCACAGCACGGCGTCGTCAGGCGTCATGCCGCAGCCGTTGTCTATGACCTGGATGAGCGTGCGCCCGGCGTCGGCCACCACCACTTTGATGTCCGTGGCACCGGCGTCCACCGCATTCTCCATGAGTTCCTTAACCACCGAGGCAGGCCTTTGAACGACCTCCCCGGCAGCTATCATGTCTGCGATATTTTTTGGTAATATCCTTAACTCCATTACAGCATCTCAAAGAATTTGGCCATGTAGATGAGGACCACCACTATCAGGACCAGGGTAACCAGGGTGATGATGGTGTGGGCCTTGCCCATGGAGGAACGGGTGCGCTGATAGTTGCCGTTACGGAAAGCGCCCCGCAGGCTGCTGCCGGGCACATACTCTCCACTTTCACGGGCTTTCTCGTTGGTGCCGTCCACGTCTCCGAACATCTGGCGCCGCTTCTCCTCCTCGGGGTCGTAGTAGCGGGGCTTGTAGTTGAATACGCGGTGCGGCTGATTGCCGAAAAATCCGAAATTGAACAAACTGGCCATAAAGCAATTCTTTAGTCTACAAATGTACCAAAAAATTGCTTTAAGTGCAAGGGGCCTGCCTTGGCCTTATTCCTGCGGTATCCGAATGATGACAGGAGGAGACAGCGGCGGGAACGAGGTGGCTGAACGCCCTGATTGACAGGATTTAGTCTGTGCCGATGCACGATTCTTGGCATCATAGGACACAAATGCTTCGAAATCGTACTCCCATTCGGGCCCGTATGCCAGTTTATGGAGCCGGATCCAGATGGCTTCCCGCGAAGGGGCGTTGAAGGATTCCACCGTATTGTGATTCATGATGCTGTCCTCAGTGGGGCGCCAGGCTCCCTGCCAGTACGTACAGGCACCCTCGTAGACACCAATCTGCTCAGAATCGTACCGGGAATCGTTTATAAACGTTGCCCATTTAACACGGGTGGGATCACTCGTAAAGTCTACATTCTTCCACCAGCCACGGGGAACCATCGCCTTCCTTTCGTCAATGACGGACTGTAAGATATAACCGTTCTCGGCATAAGAATACTCATCGTCCAATTTGGCGAATCCGTGACCGCCCACCTCGTGGTGCACCAGGTACGATAATGTCTCCTCGTTGCGGCATGCCGGGAAGTAAGAGATGGTAAGGCCGGAGCCATAGTCTCCCTGCCCCTGGGACCACACCATATGGCACACTCCGCCATAATAATCGCGGTTCATGAGCACAACGACGGTTGTCTCATCCAAAGAGCCGGGGATGGCTGCTGAAAGATAATTATACACAGCCGTATCGTTACCGCCGACGTCCGTTCCATGGAACCATCCTCCCAAAGCCGTCTCGTTACCCTCCATATACCCCTCATTCACGGACACGGCTTCTATCACATATACATTGAACATGTTTCGGAACGATTTGTAAGGCTCGACGGAGAAGAAAGCATCGACCGCCCGATTCATATCGGCAGCATACTTCCCAGAGGCAATTTGACGGTCCGAGTAGGCATCTCCCATAAACACCAGGTCGATGCCCTTTCCTTCCGTAGCCGTTTGTAACACGTTCACTTTCCCGTCATGGGAGAAATCCGAAGAAGAATATCGGTCCGGCTGCGGCGTAGCGCCCATATGATCCCGCAGCCAGTCCTTAATCAAATAACAATTATCACTGACATCGGAACTGAAAACCAATCGGCCATTCTTATCCAAGACATGCACACACGGGTATTCCGAGCAGCTGATGACATGGGGCTCAACTCCGTCCACACAATAAGCGACATAGGTTCTCCACGGGATGCCGAATGTATCCATCGCCGAACGAATCTTATCCGTATCGTATTCATCCCCGTAATTACAAGCTATCACCTCGAACCCATGATCTTTATATGCCTCATACGCCTCCCTTAGGACAGGGGTATAATACTCGGCCGCCGGACACCCGGACCACCAGAGGAAAATGGCCGTGTATTTATTCTTGGCACACTCGTCCAACAGATTAAAAGGTTTACCATCCAAATCAACATCAGAAAAAGGTGTCGGAAAAACGGAAACATCTACCAGAGAATACTGGTTTTTCACCATAATCCAATTCCATTTTTTGTCATTCCATTCGGGATCCTCAAGATAACCGGCAGGTATAGTGCCTGACAGGTGGTTCTCGAATAGCCACGACTCTTTAAGATAACCGGGATAATTGTCGGGAATTACTCCCTCGATAAGATTCCCCGTTACGTTGATATAATACAGGTTCCTCATTTCTGCCAGTTCGGGAGGTAGGGTTCCGCCTATTTTGTTGCCATGGAGAGACAAACCCGTCAACCCTGTCAGCTTAGCCAGTTCGGGAGTCAGGGAACCGGTCAGATTATTATTCTGTAAGTCAATATTGATAACCAGCCCCATCTCTTCCCGAATGCCATACCACGTTGAGATGGGCGCATCCGTACACCAGTTCGTATTGGTTATCCAATTGTCTCCGCCTGTTGCCTGGTAAAAAGCCGTCAGGACGGCCCGCTGGTCAAATATCTCTTCCTGCGTCATCTCTGAGGTATCGACTTCATAGCTATACATGCACCCTCTGCGGGCATCCAATCTTTTCCGGGTCATTTTGGAAAGATGGGCCAATATGTTTTCCTGCTCCCTGTCGACCTGCATGAGCTCCAGGGTGAACCCATCCGGCATGGCACACTCTGGAATGGCGAAGAAATACTCGGCCTTCCTTTCCTGATCCAAGTCCAAATCCTGATAATTGGTCAGACGAAAAGATTCATCCATGGTCTCTGGTATGGCCAAGACCGGTTTTTCGTTTTTCAGGTCGATGGTGCCGAATCCGTTTATCCTCTCTTGACCATTGTTGGACACACGCACAAGATTGTACTGGCCTTCCCCCGTGATAGTAAAGTGCAGAATAGCACACGTTTGCTTGAATGTCAATTGGTTATCTGTACTTTGGGCCACCATCGGAGCCGTCAGTCGATTCCCTTCAGTATAGATGGGTTTCACCTCCATAATGAGGGACTCCTTGTCCAGGTAACAGACACTTCCGTCGTATGGGTAATATGCATAAAACGTATTCCCCGATATGGATCCCCCACGGAAGGCACTTATTCCATCCCATTCAAAAGCAACCCCCTCTTTCTGGATATCGCTGATAACAAGGATGCAATCTCCTTCCTCCCATCGCACCAAACCCTCCGTGTCAATGAGTGATTTTACATCAGAACCCAGAATGCTAGCCGTAAAACTGTCGTATGTCCGGACGTCCGTTTCATCGATAGGGTTCGTCTCCATGGAACACGAAGCAACCGACAGGACCAGGAATGAAAGTACTATATTTCTGACTATTCTCATAATTCTTTAAGTCTTACCAGTTTCTGTGTTCATCGTTAAAACCTTCCGGCCTGTCCGGCTCCTTCACTGTCACACTGCAGGTGGTCGATTGTTCCCCTGCCTTTGCCGTGATGACGGCGGATCCAGCTTTCAGGGCCGTCACCTTGCCGTTTTCAACGGTAGCAACCGTGGCATCGGAGGTGCTCCACGTTACCGACTTGTTCGTGGCGTCGTCCGGTTTTACGGTAGCCGTTAGCGTCTCGCTTTCACCTTCCGTCAGCACCAGTTCCGACTTGCTTAGGGTAATAGAAGTGACCGCTATCACCTTTGCATCCACAGTCACGCTGCAAGTGGCCGATTGTTCCCCTGCCTTTGCTGTGATGACGGCGGATCCAGCTTTCAGGGCCGTCACCTTGCCGTTTTCAACGGTAGCAACCGTGGCATCGGAGGTGCTCCACGTTACCGTCTTGTCCGTGGCGTCGTCCGGTTTTACGGTAGCCGTTAGCGTCTCGCTTTCACCTTCCGTCAACACCAGTTCCGGCTTGCTTAGGGTAATAGAAGTGACCGCTATCACCTTTGCATTCACAGTCACTTTACATGTGGCCGTTTTATCTCCCGCCTTCGCCGTAATGACAGCCGATCCGGCCTTCAGCGCCGTCACCTTGCCGTTCTCTACGGTAGCAACCGTGGCATCGGACGTGCTCCAGGTCACCGTCTTGTCCGTGGCGTCGTCCGGTTTTACGGTAGCCGTGAGCATCTCACTGCCGCCTTCCGTCAAAATAAGATCCGTTTTGTTCAAAGAAACAGACGTTACGGCAACAGTTTTAGGCTGATTATTCTGATGAGTATTGTTTCCCGGTTCTACGGCTTGAGGAGTACAAGAAGTAGAAATAGCCAAGAAAACAGCGGCCAATACACTCAACAAAGGGATTCGTTTAAGCATAGGGTTAGTGTTTGATGCAATAAAGTTAAGCATTTTCTTTGAATGCTTCAAAACCAAGGAGGCGCATGGCGTGGACGTAACGGATTGATTTACCGAAAAGTAAGCAAAGTCCCCTGGTCGATTTTGATCAAGGGACTTTGCATAATGCTCTGTGGGACAACTTGTTACTCCCACGCGAAGTCACGCCTTCAGCGCCCGCATGGCGTTGAGGACGGCCAGGACGGTCACTCCCACGTCGGCGAAGACGGCCATCCACATGGTGGCGATACCCAGGGCGGCCAGAAGAAGCACCAGGACTTTTATGCCGATGGCAAAGCCGATGTTCTCCTTGGCGATGCGCAGGGTGCGGCGGGCAATCTTGATGGCAAGGGCAATCTTGGAAGGCTGGTCGTCCATGAGCACCACGTCGGCGGCTTCGATGGCGGCGTCGCTGCCCAGGGCGCCCATGGCGATGCCCACATCGGCGCGGGTCAGCACCGGAGCGTCGTTGATGCCGTCGCCCACGAAGGCCAGGGTGCCTTCTTTCAGCAGTTTCTCCACTTCGCTCACCTTGTCGGCCGGCAGCAGCTGGGCGTGGTATTCATTGACGCCCAGGGTTTTGGCTACAGAGGCGGCCACGGCTTCCTGATCACCAGTGAGCATGACGGTCTTTGCCACGCCGGCAGCCTTGAGGGCGGCAATGCCCTGGGCCGAATCGGCCTTGATGCGGTCGCTGATGACAATGTGACCCAGATATTCGCCGTCCATGGCCACGTGGATGATGGTACCCTCATGGTGGCAGGGATGCCAGCCGGCGCCTTCGGCCTCCATCAGCTTGCTGTTACCCACGGCCACACGTTTGCCGTTCACCCGGGCGATTACTCCGTGACCGGCGGTTTCTTCAACGCCTTCGACACTGCAGTCATCGGCCTCATTGGGATAGGCATTGCGCAGCGCCATGGCAATGGGATGCGTGGAGTGACGCTCCACATGGGCCGCCATGTGCAGGAGTTCCTGCTGGTCAATCACTTCCGGATGCACGGCCGTTACCTCGAACACGCCTTCGGTAAGGGTTCCGGTCTTGTCGAAGACCACCGTCTTTACCTGTGCCAGGGTATCCACCAGGTTGGAGCCTTTGATGAGGATGCCCTTGCGGGAAGCGCCTCCCAGTCCGCCGAAGAAGGTGAGCGGCACGGAGATGACCAGGGCGCACGGGCAGGAGACCACCAGGAACATGAGGCCCCTGTAAATCCACGTGGCCCATTCGCCGGTAATGAGACCGGGAACCACGGCGATGAGAACGGCCAGCGCCACCACAATAGGTGTATAGATGCGGGCAAACTTGGTTATGAAGCTCTCGCTCTTGGATTTGGCCGATGCTGCATTCTCCACCAGATCCAGGATCTTGGCGGCGGTGGATTCGCCGAAGGCCTTGGTGGTTCTCACGCGCAGAACACCGCTCAGGTTCACGCAGCCGGAGAGGATTTCGTCACCCTCGTGGATGCTGCGGGGCACGCTCTCGCCGGTAAGGGCCACGGTGTCCAGGCTGGATTTACCTTCCAGCACCACGCCGTCCATGGGCACCTTTTCGCCCGGCTGGATGAGGATAATCTCTCCCACCGCCACTTCCTCGGGCTTTACGGTTTCCAGCTTGCCGTCGCGCTCAACGTGTGCGGTGTCGGGCCGGATGTCCATGAGGTGCGAGATGCTCTTGCGGCTTCGGCCTTCGGCCATTTCCTCGAAGAGCTCGCCCACCTGGAAGAACAGCATCACAAACACGGACTCGGGGAACTGCGTCTCGGCCCCCGGCATGAAGCCGATGCCCAGCGCGCCCAGCGTGGCCACGCTCATGAGGAAGTCCTCGCTCAGGGCTTCGCCTTCGAAGAGTCCTTCGGCCGCTTCCTTCAGCGTATCCAGGCCCACCACCAGATAGGGCACCAGAAACAGCAGCAAATACTGCCAGGTGGCCCAGTCGGTGCGTTTCTCTATTAAAACGGCAATAATGAGGAGGACGGTAGCGGCAATGATTTTGAATAAACGGCCCTTGCCTTCCTCTTCCTCGTGGTGATTATGTTCGTGATGATGTGCCATAGTCTGTACCTTTAACTGCTGCAAAGGTACGGACCATTCCGTGCAACCGGGTTGCGAATGTTATTTCCGAGCCAGGCGGACGGCGCCAACGGCCAGCAACACCTGCGCAATCACGTAAGTGGACATGATTACAAACTCGCGCAGGGCGAACTCCACCACGCCGAAGGTGCCGGCGGCAATGAGGCTGTCGGAGAAGGTAAAGAGCAGGGAGCCGGCGAAGAGGATGGCCCAGGTACTCTTGTCCTTGAGACGGACCAGGCCACAGAAGGTGCTGAAAATAAGCAGCATAAGCATGAAGCCATAGACGGCCATGGGCGGCAGCAGGGCCCCGCTCACGTGGAGCAGCTTAATGAGGCCGAAGACCAGCCCCAGCATGGCCACCACGCCCGCAGACCAGCCTGCCCATCCCAGTCCCTTCCAGGACTCTCCGCCAAAGATGCACACATAGAAGATGTGGCCGATGAGGAAGGCGCCGATGCCCCCGGCGAACAGCGGGAAGGCACTACTGAGCAGACAGATGTCTCCGGCGCAACCAAAGAGTTCGGCGCAGATGAGGAGCGTCAGTTTGCGGCGGTCCAGCCTGTGGTCGATGGCATAGACCAGCACGCTGGCGGCCAGCAGAGGCATGATGGCGGGCTTTACGGCTGCGGCCAGCGCGTCATTTTCCATAAAGCGGCCGGCCCAGTTGAGCACGGCTACGATTACAAAAAACAGGGCGGGAATGTTCCGTTTCATAAGGCTATTGCATAAAATGTAAATAGACAGCTTCTACGGCCGTGACGGCGGCGGTTTCCGTGCGCAGCCGGGAGTTTCCCAGATGGATGGGGATGTACCCGTGACCGATGGCCAGCTGCGCCTCTTCCGGCGAAAAGTCCCCTTCCGGGCCGATGAGGATGGTGATGTCTTCTGCCCGGGCAGATGCCAGTGCTTCCTTAATGCTGCGACGAGGCACAGATTCATCCTCGAAGCAATAGGCTATCAGTTTTACAGATTCTTCGCTCCGCTCAGAATGACAAATAAAGTCCTTCACGCTCACCGGCTCTGCTATCTCCGGGATACGGGCCTTGAGGGACTGTTTGGTGGCCGAAAGGGCTATGCGCTGGGCGCGCTCGGTCTTGTAGACCTTGCGCTCGGAATGGTCGCCGATGAGGGGAACTATACAGTCTACACCAAGCTCGGTGGCCTTTTCCACGAACCACTCGAAGCGGTCGTTGTTCTTGGTGGGGCAGCAGCCTATGGTAAGACGGTAGGGATGGGCACCCCAGTCCTTCTCTTCCGAGAGAATCTCCGCTTCGGCCCCCTTGGGATTATCCTGAGTGAGGCGGCAGTGGTACAACGTACCCAGGCCGTCAATCACGTCCACAGGGTCACCGGAACGATGCCTCAACACCCGCACGCAATGGCCGCTTTCCTCGGCATCCAGCCGGCAAAACCGGCCGTTCACCTCATATGCGTAAAACAGTTCCATCCTTACAAATATACGAAATTTCTGACAATGAGGGTCTAAGCCTGCACCATGGAAAGGGTGGCAATAGAAATGCGGACCTCAGGGCCCAGGGCCGCCCGGAGCACGCGGTGGCACGCGGCCAGGGTTGCGCCGGTGGTGAAAGTATCGTCCACCAACAGCACGTGCCGGGCATTCACCGGCTTGCGGACAGCGAAGACGGAAGCCACGTTGCGCAGGCGTTCTTCGGCCGACAGGGATGTCTGGCTTCGGGTACGGCGGACCCGGCGGAGGACATCGGTGCGAAGGGTAGCGCCCAGTGCAGCGGCCAACTCGCGGGCTATGATTTCGGCCTGGTTGTAGCCGCGGCGCCATTTGCGGAGCCAGTGCAGCGGCACGGGGATCACAACGTCCACATCGGCCCAATGGGGAAAGGCCGCCATATTCCGGCCCAGTTGGGCCGAAAAGAAGCGTCCCGCCGGGAGGTTGCGATGATACTTCAGCTCTCGCGGGATGGCTTTGTAGGGGTTTTCGTGATGATAGAAAAGAAGGGAGGCGGCGTAGGCGTAATTCTCCGGCTCGCCGGTTCCGCGCAGGCGTTCCAGCACGGCGTTGAATTCATCGGCCATGGGGTTGTGAGGCTGCTCCCAGGTGTATGTGAGGGGAGCATCGGCCGCGCACCAGATGCAAAGATGCCTTTCTTCCGTACCCAAGGGTTTTCCGCACACCAGACAGGTGCGCGGCATGACCACGTCGGCCAGGGCCTTCCCGGAGGTAAGGACTAGTCGCCGTAAGGATTCTGCTCCTTCCATTCGCGGAGTTCGTCTCCGTGAGCTACGACGCAGTGCTTGTAGATAAACTCCTGACGCTCTGCATCCAGATCGTTCCACCATGCGGTGCAGGCGGGATACTGGGCCTTGGATTCGTCCGGGTCACCGGACTTGCGGAGTCCCTTGAGGGCAATGCGCTCTTTCTCCGTAACCGGAAGTGAGGACCACCATATTTCAAGATCTACGTTCTCCATATTATTATCTCCTTTTCACAAAGATAATCATTTATTTCTTTGAACCATAGATATCGTTCAAGGAAATCGCAGACCACGTGGGCAGGGAGGCGTCGTCTACCACGGCGTCCACATTGCGGGCATGTCCCTGCATAATGTTTTCCTCCAGGAACTGCTTTTCCAGCTCCCAGAGAACCAGATGGTAGGCCGCCACGTCGTGGGTGCGGTCCTTGAAACGGTAGATGCAGCAGGGATAGCCCTGTTTCTGGAACTCTTTGGCCCAGTAACTGCTGCCCCATACGCCCCGGCCGAAAGCCGTCAGCTTGTTATACGTGACCGCCTGGTCTGCCGTGCCGTGCATCAGCAGCACCGGACAGGGGGCCGACTGGAACTTCGGCGTACCCTGGGCACTGATGATGGCGCCGGCAAAGGACATGGCGCCCTTGAACCGGAAGCCTTCCGGCAGGCCCTGGGCCGTTCCGTTGGCAATGTCCCGGATGGCCGCCAGGGTAATGATGGCGCCGGCCGAGCTGCCGGCCACCACCATGTTGGACGTATCAATGCCCAGCTCCTGGTGATCGGCCAGATAGGAAACGGCCGAAAAGAGGTCTTCCACGCCTATGCGCTGCGAATACTCAAACTGCTCGGAGGCCTTGAAGGCGCCGCTGAGCCCCTTCCCCACCTTGTAGCCTTTCATGCCCAGGCGGTAGTCGAAGGTGACCACGGTATATCCTTCCTGGTTCAGCTTGTCAATCCAGTTCCGGAAGTAGTTGTCGCTGCGGGAGCCCATGACGAATCCGCCCCCGAACACGTGGATGATGACGGGCTTGTCCATGCCCTGGAACGTGGTTTCGGAACCGTCGGCAGGACGGAAAATATCCATATACAGGTTGCAGGTATCCCGCTCGGCAAAGAGGTACGTCTCCTGCGCCCGGGCTGCACAGAAGGAAAAGACCAGTAGGAAGGTAACCAGCAACCTGCGCATAGCCTAGCAGTACATGCCGCCGTTGACGGCGATTACCTGACCGGAAACATAGGAAGAGAGGTCGGACCCCAGGTACAGGGCCGTGTTGGCAATTTCCTCCACGGTGGCGCCACGCTTGAGCGGGATGAGCTTGATGAACTCGTCCTTCACGGCCTGGGGCAGGACCTCGGTCATTTCGGTGATCACATAGCCGGGGGCGATGGCGTTGGCACGGATGCCGCGCGGGCCCATCTCCTTGGCCACGGACTTGGCCATGGCAATGAGGCCGGCCTTGGAGGCGGAGTAGTTCACCTGGCCGGGGTTGCCGGTCTGGCCGGCGATGGAAGCCATATTGATGATGCTGCCGCTCTTCTGGCGGGCCATGATGGGAACCACGGCGTGCAGGAAGTTAAAGGCCGATTTCATGTTTACGGCGATGACGGCATCCCACTGGGCTTCCGCCATGCGCATCACCAGACCGTCCTTGGTAATGCCGGCGTTGTTCACCAGAATATCGATGCGGCCGAATTCTTTTTCAATCTCGGCCACCACTTCCTGCGTCTCCTCAAAATTAGCCGCATTGGAAGCATAGGCCTTGACCTTGTGGCCGAAGGCGGCAATCTCTGCTACCGTCTGCTCCGCCGCCTCGTTGATGACGAGGTCCGTGAAGGCCACATCGGCCCCTTCCGCGGCAAACTTCAGGGCGATGGCCTTGCCGATTCCGCGTGCTGCGCCCGTGATGAGCGCTACTTTTCCGTCTAAAAGTCCCATAAATTATTTTTTACTGATTTTTGCAACAATGGTGATGAGCAGGGAACCCAGGACGCCGGCGGTGAGGGAACCCAGGAGGATGGCAATCTTGCCGGCATCCCTCAGGTGCTGCGTCACGGCCGGGTCAATGTCCGGTCCGGCGAAGGACAGGGTGTCCACGAAGATGCTCATGGTAAAGCCGATACCGCCCAGGCAGGCCACGGCAAAGAGCATGGGCCAGGTGGCGCGGGAAGGCATGGCGCCCACCTTGAACTTGATGGCCAGCCAGGAAGCCAGGGTAATGCCCAGCGGCTTGCCCAGCACCAGGCCCAGGAAGATACCCAGCCCCACGCTGCCCAGCACGGGATCGATAGCCTTGAAGATGTTGAAATACGAAACGTCCGTGATTTCCACACCGGCATTGGCCAGGGCGAAGATGGGCATGATGGCGAAGTTCACAATAGGGTTGAGCTTGTGCTCCAGCCGGTAGGACGGCGGGATGGTCTTCTTGGTGAGGCTGCTCAGGCGGCGCAGATAGTGACGTTCGGGACCGTTGGGGAAGTCTTCGGAGGTGTGCACCGCTTCGGCTTCCAGCAGGCCGTCGTAAAGGATTTTGGCGCGACGGTGGAACTTGGCCTTGTTATAGCGGGCGTCCATGGGGATGAGCATGGCTATGACCACACCCGTCATGGTGGCGTGGATGCCGCTGTAGTAAAAGAGGAACCACACAATAACGGCCGGAACCAGATAATAAGCGATGCGTTTCTCTCCCAGCTTCTTCATGAGGGCCACGAACATGATTACCACCACGGCCACGGCCAGCAGGGGCAGATTTATGTTTCCGCCATAGAACAGGGCCACCACCAGAATGGCTATGAGGTCGTCGGCTATGGCCAGGGCCGTGAGGAACACCTTGAGCGAAATAGGCACCCGGTCTCCCAGAATGGAGAGGATACCCACCGCAAAGGCGATATCCGTTGCCGTGGGAATACCCCAGCCGGAAGCGGCCTCGGTACCGTGGTTCACCAGGGTGAAGATGAGGGCCGGCATTACCACGCCGCCAAACGCCGCGATGACCGGCAGGATGGCCTTCTTGAAGGAGGAAAGCTCACCACACACCACTTCCCGTTTGATTTCCAAGCCCACGGTAAAGAAGAAGATGACCATCAGGATGTCGTTGATGAACTTCTCCATGGTCATGTCCCGGGGGAGGAACCAGTCTACGTATCCGTCTGGAGACGCCACGTGGATGGTGAGTTCCGTATGCAGAAAACTGTGATAGATCTCTTTGGTAAAGGGGAGGTTGGCCAGCAACATGGCCAGGGCCACACAGGCCAGCAGTATCACACCGTTAGCCCAGGGCTGCTTTCGAAAACTGTCTTGTGAAATCTTGAAGTTGTGAACTTCCTTATTCCACCAATAAATAGGTATTAATGCCATAAGTCTTTATTTACAGATTCTTCGGCCTCCGGCCTCAGAATGACAAGACGGATCCTTTGTCATTCTGAGCGAAGCGAAGAATCTGTTATCCGTAGATGTATTTTTTCTGCTGAGGGGTGAGGGTGTCAATCTGGACACCCCAGTCGGCCAGTTTGCGATGGGCCACTTCCATATCCACCTCGCGCGGAACGTTGTTAAGTTTCTGGGTTAGCTTGCCCTTGTTTTCTACCAGGTAACGGGCGCTGAGGGCCTGGATGGCGAAGGACATGTCCATAATCTCGGCCGGGTGGCCGTCGCCGGCAGCCAGGTTCACCAGGCGGCCTTCGGCAATGATGTATATGGTTTTACCGTTCTTCAGTTTGTATGCCTCGATGTTATTGCGGGCGGGCTGGTGGCTCACGGCCATGGCCTTGAGCTTGGCCACCGCCACCTCCACGTCAAAGTGCCCGGCGTTGCAGCAGATGGCACCGTCCTTCATGCAAAGGAAATCTTCCGGGCCGATGACATCCTCGCAGCCCGTGACGGTGACGAAGAAGTCTCCCTCCGCAGCGGCCTGGCGCATGGGCATCACCTTGAAGCCGTCCATCACGGCCTCCATGGCCTTGACGGGGTCCACCTCGGTCACGATGACCTCGGCTCCCAGTCCCTTGGCGCGCATGGCCACGCCCTTGCCGCACCAGCCGTAACCGGCCACCACCACGTTCTTGCCGGCCACAATGAGGTTGGTGGTGCGGTTGATGCCGTCCCACACGCTCTGGCCCGTGCCGTAGCGGTTGTCAAACAGGTGCTTGCAGTCGGCGTCGTTCACCAGCATCATGGGGAAGGTGAGCTTGCCAGCGGCATCCATGGCCTTCAGGCGCAGGATGCCGGTGGTGGTTTCCTCGCAGCCGCCAATCACGTTCGGAAGCAGCTGGGGGAACTCCTTGTGCAGGGTGGTCACCAGGTCTCCGCCGTCGTCGATGATGACGTTGGGACCCACCTCCAACACGCGGCGGATGTCGTCGAAATACTCCGTCTCGTTGCAGCCGTGGATGGCGAAGACGTTAAGGCCTTCGTGCACCAGCGCGGCGGCCACGTCGTCCTGGGTGCTCAGGGGGTTTGAACCAGTGATGTACATATCGGCCCCGCCGGCGGCCAGCACCTCGCACAGGTGGGCCGTCTTGGCCTCCAGGTGCACACTCAGGGCCACCTTAAGACCTTTGAAGGGCTTGGTTTTTTCGAAATCTTTCTGGATGCCGTCCAGAAGGGGCATGTGGGAGCGTACCCAGCTGAGTTTCAGCTCTCCGCTTTCCCATAAATTGATATCCTTAATATGACTAACCATACTAACCAAAAATGAAAGCGCAAAGTTAGTAAAAACCTTGCGCTTTTCCTATTGGAAACTATTTGTTTACCGGGCCATGGCGGCTTCTACATCATCGGGAGCAATAGGCAGGCGGCTGTGGCCCAGGCGGCGGGCGCCGTCAGGGGTGATGAGCACGTCGTCTTCCAGGCGGATACCGCCGAAGTCGTAGTAGCCTTCCAGTTTGGCGTAGTTCACAAAATCGTATCCCAGACCTTCCTTCTTGAACTTTTCAATGAGGGCGGGGATGAAATAGATGCCGGGTTCGTCCGTAATCACGTGACCGGGAACCAGGCGGCGGGCCATACGCAGGGAACCCAGGCCCAGCTGTTTGGCGCGGGTCTGGTCGGGGTCGTAGCCCACCAGGTTCTCGCCCAGGTCTTCCATGTCGTGCACGTCCATGCCCATGTTGTGGCCCAAGCCATGCGGCTGGAACAGGCCGGCTATGCCCTTGGCCACCATCTCGTCCAGGTCGCCGTGGACCAGATCCAGGGCGGCCAGGCCTTCCAGCATCTTGCGGGCCGTGGCCAGATGCACCTCACGGTACGTGATGCCGGGCTTGGCCAGGGAGAACGCCAGCTCGTTGCACTCATACACAATCTGGTAAACCTCCCGCTGCATCTGGGTGAACTTGCCCGTGGTAGGATAGGTGCGGGTGAAGTCCGAGGCGTAGTGCTCATTGCTTTCCACGCCGGCGTCAATCACCATGAGTTTGCCGGGTTCAATGACGGCGGCGTGCCCGTGGTTGTGCAAGGTTTCGCCGTGCTGGGTAAGGATGGTGGGGAAGGAAACGCCCCAGCCTTTTGCCAGCGCCACAGCCTCCATCTTACCCACAATCTCCTGCTCTACCAGGCCGATTTCAATGGAATCCCGCGCGACGGAGTGCATGAGCACACCCAGGTCGCAAGCGGCGTCAAGAGACTCAATCTCAATGGCTTCCTTGATCAGACGCATGGAGATGACGGCCTTGATGAGGGCCTCCGACGGCTTGCCGCCGGGTACCAGCTGCTGAAGCCGGAGGGTATTGAAATAGCGGGACGGCGGCAGGAAATGCACCGGCCGGCCGCTCTTGAGCGCCAGCGTCACGGGGTTCTCCACAGCCGCATAGGGGGCGGTGCCCGCCACGCCCACGGCATCGGCCTTGGAACGCACGGACGGCTGGGGGCCCATCCAGATGATGTCGTCAATGTCCACATCGTCGGCAAAGAGCGTCTCGGCGCCGGAGTCAATATCTATGGTGGCGGCCATGAGGGGCTCGTCCAGGCCCCAGTAATACAGCCAGGAGCTGTCCTGGCGCCATTTATAGCAATTGTCTTTATACTGGGCCGGAGCCTCGGCATTGCCTACGAACAGAATGAGGCCGTTCTGGCCTGCTTCGCGCATCTTGGCCAGCAGCGTTGCACGGCGGCCTGCGTATACTTCCTTTGAGAACATCTTGGTGTGGTTTTTGTTGCTCAAAGATAAGAATTTTTTTGTGCAATGGAAACCTTTATTGGCATTCTGGCCCTTGTGCTGGGCATTGTGGGTATCATCGGCAGCATTGCTCCGGGCTTGCCCGGTCCGCCTTTGAGCTGGCTGGGCATGTTGGTCCTCTATATCTGGGGCGGCGGTGCCAACAGCGCCGGCGAGCCCATGACCATGAGCTTTCTGCTGGTGTGGCTGGCTATAGTGATTGTGGTAAGCATCCTGGACTATTTTGTCCCGGCCTACTTCACCAAACTCACCGGCGGCAGCAAATGGGGTGGCTGGGGCGCCATCGCGGGCCTTTTCATCGGCCTTATCTTTCCTCCCGTGGGCATGATCCTGGGCTCCCTCATCGGCGCCTTCGCCGGGGAACTCCTGTTTGCAGGAAAAGACGCCGCGACCTCTTTGAAATCGGCCTTCGGCGCCTTTCTGGGCTTCCTGTTCGGAACGGGCATCAAGCTGACCTGCTCGGCCGTGATGCTCTTCTACATTGTGATTTACGCTTTCTAGTAGCGGTCTTCTATCTCGTCCTCCTTGTCCTCCACGTAGTCTTTGAAACTGTCACGGAGCTTTTCCGGGAGGGTCTTGTCGTTCTTAACCCGCTTCTCAATCTCCCAGAGCTGGTCTTCTATCTTTTTGGCTTTCTTCTTCTCACCGGCTTTGAGATAGCGGTCGTACTGGGAAAGGAGACCATATACGCCATATTTCTTGCACAGGGCGTCAACCGTACGCGGTTTTTCCTCCACGGGCGCCACTTCTTCGGGAGCGGCTTCCTGGGCCTGTACCTCGGGCTCCTGGGCCTCGGCCTTCACAGGTTCCTCCTGCTGGATAAGCGGTTGGGCGGATTGTTGGACAGGCTGCTGAGCCGGCTCTTGAATCTCTTCGGACTCAACGGGAGACGGTTCCTCAGAAGTCTTGGACTTCTTGGAAGAGTTGTTGTTGACGCAGGCGGCCAGTATGGCTATGGTAGCCAAAAGAAGAAATAGCTTTTTCATTTTTCAGTGTCGTTTCCCACAAAAGTACAACATTTTTTCTAAATTTGTAATGCTAATCCACTAAACGACTATACCTTATGACTTGCATGAAAAAGCTTCTTCCTTTCCTTGTCCTGTGTTGTCTCCTCACTGTAAGTTGCGGCACCACCAGAAACACCCAGCGGAAACTGGAAAAGAAGGCCCTTGAACTGGCCAGTCTGAAGGGCGCCATCGTGGAGACCGTCACCATGGAAACGGGAGTCATCGCTCTTAAAGTTACCTTTGAAAACGGTCTTCTTTTCGATTTCAACAAAACCGACCTCAGCGAAGACGCCAAGGCTTCCCTTAAAGATCTGGTAAAAGGCATTGAAGACATGCCCGATGCCAATATCCGCGTGTATGGTCACACGGATAACATCGGCAGCGACGAGGCCAACCAGGCCGTTTCCTCCGAGCGAGCCAAAACAGTTGCCGCCTTCCTGGAGAAAGAAGGCATTTCCGGCGATCATATTGTAACGGAGGGCCTGTCCTCCAAGTACCCGGCGGCCGATAATTCCACCGAGGCCGGTCGTGCCAAAAACCGCCGCGTGGAAATCTACGTCATTCCCGCCCAGTAACCCGATAACTAGTCGTTACGGGAGTAGTTGGGGGGGTCCTCTTCGTTTTGTATCTTTGGGGCGGAACGAATTTCGCCATGAAGAGAATCAGAATAGATTTATACCGCTTTCGGCTTAAGAAAGGGCGGGGCGATGTGTTGCTACAGAAGGTGGAGGGGAAAGAAGAATACTGTGTTCCGCATCACTACGTACGGGCCAAAGAAGGGCGCAAAAGGCCTGCGGCTGCGTTAGAATCCAATCCGGGGTCTTGGTTCTTTCTTCTTCTCTTCAATACGGGCAGATAATTCGGCTATAGCCAGATAGAGGTTGTCAATGTCTATTCGGACATCCTGTGAAAGGTCATTGACAGCCCCCAAGTCCTCTTCCTGCTGGAGCTGCAGCAGGTCTACTTTAGCTCGAAGCTCTTTTAGTTCGGCCGAAAGTGTTGAGGTAACAAGAAGGTGGCGCAGACGTGTTTCTATTTGATGCGGTCACAAATTGTGACCGCATGTATTTGACGTACGGGAGCCAACAATTTGCGTGGACGCATGTGCCTATCAGACAGCACCTTAACAACTTACCCCTGGGCGTTATGGCCTAGGGGTAAATGCTTATCTGTTTGTCGGTCAGCCGTTTGCGCCCACGAGGGGGAAAAGGGACCGTTAACTAGTCGTTACGGGAATAGTTGGGGGTTTCCTTGGTGATGGTGATGTCGTGCGGGTGGCTTTCCGTCATGCCACTGGCCGTCACGCGGGTGAACTTGGCCTGCTTCAAGGCCTTGAGGTCAGCCGCGCCGCAGTAACCCATGCCGGAGCGGAGGCCGCCAAGCAGCTGGTACACCGTCTCGGCCAGGGTGCCCTTGTAGGGAACACGGCCCACGATGCCTTCCGGTACCAGTTTGTTCAGTTCCACCTTGTCGTCCTGGAAGTAGCGGTCCTTGGAACCGGCGGCCATGGCGTCAATTGAGCCCATGCCGCGGTAAGCCTTGAACTTACGGCCGTTGTAGATGATGGCTTCGCCCGGGGACTCTTCGGTGCCGGCGAACATGGAGCCGCACATCACACAGTCTCCACCGGCGGCAAGGGCCTTCACCACGTCTCCGGAGTAGCGCAGACCGCCATCGGCAATTAAAGTCACGCCCGTGTCCTTGAGGGCCTGGGAGGCGTTGTAGATGGCGCTGAGCTGGGGAACACCCACGCCCGCCACGATGCGGGTGGTGCAGATGGAACCGGGGCCGATACCCACCTTCACACCGTCGGCACCGGCTTTCGCCAGGTCGCGGGCGCCGTCTTCGGTGGCCACGTTGCCCACCACCACGTCCAGTTCGGGATAGGTGGCTTTCACTTTCCGGAGCAGGTCCATCACGCCCTTGCTGTGACCGTGGGCGGAATCCAGCACCACGGCGTCCACACCTTCGGCCTTGAGGGCGGCGATGCGGTCCAGGGCGTCGGGGGTGATGCCGATGCCGGCGGCCACGCGGAGGCGGCCCTGGGCATCCTTGCAGGCGGCCGGATAGCGGCGCTCCTGCATAATGTCCTTATAGGTGATGAGGCCTACGATATTGCCTTTCCCATCCACCACGGGCAGTTTTTCCACCTTGTGCTCCTGCAGCACGGTCCTCACATACTCGCGGTCCGTGCGGGTGGCCGGGATGGTGACCAGCCCCTCGGAGGTCATCACGTCCTTGATGGAGACGGACAGATCCTGCTGGAAGCGGACGTCGCGGTTGGTCACAATGCCCACCAGGCGGCTGGTGCCGTCCGTGACGGGGATGCCGCCGATGTGGTTCTCCTTCATCAGGCGCAGGGCGTCGCCCACCGTCTGGTCCTGGCTGATGGTCACGGGATCCGTGATCATGCCGTTCTCCGAGCGCTTGACCTTGCGCACCTCGGCGGCCTGGGCGGCGATGCTCATGTTCTTGTGAATGACGCCGATTCCGCCTTCGCGGGCCAGGGCGATGGCCATCGGAGCCTCGGTCACCGTATCCATGGCGGCCGATACGATGGGAATGTTCAGGGGAATGTTCCGGGAGAAACGGGTGTGCAGGTCTACCATGCGGGGCAGGACCTCGGAATACGCCGGGATAAGAAGGACATCGTCGAAGGTGAGGCCTTCCATGGCAATTCTATCATCTACAAAGGACATATGGCTGATATTTAAGGTTTTTCTTATCTTTGCATTTGTATGCGTAAACTAATACCACTGCTTCTGCTCATCTGCTGTACGGCTCAGGCCCAGGTGCGCACCTACTCGGACAACGCTTCCGGAACCTTCGTCTTCGGCCTGGACAGCTATTTCTACGGCGAGTCCGGCACCCTGGATTTCTCCGTGGGCGGGGCCTCTGTAAAGGTCTCTCTGGCCGATGGCTCCGTCCGCACAGGAGACGAACTCCTGGAGAGCGGCAGCGGGGATACGCTCATCGGCATCCACGATTTCACGGGAGACAGGGCTCCCGAACTGATGGTGGCCCGGCGGAGCGAGGGCTCCGTATCGGCCCAAATCTATTCCTATGCCTCCGGGGCGTGGGTCCCCATCGGCCGGATGGACGCTGACGGAAAGGATATCCGGGTGTTCCGTCAGGTGGTTTCCATTCGCAGCGGCGATGTCCTCAACTCCTGGACCTGGCACGGAAGCCAGTTTGATTTCAAAAACTCCAAGTAACAGATTCTTCGCTTCGCTCAGAATGACAAGGGGGTTACCCTTCAGTTACATGGATTAATGACTTCACCGGGGCTATGCCTTCCAGGCGGGCGCGGCCGGGCAAGTCGTCAATCTCTACCAGGAATACGAAGTCCTTCACTTTGACTTTGTACTCCTTTCCGTCAACCTCAACCGTCATGGAATTCAGCTTGTCGGCTATACCCCATGAGGTACCGCCGGTGGCCAGGATATCATCGAAGAAAGTTATCTCGATGGTGTCTCCGTTGGGTTTGGAGGCAGCGATATCCGAGCGGCGGAAATAGATATGGTCCGGGCCGTACTCCTTCATAATCTCCACCTGCATCAGGTCTCCCTCGGAGAAGGGCAGCTTGCCCTTTTTACGCAGCGTGATCACGTTCTCCACCTTCTGGGCATAGAGCATGGGCGTTGCGAACAGGAATCCGCGGGCCTCGGGGGCGGCGATGTTGGGCGTGTCGCACATGGCAATGAGGTCGTCCACCAGGTGACGGAAGAGTTCCTTGTCCTGGATGAGCGGGATAATGTCCACAAAGTTGACGCCCTTTTTGGGGAAGTTGGGATAATACTTGAGGTAAGGTCTGTAATCCATAGTCTATTCTACTGAATTCATGTCGATTAAGTTGTTCAGAAGCGCATACACGGTGAGGCCGGCCACGGTTTTGATACCCGTCTTGCGGGTAATGTTCTTGCGGTGCGTGATAACCGTGTAGATGGAGATGTTGTACTCGTCGGCTATCTCCTTGTTCAGCTTTCCTTTGGCCACACTCACCAGAATCTCTTTCTCGCGGGCGCTCAGTTCCTCCCCTTCGGGGCGGGCGGCGGCCACCACCTCTTCCATGCGCACCACCATGGGCACCAGGATGTCGTCTTCTATGAGCGTGTGCTTGGCCAGGTCCGTTTCCAGACTGTAAAGGTAGAAAAGGGCAATCTGGGCGGCCTGCGAATCGCACTGCGGGGGCAGATACATCATGACCAGGTTCTTGAGGTCGGCCAGTTTTTCCTCAATGTTGGAATGGTTCTGTTCGTATTCGCCGATGGTGAACTGCGAGCTGCCGCGGGAGGCCAGCATCTCTTCCACATAGGGGAAGACAGTGTCTTCTTCGTAGGCGAAATGGGCCAGGAGCTCTTCGCGATAATCCAAAAAGAAGCGCCTGATTACGCGCTTCTGCATGTCCTCACAAGGGACCACCATCTGTTCCAGGGCTTCCTCCAGGCGGGGGAGCATGACCTGGGTGTAGTAGCTATGGGATTTGCGGAGATAGCCCAGGATGTCTTGCAAATCGGCGTTTTGGAGCGCTTCGCGGGTGGGCCGATAGCCGTCAATGACATACACCCGGCAGATGAGAAGGAAGGTCTCGGGGTCGATGCCGGCTTTTTCGCACACTTCGGCCACACTCTCCTCTCCGAAGCCCAGCGACAACCCCATGCGGTTGAAAACGCCCAAAAGAGAGAAGCCCGTGTCCAGGAGGTCCGCCATTCTCATGGCAGGGCTCATCCCTTTGTGCTCGTGTATGCTTCTCATATCCTGCAAAGGTACTAAAAAATTGCGTATCTTTGTACTTCCCTAACGAACTTTGTTCATGGCCATTCACACAGAAAAAACCGGACCGGGGAAGTCGAGTTCCCGCAAAATGAACGGCTGGCTGGCGCTGAGCCCGCTTTTCGTGTTCCTGGCGGTATATCTGGCAGGCTCCCTGGTGGCACACGACTTTTACAAAGTGCCGGTGGCCGCCGCCTTTATTGTGGCATCGGCCTATTCCCTTATTATTACCAAGGGCGTCCAAACCACCGACGAGAAGATTTCCATCTTTTCCGAGGGGGCGGGCAACAAGAATGTGCTCATGATGATCTGGATCTTTGTGCTGGCGGGGGCTTTCGCTTCCACGGCCAAGGATATAGGCGCCATTGACGCCACGGTGAACGCCACCCTGCACATTTTGCCCGGTAACCTCATCTACGCCGGTCTGTTCCTGGCCGCCTGCTTCGTGTCCATGGCCATCGGCACGTCTGTGGGCACCATTGTGGCGCTGGTTCCCATTGCCAGCGGTATTGCGGCCGAGGCGGGCATGGGCGTTCCCTTCGTTACCGCCATCATTGTAGGCGGCGCTTTCTTCGGAGACAATCTGTCCTTTATTTCGGACACCACCGTGGCCGCCACCAGCAGCCAGGGATGTTCCATGCGGGACAAGTTCAACGTCAATATCTGGATTGCGGCGCCAGCGGCCCTGCTGGTCACCGTCCTGTATGTGTTTCTGGGGCTTTCCATCGAGGCCTCCCCCGCTGCCGGACCCGTACAATGGATAGGTCTGATTCCCTATCTGCTGGTAATAGGCCTGGCCCTGGCGGGCGTGAACGTGGTCACCGTGCTAGCCATAGGCATCGGGGTAAACGGCATCATAGGCTGGTGCACCGGGGCTTACGGATTCGTGGGCTGGATGTCCTCCATCGGCAGCGGTATCAGCGGCATGGGCGAACTCATCATCGTGTCCCTGCTGGCCGGAGGCATGCTGGAGATTATCCGTTACAACGGCGGCCTGCAGTTCATTATTGACGGCCTTACCCGGCGCATTGCCGGCCGGCGCGTGGCCGGATTCTCCATTGCGGCACTGGTGTCGCTGGTGAATTTCTGCACGGCCAACAACACCATTGCCATCATCACCGTGGGCCCTCTGGCCAAGGATATCACCACCCGCTTCGGGCTGGATCCGCGCAAGACGGCCTCCATCCTGGACACTTTCTCCTGCCTGGTGCAGGGCATCATTCCCTACGGCGCGCAGATGCTCATGGCCAGCGGCCTGGCGGGCGTATCGGCCCTGGCCATCATTGGCAACCTGTATTATCCTTTCGTGCTGGGCACTGTGGCCCTGCTGTCCATTTTGCTGCGGTTCCCGCGTAAGTACTCTTGACACCGCTCCATCATATTGAGGTTCCGGGCGGCGCCACCAAGGTGCTGCTTCATGCCTGCTGTGCGCCTTGCTCCAGCGCCATTGTGGAGTGCCTCATGGACAACGGCATCCGGCCCGTCATCTTCTATTCCAATTCCAACATTTTCCCCTCTGAGGAGTACGGTCACCGCCTCAACGAGTGCCTGCGCTACGCCAAAAAGTGGGGGCTGGAGATAGTGGAAGACGAATATGACCACAACGCCTGGGAAAGCTGCGCCGCGGGTTTGGAAAACGAGCCGGAGCGCGGGGGCCGATGCCTCCAGTGCTTCAAGTTCCGCCTGCTGCGGGCTGCGGAGTATGCCCGGGCGCACGGCTTCGAGGTACTCACCACCACGCTGGCCAGCTCCCGCTGGAAAAGTTTGGATCAAGTGAACGAAGCGGGTCGATGGGCCTGCGCCCAAGTTACCGGCGTCTCCTGGTGGGACCAGAACTGGCGCAAAGGCGGCCTCCAGGAACGCCGGAACCAGATAATTAAGGAAGAAGATTTCTACAACCAGCTGTACTGCGGGTGCGAGTACTCACAGAAGCGGCCAGAACAGCAGCCCTAAGCGGTATGCCACAAAGGCACATACCCAGGCTACCAGAATGGTATATGTACACAGGAGAATGGCCCAGCGCCATTTTCCTGTTTCGTTTTTGATGGCCACGAAGGTGGCAATGCACGGGAAGTACAGTAGCACAAACACCATGAAAGCCAATGCGGCGGCTGTGGGTACAGAGGCCTTGAGGGCGCTCTGAAGGGCCGTGTCGTCGGACTCGTCCTGGGCTTCGTAGGCTTCTCCGTCCTGCGCGTAGGTTACACCCAGGGAACTGATAACCAGCTCCTTGGCCCCAACGCCGGCCAGCAGGCCCACGTCCATCTTCCAGTTGAAACCCATGGGAGCCATGGCGGGCTCAATAGCCTTGCCTATGTAACCTATATAGGAATGCTCCTGCTGATAGGCCTTGGTGGCGCCTTCGTGGCGGGGGAAATACCCCAGCGCCCAGATGGCCACGGAGAAGATAAGGATGGTCGTCGCCATCTTTTCCAGGTACTGCCGGCCCTTTTCCCAGGTATGCCGGCCGATGGCCTTGGCGGTGGGAACGCGGTAGGGAGGCAGCTCCATCACGAAAGGAAGGTCATCGTCCTTGATGAACCGGCCAATGACTAGGGCCGAAAGGATGGCCAGCACAACCCCCAGCAGATAGATTCCCAGCAGCGCCGTTGCGGGGCTGGCGGGGAAGAACGCCCCGGCAAAGAGCACGAAGATGGGCAGACGCCCCGCGCAGGACATGAAGGGAATGATGGCGATGGTGACCAGGCGGCTCTTGCGGCTCTCGATGGCGCGGGTGGCCATGATGGCCGGCACATTGCAGCCGAAGCCCATGACCATGGGGATAAAACTCTTGCCGTGCAGACCGATCCGGTGCATCAGTTTGTCCACGATGAAGGCGGCGCGGGCCATGTACCCACTGTCTTCCATGATGGAGATGAAGAAATACAGGATAAGGATGTTGGGCAGGAACACCAGCACGCTGCCCACGCCGGCAATGACGCCGTCCACCACCAGGTCCTTGAGCCAGCCGTCGGCCATGAGGCTTCCCACCTTGTCACCTAACCAGGCCACCCCGGCATCGATCCAGTCCATGGGGTACTGGCCGATGGTGAAGGTGGCCCAGAAGATGAACCACAACAACAATATAAAGATAGGAAATGCCAGCCACTGGCTGGTAACTATAGCGTCAATCTTGTCCGTGAGGGTGCGGCGGGGCCTTTCGGCCTGGTATTTTTCATAGGTCTCGGCCAGGGCGCCCTGGATAAAGGCGTATTTGGCATCGACCATAGCGCTCTCGGCCGATGTTCCCAGCAGCCCCTGGATGCGTTCCTGTTCCTCGGCACGGGCGTCGGCAATGTCCTGGATGTTGGGCATGGAAGCCAGCAGCTTTTCCACGTCACTGTCCCCTTCCATATATTTAATGGTAAGGTAGCGGGTAGAGTAGTGCGCCTTGAGCTGCTCGTTGTAGGCAATATAGGGCTGGATGTGCCGGATGCTTTTTTCCAGCTCGGCCCCGTGGTTGATGTGCAGATGACGGGCCAGCTTGGGGTCCGCATGCTCGTACACTTTGATAACCGTGTCGAAGAGTTCGGGGATGCCCTGCCCGTTGCGGCTCACCGTGGGGCACACCGGCATACCCAGGAGATAGCCCAGCTGCTTCACGTCCAGCTTGTCGCCCTTGTGCTGAAGCTCGTCGTACATGTTCAGGGCCATCACCACCCGCAGGTTCATGTCAATGAGCTGGGTGGTAAGGTACAGGTTGCGCTCAATATTGGAAGCGTCCACCACGTTCACCACCACGTCCGGCATGGCTTCCAGCAGGTTCTTCCTTACATAGAGTTCTTCGGGGGAGTAGGCCGACAGGGAATAGGTGCCCGGCAGGTCCACCAGGGTGATGTCGTAGTCCTTGTATTTAAAGTGGCCCTCTTTGGCATCCACCGTGACGCCGGAGTAATTCCCCACATGCTCGTGGCTGCCGGAGGCAATGTTGAAGAGTGAGGTTTTTCCGCAGTTGGGATTGCCCACCAGGGCTACGCGGATGTTGTGGTGGCGCTCTTCGGCCACGTGGGCCAGGGCGCGGTCCAGCCTTTCCTGTTCTTCCAGGTCTCCGGGCAGCGCCTGGAGGTGTTCGTCGGTTTTCAGGGCCTCGCGGGCTTCTTCTTCCGTCACCACCTCAATCTGCCGCGCCTCTTCCCGGCGCAGGGAGACTTTGTAGCCGATGATCTCGTACTCGATGGGGTCCTTGAGCGGGGCGTTCAGCACCACCCGGACCTCTTTTCCGTTGATGAAGCCCATCTCGATGAGCCGTTTGCGGAAACTTCCGTGTCCGTTCACACGGACGATCACGGCTTTCTCGCCTGTATTCAGATCTGAAAGAATCATGTCTTTTTTCTTGCGCCGGGCGCAAAGGTACGGCGTTTTGGTGCGCCCGTCAATCCCCATTTGTGGGGATTCGTGAAAATTGCGTACCTTTGGATTATGAAACGCGTACAAGCTATTGACGTCCTCCGGGGTATGACCCTGGCCTTCATGGTGCTGGTGAACCTGCCCGGTTCCTGGGGCGTCGTTTTTCCCCCGCTGGCCCACTCGGCCTGGAACGGAATGACCCCCACGGACTTCATCTTCCCCAACTTTGTCTTCGTGATGGGGGTATCTATGTTCTTCTCCCTGCGGAAACAGAACTTCACGCTGAACGGGAAGGCTCTGAAGCGCTTCCTGTTGCTGCTGGGCATCGGCCTTCTGGTCAACACCATCAGCCACTTCATCCATGGTTCGGAGGCCATCCGGTTCTCGGGGGTGCTGCAGCGTTTTGCGCTGTGCTTCGGGGCATCGGCCCTTATTGTGTGCAAGGTGGACCATAAATACCTGCCCTGGGTGATTGTAGGTATTCTGGTGGCGTATTCGGCCCTGTTGCTGCTGGGGAACGGCTATGAGTACGGACCGGGCAATGTCCTGTCCCGCGTGGACCGGGCGGTGCTGGGCAAGCACATGTACAGCGACAACGGGATTGATCCCGAGGGCCTTCTGTCCACCCTGCCTTCCATTGCCCATACGCTCATCGGCTTCCTGGTGGGCAAGATTCTGGCTTCTGAGGATTTCCGCAAGCTGGATACCCTGGGAACGGCGCTGCTGGTGGCGGGCCTGCTGCTGGACTATCTGCTTCCCCTCAACAAGAAGGTATGGTCGCCGTCCTTCGTCCTGGTAGCCTGCGGGGTGGGCACGCTTCTGCTGAGCCTGCTCCATTACATTATTGACGAACGCGGCTGGTGGAAGCGAACGGGCTTTTTCAAGGTGTTCGGCACCAACGCCATCTACTGCTATCTGGTGAGCGATGTCCTTTACTGGCTCTTTTACCCCACCGGGTTCAATGGCTGGATCATGGGGCTGGTGGGTGTTACCCGCTGGACCTCCCTGCTGTTTGCCATGTTCTCCATGCTGGTAGTGTATCTGGCGGCCCTTCCTCTGTACAAACGGAAGATTTTCCTTAAGTTGTAAAAAAAGTGTATCTTTGTTGTGATATTGTAAGGTATTAATTCACATCCATATGAAAAAAATCATCGTTATTGTCGCCGCCCTGCTGCTGGGCTTCCAGGCCAATGCTCAGATTATTGCCGACGGCGGTCTTATTGTGGCTTTCGAGAAGACGAGAAATGATCTGGGATTTTCTCATCCCTCCAACATGTTTGGCGCCTATGCCGGAGCCAAATACTATTACAATCTGGATGACCTCGTAGACGGTCTGGCCGTACTGCCCGGCGCCAACCTTTCCGTACTCTTCGGCCGTCACTGGGACTGGCACGACGTTAAAGTAAGCGAACTCGCCCTTAACATCCCCCTCCAGGCCAGCTACACCTATGAACTCAATGAGCATCTCAAGGTATTTGGCCAAACGGGTCCTACCCTGCAGTTAGCCCTTTCCTACAAAGCCAAGGACCCGAACGGTACCGTTTATCCTTTGCTCAGGGCCGACAACAAGTTCGGTGAGTGCCGCAAGCCTTTCAACATCTATTGGGGCTTTGCCGGTGGTGTCGAGATCAACGACATGCTCCGCGTGGACTTAGGCGTTGACCTGGGTCTGCTCAATCTGAACAGGCGCCTCGAGCATGGCACCATCAACAAGATTTCTCGCACCTACCTGCACCTGGGCGTAGGATACCTCTTCTAGAGATTCTAAAGTCAGAATGACATACCCTCCGGGCCATAAAGTCCGGAGGTTTTTTTGTGGCCGGCACTGTCAAAAGGTCGAATTGTTTAGCCCAAAATAACAAATTTTCAGACAGTGTTCACCCTTTTGATAATTTAATACTATCTTTGCGGCTGGAAAACAACTACTTTATATACTATGAAAAAGGTTTTTGCAACTCTTCTGGCAGCATCTCTGATGCTCATCGGCATCCAGGCCAACGCACAGCTCGTTCCCGGAGCCGGTTATCTTTACGCTTCTGAAAAGACGGGTAACTCCGACGCCGTTGCCCATCATGGTTTCTACCTGGGCGCCAGCTACAACGTGCCCATCGTCGCCGGTCTGGGCGTAGCCCCCGGCCTCTATGTGGACATGCTCGCATACGGCAAATCCGCTTCCAACGGCGGTTCCGTGGCCAACTACTATGTAGCCGGCAGCTACCGTGAGTTTGCCGTGAACGTTCCCATCAACGTGAACTACAAGTACAGCTTTGGCAACGCTGCCATCATGGTCTTCGCAGGCCCCACCTTCCAGGTAGGTATTGCCAGCACCACCACCGTCACCGGTAATGTTTCTGTTCTGGGCATCAATTTCAGCGATGGCGGCAAGTACAATCACTACGACAGCGACAAGGGTGACCGCAACCGTTTCAACATGAGTGTGGGTGGTGGCATCGGCTTCCAGGCCGGCGACATTCTCTTCACCGTGGGTTACGACCGCAGCCTGCTGAACTACGCCAAGAGCGACAACTACACCACCAGCCGCAACTACATCAAGGCCGGTATCAACTTCGCCTTCTAATTGCGTGGGCGTAAGGGGCTGAACCCCTGCACTTTAACGAATTACCCCTGGGTTAAATAGCCCAGGGGTAATTGTTTATAATGCAGAATCACAGGAACTTGCGTTCACAGACTACTTTATATTGATAAACGGAAGCGCTCCGCCGCCGTTGTACTCGGGAAGCTTGCCGTCCCATTTCTGGATGGCGTCCTGCTGGACCAGCAAGGCGTTGAGGGAGGCGGCTACGGTGCGGTTGTAGTAGGCTTCACCGTCGGCCTTGATCTTGAGGGCCTGGGCTTCACCCTCGGCCTTGGCAATCTCGATCTTGGCGTTGGCCTCGGCTTCCTTTACCTGGTTCTCGGCACGGAGGGCGCTCTGGATGGCGGCGTTCTTGGCATCGATCATCTGACGCAGGCTTTCGGGCGGGGTAATCTGGGAGGTGAACTCCTGAACCACAAAGCCTTCGTCGCCCAGCGACAGGTCCAGCATGGCACGAACCTCCGCCTCAAACTTGGCGCGGCTGGCCATCAGTTCATCAGAAGTGTAGTTGTTGGCGGTAATGCGGTAGGCGTCGTAGATGCAAGTGCGCATGTAACCGGACTCGATATCGGCCAGGGGCTTGCGGTATTTGGTAAAGATTTCCGTGGCCTTGTCCCGGTTCACCATGTAGGCCAGGGTGGGGTCCATGCTGAAGGTGGCGGCGTCCTTGGTGGTTACCGTGAAAGCCGGATAGTCCACGCGCTGGACATAGACGGGATAGGTGAAGATATCCGTGGTGAAGGGGTTGATGAACACCAGACCGTTGACCGGCTGGGTAATGAGTTTGCCCTGCTCCGTGAGGGAGAATTTCTTGAACTTGATACCTACCTCGGAGTTGTCGATGAGTTTGCAGCAGCTTACGCCGCAGATGAACAGCACCAGGACGACGCTGAAAATGACGAAAAAGGTTTTGCCGGGTTTGTTAAGCGTGGACATAGCGGAAGGGTTTTAAAAAACCCCCGGTAACTGGGTGCCGGGGGTTAAGGATTTATAAGGGCCGATAACGGCTTAGAGGTTGGCGTTCTCCTTCTTCCAGTCGGCCACGGCGGGAACGATGCCGAGGGTAACGATCTCGTCGCGCATCTTTACGAGGTGCTCGTAGGAAGCCTGGAGGGCAGCCATTTCTTCGGCGGTACCCTGAGGGTTGGTGAAGTGGCAGCCGGTGGCGTCAATGACAGTGGGCATAGCCATCATCACGTTCTTGTACTCGGCGTTGTTCACATAGGTGCCGGCGGGCCATTCGAACTTCTGGCCACCCATAGCAGCCTCGATCATCTTCACAGCCTGGTAAGCGGGGCTCTGGAAGGAGCTGCGGCCACGGAGCTTGATGATGTTGGAACCACCCTGGATGGTGTTGTGCTTGATTTCTTCGAAGCGCTCGGCGCTCAGACCCATCTCTGAGAGGGGCTTGCCGTCAATCTTCACATGAGAAGCGAACACAGCCATGGCCTCACCGTGACCGCCGTAGGTGCGGGCACCGGTGACCTTGTACTGGGGCACGTTGAATTCCTGGGCCAGGGCTTCCTGCAGACGGGTGCTGTCAAGGGCGGCGAGGGAAGTGAGCTGGCTGGGCTTCAGACCGGAGTGGATGAGGGCGGTGAGAGCGGTCACATCGGCCGGGTTGAAGATAACCACCACGAACTTGGCGTCGGGGCAGTACTTCTTGATGTTGTCACCGAATTCGGCGGCAATCTGGCAGTTGCCCTTCAGGAGGTCTTCACGGGTCATGCCGTCCTTGCGGGGTGCACCACCGGAAGAGATGATGTACTTGGCATCCTTGAAGGCTACGGCGGGGTCGATGGTGGCGGTGAGGTTGATACCCTCGAATGCGCAGTGGTCCATCTCGGCCAGGACACCCTTGAGGCCGGGCTCAAAGATATCGTACAGGCAAATGTTGGGAGTAAGACCAAGCATAGCGGCGGTCTGGACCATGTTGGAACCGATCATACCGGCAGC
>JAFZWC010000083.1 GCA_017617475.1 Bacteroidales bacterium
CCAAGGTAACCCCCTGGATGACATCCTACGACGGCCGCAACCAGGAACCCACCGAACTGCCGGTGCGCTTCCCGCTGCTGCTGGCCCAGGGCACGGAAGGCATCGCCGCCGGCCTCAGTTCCAAGATTCTGCCCCACAACTTCAACGAACTGCTGGATGCCTCCATCGCCATCCTGAAGGACGAACCCTACACCCTGCTTCCGGACTTCCCCACCGGTGGTATCGCCGACTGTTCCAAGTACAACCAGGGCAAGCGCGGCGGCATGGTGAAGGTGCGCGCCCGCATCAACAAGGTGGACAAATCCACCATCACCATCACCGAAATCCCTTACGGAAAAACCTCCCAGGCCATCATCGACAGCATTATCAAGGCCAAGGAGAAGAAGAAGATCAATATCAAGAAGATAGACGATATGACCACCGACAAGGTGGAAATCATCATCCATCTTCCGGCCGACGTTTCCCCGGACAAGACCATCGACGCCCTCTACGCCTTCACCGAGTGCGAGACCAAGATTGCGCCCAACGCCTGCGTGATCCGGGAGAACAAGCCCGCCTTCCTCACGGTGAACGAGATTCTGGAATACGACACCTTCCACACCCGTGACATCCTGCAGGCCGAGCTGGAGGTAAAGCTGGCCGAACTGGAAAACGACTGGCATTACAGCTCCCTGGAGCGTATCTTCTTCGAGAACCGCATCTACAAGGTGCTGGAAATGAACCAGAAAACCTGGGAAGAACAGCTGGAGGACATCCTGTCCCAGATGAAACAGTACCAGGACCTCCTGCGCCGGGAGATTGTGATGGAAGACATCATGAAGCTGGTAGAGAAGCCCGTACGCAAGATTTCCAAGTTCGACACCAAGGCCCTGGACGAGAAAATCTACGCCCTGGAAGACCAGATGAAGGACGTGAAAGACAAGCTGGAGCACATCACGGAATACACCATCGACTGGTTCAAGGCCCTCAAGAAGAAATACGGCAAGGAATGGCCGCGCCTAACGGAGATTTCCTCCCTGGAGAACATCACCGTCACCAAGGTGGTTTCCAACAACGCCAAGCTCTACGCCAACCTGGCCGAGGGCTTCGTGGGCATCGGCCTCAAGAAGGACGACGGTGGCGAGTTCATAGGAGACTGCTCCGACCTCAGCGAGATCATCGTCATCGGCCGCGACGGCAAATACCGCGTGACCAAGGTAAGCGACAAGGCCTTCTTCGGCAAGGACCTCCTCTATGCCGGCGTATTCAACCGCAGCGATGAGCGAACCATCTACAACGTGATATACCGCGAGGGCAAGGGCCCTGCCCATTATGCCAAACGCTTCAATATCACCTCTGTAACCCGCGACAAGGAGTACGATATTACCACCGGCGCCCCGGATTCCAAGATTTTATGGTTCACCGTGAACCACAACGGTGAGGCCGAGACGGTAAAGATTAACCTCCGTCCCAAGAAAGGCCTCAAGAAAACCCAGCTGGAATGGGATTTCGCAGGCCTGGCCATCAAGGGACGCAGCTCCCGCGGCAACCTGGTCACCAAATACGCCATAGCCAAGATCCAGCTCAAGTCCAAAGGTATCACCACCCTGGAAGGCAAGGACATCTGGTACGACCCTGACATCCAGCGCCTCAACGAGGAAGGTCGCGGCCAGCATCTTGGAAAATTCGCGGGCGAAGACAAGGTGCTCGCCATTTTTGCCGACGGCAGCTACTACACCACCTCCTACGACCTGGTGAACAAGTACCAGGGAGACGTGATCCGCATAGAAAAACTGGATCCCGCCCGCGTGTACACGGTCCTCTACTGGGACAACGCGGCCAAGGCCTACTATGTAAAGCGCTTCAGCTTCACCGAAAGCAACAATACCCCCGTCCTGTTCATCTCCGACGCCAAGGGTTCCAAGTTGGTGGACATCTCGGCCGACAAGCATCCGCAGATCCTCCTCACCTTCGGCGGAAAATACGACCATCGCGAGGCCGAAATCCTGGATGCCGAAGAGTTTATCGCCAAGAAGGGCATTGCCGCCAAGGGCAAGAAATGCTCCCCGTACGACCTCAAGAAGGTGGAATTCGGCGAGCCGCTTGTGAAGGAAGAAGACGAGGAAGAGGTGGCCGAAGCCATCTCGGACGAACCCATGGACGTGGACCTGGAGGCCGAGAACCTGGTGGACGAAGCCCCTGCCGCCGAGATTGAACAGACCGGCCAGTCCTCCGAGCTCCTCAAGGGCGGCGAAGATGACACCCCGGTTGACCTGGGAGACTGGGAACCCACGCTATTCTAATATGCTTATCGCACTTACAGGCTTCATGGGAAGCGGAAAAACCAGCGTCGGCCGTATTGTGGCCGACGCTTTGGGTTGCCCCTTCCTGGACCTGGACGAGGTCATCGTAAAAAAGGCGGGGCGTTCCATCCCGGCCATTTTTGAGGCCGACGGAGAAAAGGGCTTCCGCCGCCTGGAAAAGCAGGCCCTGGAGCAGACGGTGGCCAAATATTCTGAGAGTACGGCCGTCCTGGCCCTCGGCGGAGGAACGGTGACTGTGCCCGGCGCCATCGGCCTCCTTCAGGAAAAAACCCTTTGCATCTATCTCCAGGCCGATGAGGAAACCCTCCGCGGCAACCTGGAAGGGAGAACGGAAGGGCGCCCGCTGGCCGGGGAAGGCTGGGAGGCGCGCCTGGCCGAACGCCTGCCGCTTTACGAGAAGGCCGCCCACGTGATCCTCGACACCAACGGCCTTGCTCCCGAGGAGATTGCCGACGAAATCATCATTTCCTGCTTGTAATTTTTCTCCGGATTGCTTATCTTTGTAAGACCCGCTCCTATGGGCGGGTGGTACGGTTATGGGCATTAATGAACGTCAATGGTCTTTAATACCGGCTGCAGACCCTGAAAAGGCCTCGCAGCTGGCGGCCGAATTGGGCATAGACCGCGTCCTGGCAGACCTCCTGGTCCAGCGGGGCGTAGAGACGTTCGAGCAGGCCCGCAGCTTCTTCCGCCCCCGCCTGGAAGACCTCCACGACCCCTTCCTCATGACCGACATGGACAAAGCCGTGGAACGGCTGCACCAGGCCATAATTGGAGGTGAAATGATTCTGGTCTACGGCGACTACGACGTAGACGGCACCACGGCGGTGGCCCAGGTGTTTTCCTTTATCCGCCACTTCACCCAGAAGGTGGATTTCTACATCCCGGACCGCTACGACGAAGGATACGGCCTCTCCTACAAGGCCCTGGACTGGGCCGGAGACAACGGGGTGGACCTCGTAATCACCCTGGACTGCGGCATCAAGGCCATCGACAAGGTAGAGTACGCCCGCGCCAAGGGCATTGAGGTCATTATCTGCGACCACCACCTCCCGGAGAATGAGCTCCCCGGTGCCGTAGCCATCCTGGATCCCAAGAGGGAAGACTGCCACTACCCCTTTGACGACCTCTGCGGTTGCGGAGTAGGCTTCAAGCTGGCCCAGGGCTATGTACAGAAGTATGGGCTGGATTTCTCCCTGCTGGAACCCCTGCTGGATTTGCAGGTGGTGTCCATAGCCTCAGACCTGGTGGCCATGACCGGAGAGAACCGCATCCTGGCCCACTTCGGCCTCAAGCGCCTGAACGAGAACCCCCGCAAGGGCCTTCTGGCCATGATTAACCTGGCCAAGCTGGAGCCGGGGCACATCACCATTGACGATATCGTCTTCAAGATCGGCCCCCGCATCAATGCAGCCGGACGTATGGAAAGCGGCCGCCTGGCCGTGGAACTGCTCACCGCCACCGATGACCGCACGGCCTTCCGCATAGGCGAACAAATCAACGACAACAACAACGAGCGCAAATCCATAGACCGGGAAATCACCCAGGAAGCCCTGGACATGGTACAGAACGGTCATGCCCTGGCCACGGAGAACGTTACCATAGTGTACAACCCCACCTGGAACAAGGGGGTGGTGGGCATCGTGGCCTCCCGCCTGGTGGAAGCCTTCTACAAGCCCACCGTGGTGCTTACCAAGAGCAACGGCTTCGTCACCGGAAGCGCCCGCAGCGTACAGGGCTTCGACCTTTACGCCTCCATAGAAAGTTGCGCCGACCTCCTGGAGAACTTCGGCGGCCACGTATATGCCGCAGGCCTCACCATGAAGGAAGAGAACCTGGAGGAATTCTGCCGCCGCATGGACAGCTTCGTATCCGGCACCATTACCCGTGAGGAATTAACCCCGGTGGTAGAGATTGACGCCAAGCTGGATTTCTCCCAGATTACGCCCAAGTTCACCCGTCTCCTCAAGCAGTTCCAGCCCTTCGGCCCGGGCAACAACAACCCCGTATTCCTGACGGAAGACGTATACGATGCCGGAAACGGCCGAAAAGTGGGCGCCGGTGGCCTGCACCTCAAGCTGGACCTCATGCAGGAAAACCAGCCCTACCGGCAGATTGCCGCCATCGGCTTCAATATGGCCGATTACTTCGACCACATCAAGGCCGGCAATCCCATTGATATCTGCTACTCTATTGTAGAGAATTTCTACCGCAGCTCTTCCACGGTACAGCTCCGCCTTAAGGACATCCGCGAGAGAGGGGACGACCTTATTTAACCCATCAGATACTTTCCTGCCTTGGGGATGCGCTGGATAAGCACAGCCATTACTCCCACTATGGCAAAACTGACGACGGCGGTAAGGAGAATCTCCACCGGAGTGGTCCAGTAACCCAGCACGCCTTCGGAGCCTGTTTTGAGGGCGCTGCGGAGCACGGGAGACAGATTACCCAGCACCAGCATGTGAATGAGGTACATCCCATAGCCCGCTTTGGAAAGGGGCAGGATAATACGGCGGTAAAAGAAAGACTCTCCGCTCCATTTTGCCTGATAAGACCGGAACAGCAGGATAATACCCACCGTGGTCATCACCACCGGAAGGCCGCAGAAGTTGATGGGAGTCTCCCAGGCCACGGCCGTTCCCAGGGAGCCGGTGAGCGGGAACACGTCGGAGGTGTCGGAAAAACGGCGCAGCAGCCCGCTGACTATGGCCGCGAAGCCCAGCAGGAACAGGGAGCAGCCCGTCAGTTTGACCCAGGGCTTGTTTTGCACAAATCGGCGCAGATACAGCCCCAGCAGCAAATAGCCTATGAAACCGCTCACATAATAGAAGGTGCCGAAGGCGTTCCAGGAGGCCTCACCCCACAGCGGGAAAAGGGCGGGGGCGGGCAGGCCGTCGGCCGCCTGGATAAGGGGCGCTTCTCCGCCGGCCAGTTCGCGGACAAAGGGGAACAGGGTGGTAATGAGCCAGATGCCCAGATACACCTCCAGTTCCTTTTGGGACACCTTCTGGGCCCAAGGCGAAAGCAGCGGCATAATCAGATACACGCCCACCAGCATATACACAAACCAGAGATGCCCTGCCGCGTAGTTGAAGTTGAACAGCAGGCCCTTGAAGTTCTCTATGGGTTCTCCCCACACCAGGGCGTACACCACGGTCCAGACCAGCATGGGGACAAGGATACGCACCGCCCGGCGGCGGAAGAATTCTCCGGTAGAATAATGCAGCGGGAACTGAAGATAGGCCGATGCCACCAGGAATACCGGCACGCAGCAGCGGCAGAGAGCCTCGAAGATGGACACCCAGAAGGCATCCGTAGGTGTAAGGATAAGGGCACCGTCTCCGCCCAGATAGAAGGGCTCGGTGCTGTGGATAACCATCACCATCAGGCACGCCAGCACCCGCAGATAATCTAACCAGACTTCTCTTTTCATAGGATATAGCTTACTTCTTTGAATCTGTAATAGAGGTCGTTCCCCTCCGTGTCACGGATATGGAGGCGGCCGTCGGGTTCCACGCCTTCTATAACACCCGTGTATTCGCGGTCCGTCAGGAGGTCGTGATAGGGGGCCGATACGCCTTTGCGGAACAGCCGGGCCGAATAGGTGGCGAAGAGCTCCTCCGAATCCAGCCGGGAGAACCAGCTTTCAAACACGCCAAGAAACCCTTCCAGGGCCGGTTCCAGTTCATATTCCTTCCCCGTGCACAAGGCCATGGATGTGGCATTGGCCAGCTGAGGAAACTCTGTCTGGTTAACATTGATGCCTATGCCGATGACGGATGCCATCAGCTGGCCGCCCGGGCCCAGGGTGTTCTCGATGAGCATGCCGCAGATTTTGCGACTGCCCACATAGATGTCGTTGGGCCATTTGATGGATGCATCAACGCCATGGGATTCCAGGAAGGAAGCCACCGCCACGGATGTAAGGAAATTGAGCCTCACACTGTCTGCCGCCTTCAGGGGAAGGGCCTTGAGAACGATGGAAAAAGTGAGGTTCTTCCCGGCTTCCGTGAACCAGGTGTTGCCCCGCTGTCCCCGGCCGGCCGTCTGTTCCCGGGCGGCCAGAACGGTACCGTCCGCCAGCTCCGGAAGCCGCCGCAGCGCCTCCGAGTTGGTGGAATCGACCGTTTCTAACCAGAAGGTTTTCATTACATCCCGTTAATCACGATTCCTTCTTCGGGGAAGTCGCCGTCGGGTTCGTTGAAAGGCTGCAGGAAGGGGTTGTGCATGCCTTCCTGGGCTATGCTGGTGGGCTGTCCGTGTCCGGGAATCACGTCCGTCTCTCCGGGCAGCGTAAGCAGCTTCTCCCGGATGGATTTCATAAGGACGTCATAATCGCCGCCGCCCAGGTCCGTTCGGCCGATACTGCCGGCGAAGAGGGTATCGCCGCTCAGGAGCAAATTATTCTCGGCCGAATAATAGCATACGCCGCCGGCGGTATGGCCGGGGGTGTGGAGAACCGTCCAGGGAGTACCGGCGGTGGTGATCACCTGCCCGTCGGCAATGTCGGTGGTGACAATATGGTGCTGGAACACCTTGAAGCCCTGCATGCCCTTGAAGACGGAAGCGCCGTCGGCCAGGATTTCCTTGTCGGCCGGATGCATGTACACGGGCACGGGGAACAGCTTCAGCAGCTTCTCAACGCCCCAGACGTGGTCGAAATGGCCGTGCGTGAGGAAAATGGCATCCGGGGTAAGACCCTGCTTTTGAAGGAAGTCCGTCAGGTCACGGACGCCGTCGTCGGAGGACATACCGGGGTCGGCCAGCGTACAGGCTTTCTGGCCGTCGGCCCAAAGCACTATACAATTGGTACCCAGCGGGTTGAAAGTAAATATATGGGAATGAAGCATAGGCATGGAGTTATCATTGCAAATTTAGTAACTTTTTACCAACTTTGTAGAGATAAAGGGATTTCACGGATGCACATAGGAATTGCCGGAAATATCGGTAGCGGAAAAACCACCCTCACTACCCTGCTGGCCCGCCATTACGGCTGGACGCCCAAGTTCGAGTCCGTCACCTACAACCCCTATCTGGCCGACTATTATGCCGACATCAAAAGGTGGTCTTTCGCCCTGGAGATGTATTTCCTGCAGCAGCGCCTGCACGACGTTCTGGAAATCTCCAAATCCAAGGATGTCATTATCCAGGACCGTACCCTTTTCGAGGGCGTGCATATCTTCGTGGCCAACAACTACGCCCAGGGAAACCTCTCGGAAAGGGATTACAACACCTACATGGACACCTTCAACGTAATGATGGAAGTGGTGAAGGAGCCGGACCTCATGATATACCTCAAGAGCAGCATCCCCCACCTGGTGTCCCAGATTCAGAAGCGCGGCAGGGACTACGAGCAGTCCATCTCCATCGAATATCTTTCCGGCCTCAACGAAAGGTACGAGAAATGGATCGCCGAGTACAAGGGCCGCCTCATTACCATAGACGCAGACAACCTGGATTTCCTGAACCGGCCCGAAGACTTTGCCGTGATCACGGACCAGATTGACGCCGAACTGTACGGACTTTTTTAGGAGATACGCTCGGCCCTGAAGGGCCTCGGTATGACAAAAAGGCCTGTCATTCCGAACCCCGAAGGGGTGAGAGAATCTGAAATGGATTAAATATTTGATATATGCATATCGCTATTGCTGGTAATATCGGAAGTGGTAAAACCACCCTTACCAAAATGTTGGCCGCCCACTACGGCTGGACACCCAAGTTTGAATCCGTGGACTTCAACCCCTATCTGGCCGATTTCTACGAAGACATGGAGCGCTGGTCATTCAACCTCCAGATCTATTTCCTGAACAAGCGTTTCCAGGACGTGGTGGAAATCTCCAAGCACCAGGAGGTCATTATCCAGGACCGTACCATCTACGAAGACGCCCGCATCTTCGCCCCCAACCTGCATGCTATGGGACTCATGTCCACCCGTGACTTCGAGAACTACTCCGACCTCTTCGACCTCATGATGTCCCTGGTGAACCCGCCGGACCTGCTCATCTACCTCCGCTCCAGCATTCCCAACCTCATTGCCCAAATCCAGAAACGCGGCCGTGAGTACGAGCGTTCCATCCGCATAGACTATATCACAGGCCTTAACCAGCGCTACGAAGACTGGATTAAGGACTACAAGTCCCGTCTGCTCATCATAGACGTGGACAACATCAAGTTTGAGAACAAACCGGAAGATTTCCAGCAGATCACCGACAAGATAGACGCGGAGCTGTACGGTCTCTTCCCCGCCGAACAATAAAACTGATAACCTATGGCAGAAAGAATTACCATTATCGACTTCGTAGAGAAGTATTCCCGTCAATACGAGAACCATCCCTACCTTCGCGAGAAGGTAAACGGCACCTGGAAAGAGATTACCCAGGGCCAGACCCGGGAAGAAGCCTACCGCATCGGCGCCGGTCTCATGTCGCTGGGCCTCAAGAAGGGAGACAAGATAGCCCTCCTGAGCGAGAGCCGCGCCATGTGGATCATGGCCGAAATCGGAGCTCTGTATGCCGGTGCCGTGGACGTGCCCCTGTCCGTGAACCTGGGAGAAGGAAAGGACCTGATCTTCCGCATCAACCACTCCGAAGCCAAATGGATCATGGTTTCCGGCAACCACCTGCCCAAGATCCGCGCCATCCTGGCGGAATGCCCTGGCGTAGAGAACGTTATAGTCTTTGACGACGTGGCCTTCGACTACGACAAGCTGGAAGCCAAGGAAATCCGCATGTCGGAAATCCAGAAGATGGGCGACGAGTTCCTCAAGGCCCACAAGGCGGAATTCGAGGCCCGCTACAAATCCATCGGCCCCAACGACTACGCCAACATTTCCTATACCTCCGGCACAACGGCCGACCCCAAGGGCATTCTGCTCACCCACCGCAACTATACCGCCAACGTGGAACAGGGCAACTCCGTCATCTCCATTGCCGAGGGCGACGTCATGCTCATCATCCTCCCGCTGGACCACTGTTTCGCCCATGTAGCCGGCATGTACACCATGATGATCTACGGCGGTTCCATTGCCTTCGTGCCCATCGGCAAGAATGCCATGGCCACCCTGCGCAACATCCCCACGGCCATCTCCGAGGTGCGTCCCCACGTGATGCTTTCCGTCCCGGCCCTGGCCCGCAACTTCAAGAAGAACATTGAATCCGGCATCAAGAAGAAGGGCGCCACCACGGAGAAGCTCTTCAATTTTGCCGTGAATAACGCCATCAAGTACAACAAGGAATACTACAACCAGGGCACGGGCGGCACCTTCTGGCGCAAACCCCTGGTGAGCCTCTTCGACAAGATTCTCTTCTCCAAGGTGCGCGAGAGCTTCGGCGGCCGCATGAAGTTCTTCGTGGGCGGCGGCGCCCTGCTGGACATCGAACTGCAGCGCTTCTTCTGCGCCGTGGGCATGCCCATGTTCCAGGGTTACGGCCTCACCGAGGCAACGCCCATCATCTGCGCCAACTCCACCGGCCATGCCCGCTTCGGCTCTAGCGGCCGAATTGTAAAGCCCATGGACTGCGTAATCCTGGACGCCGAAGGCAAGGAAGTGCCCCACGGCACCCGCGGAGAAATAGTCATCAGGGGCGAGAACGTGATGGCCGGCTACTGGAAGAACCCCAAGGCCACGGCCGATACCATCGTGGACGGCTGGCTCCACACCGGAGACATGGGCTACATCTGCCCCGAAGACCCGGATTTCCTATATGTGGTGGGCCGCTTCAAGAGCCTCCTCATCTCCTCCGACGGCGAGAAATACTCCCCCGAAGGCTTCGAAGACAGCATTACCGAAACCTCCAAGTGGGTGAACGCCTGCGTGCTGCACAACAACCAGAAGCCCTTCTGCGTAGCCCTCTTCGTTCCGGACAAGGCCGCCCTGGCCGAAGCCGCCACCAAACACGGACTGGACCCCGCCACCCCGGAAGGCAGGAATTACATGCTGGACCTGATCCAGGCCGATGTGGACACCTACAAGAAGGGCGGCAAGCACGAGGGCATGTTCCCGGAGCGCTGGCTTCCTTCGGCCATAGGCATCTGCGACGAGGAATTCACCATTGCCAACAAGATGATGAACTCCACCATGAAGATTGTCCGCGGCAAGGTGGAAGAGCATTATGCCGACCTGCTGGACTACCTCTATACTACCGAAGGCAAGGACATCCACAATGCCCGTAACCTGGAAGCCCTGAAGTAAGATGTACATACGTACGGCCACAGCCGCAGACCTTCCTGCGATTATGACCGTCCTGAAGGCCGGAAGGGGCATCATGCTCGCTTCCGGCAATCTATTTCAGTGGCCGGAGGGCTACCCCACCGAGGAGATGGTGCGCCGGGACATCGGCCCGGGCTATGGAAAAGTGATGGAGGAAGAGGGTCGCGTGGTGGCTTATTTCGCCTGTATTCCCTCGCCGGATCCCACCTATGCCGTCATTGAGGGCGGCGCCTGGAAAGACGACGAAAAGCCCTACTATGTGGTTCACCGCATAGCCAGTTTCCCGGAAGTCCACGGGGTTTTCAAAACCATGATGGAATACCTGGACACCCTTACGGACAACATCCGCATAGACACCCACAGGGATAATAAGATCATGCAGCACAACCTGGCCAAATACGGCTTCGAGTACTGCGGGATCATTCACATTGCCTCCGGCGCGGAGCGCCTGGCATACCAAAGATTGAGATAATCTTCGTATCTTTGTACTCTATGGCAAAGAGGGAGTACATACAGATACGGGGAGCGCGGGCGAACAACCTGCAAAATGCCGATGTAGACATCCCCAGGGGGGAATTCGTGGTGGTGACGGGCCTCAGCGGCAGCGGCAAGAGCTCACTGGCCTTCGACACCATCTATGCCGAAGGGCAGCGCCGCTACATGGACACCCTCTCCACCTATGCCAAGCACTTCATGGGCATCCTGGAAAAGCCGGAGGTGGAAGAAATCACCGGCCTCTCCCCCATTATTGCCATAGAGCAGAAAACCACCGGCAACAACCCCCGCAGCACGGTGGGCACCATCACGGAAATCTACGACTTCCTGCGCCTGCTGTACGCCAAGGGCTCCCGGGCCTTCTCCCCCGAAAGCGGCAAGGAGATGGTGCGTTACACGGACGAGCAGATTGTAGACCTGGTCATGAACCGCTATGCGGGCCGCAAGTGCTATTTGCTGGCGCCGCTGGTAAGGGGCCGAAAGGGCCATTACCGCGAGCTCTTTGACCAGCTGCGCAAGCGCGGCTATACGGAAGTGCGCATAGACGGCGAAATCCTGGAGCTGCAGGAAGTACAGGCCCTGGACCGCTACAAGCCCCATTTCATTGAGGTGGTGGTGGATCGCCTGAAGCCCGAAACGGGCGACGACCGCCGTATCCGGGATTCCGTGGCGCGGGCGCTGAACGTCGGCAAAGGCTCTCTGGCCATCCTGGATATTGAGAGCGATTCCCTGGCCCATTTCTCCAAGCATCTGGTGGACCCCGAGAGCGGCCTGTCGCTGCAGGAGCCCCAACCGCACAGCTTCTCCTTCAACTCCCCGCAAGGTTACTGTCCGCACTGCAAGGGCCTGGGAACCATAGTGGACGTAAACATCGACACCATTATCCCGGACCGCAGCAAAAGCGTGGCCGACGGTGCCATTGTGCCCCTGGGCCGCGTGCGCGAAAACCGCAAGTTCGATATTATCCGGGCCATCGCCCGCAAGTATAACTTCAGCCTGTACGACCCCATCGAAGCCTTGCCGGACGAGGCCGTGAGCCTGCTGGTCTACGGATCGGAAGACCTCTTCCGCGTGGGAGACGGCGGCATGTCGGAGATGGAAAGCTGGGGCGGAGTGCTGGACAATATCGAAGATACCATTACCTGCCCGGTGTGCCAAGGCACCCGCCTCAACAGTGAAGCCCTTTGCTTCAAGGTGGACGGCAAAACCATCCCCGAAGTGGCCGCCATGGAAATGTCGGAGCTGCGCCAGTGGCTGGACGCCATCCCGGCCGGCTTCAACCAAAGGGAGAAAAACGTGTCCCGGGACATCCTGAAAGAGCTGCGGGAGCGCGTTCAGTTCATGCTGGACGTGGGCCTGGACTACCTTTCCCTGGACCGCCCCACCGGCTCCCTTTCCGGTGGCGAGAGCCAGCGCATCCGCCTGGCCACACAGATAGGCTCCAAGCTGGTGAACGTGCTCTACATCCTGGACGAGCCTTCCATCGGCCTGCACCAGAAAGACAACCGCAAACTCATCGCCTCCCTGAAAGCCTTGAGGGACGAGGGTAATTCCGTGATGGTGGTGGAACACGATGCCGAGACCATGCTCAGCGCCGACTGGCTGGTGGACGTGGGCCCCGGCGCCGGCGAGAACGGCGGGAAAATCTGCCTCAACGCACCGCTGGACGCCCTTCTGAAGAACAAGAAGATGGACGCCGATACGGCGGAGCACGCGGTAATCGGCCCTTCCATTACGCTGGATTATCTGAAAGGAAAACGCAGCATCCCCGTGCCGGCGGCGCGCCGCAAGGGGAACGGCCTGTTCCTCACCCTGAAGGGCGCCACGGGCAACAACCTCAAAAGCGTGGACGTGAGCTTCCCGCTGGGCTGCTTCATTGGCGTGGCCGGCCTCTCCGGCAGCGGCAAGAGCTCCCTGGTGAACGAAACGCTCATGCCCATCCTCAAGCAGAAGTTCTATCGTTCCAAAGAAAAACCGCTGCCCTACACGGGAATTGAAGGGGTGGAGAACATTGACAAGCTCATCGAGATTGACCAGAGTCCCATCGGCCGCACGCCCCGCTCCAATCCCGCCACCTTCACCGCCGTGTTCAGCGACATCCGCACCCTCTACGAGGAAACGCCGGATGCCAAGGTGCGCGGCTACAAGGCCGGCAAGTTCTCGTTCAACGTACCCGGAGGCCGGTGCGAGGAATGCAAGGGCGCCGGTATCAAGGTCATCGAGATGAACTTCCTGCCTTCCGTGCACGTGCCCTGCGAAGTGTGCGGCGGAACGCGTTATCGCGAGGATGTGCTGGCCGTCAAGTACAAGGGCAAGAACATCAACGACGTGCTGGAGATGTCCATCAGCGAGGCCTACGAATTCTTCAAGCCCGTCCCCAAGATTGCAGCCAAGCTCAAGGCCCTGGTAGACGTGGGCCTGGGATACGTGCGGCTGGGCCAGAGCGCCGTCACCCTATCCGGCGGCGAGAGCCAGCGCATGAAACTGGCGGCCGAGCTCTCCCGTCCTTCCACGGGAAAGACCCTCTACATCCTGGACGAACCCACCACCGGCCTGCACTTCGAGGACATCCAGGTGCTGCTGGGCGTGCTGCAGAAGCTGGTGGACGCCGGCAATACCGTCATCATCATCGAGCACAATCTGGACGTGCTCAAGAGCGTGGACTATCTGTTTGACATGGGTCCCGCCGGAGGCCGAAAAGGCGGTTACATAGTGGCCCAGGGCACCCCGGAGACAATAGCAAAGGATCCGGCTTCTGTCACCGGACCCTTCCTCAAAGATGTATTATAATAGGTTAGTTATTTGCGCTTGGCAATAAGCTGGCCGATACCCCAGCATACGGCGGCCACGGCCATGCCGTTGATGGAAGCGAAGCCCCAGTGCACCAGGTTGGCCACCACGGCGCCGGCAACCACGCCCAGGATGGCGCTCCAGTCCACGGTCTTTTCGGCCACTTTCTTACCCCTGTTGGTAAAGTAATGGAGGACGAGGATAATGCCCACCGGAGGCAGGGTGCAGTTGAGCACGTTTAGCCAGCCGCAGAAGTTCCAGTACAGCCATACGGCCGCTACGGTGCCGATGATACCGGAGATAATCACCATGGTCTTCTTGGACAGGCCGAAGATGTTGCTCAGGCCCAGGCCGGCGGTGTAGAGGGCGTTGTCGTTGGTGGTCCAGATGTTCAGACCCAGCACCAGGACGGCCAGGTAGAAGAGGTTCAGGTTCAGCATGACCTCGAAGATGTCGTTACCGCCCACATAGATGCTGGAAACGGCGCCGAACAGGAACATGAGGCTGTTGCCGATGAAGAAAGCGACCACCGTGGTCCAGAGGCCCACCTTGGCGTTTTTGGCAAAGCGGGTGAAGTTGGGCGTAGCCGTACCGCCGGAAACGAAGCTGCCCACCACCAGACCGGCGCCCGCAATGATGCCCAGGTCCTTGCTGCCCTTGGCAAACTGTTCCACCAGGCCGGCGTCACCATGCTTCACGGCCAGAATCATGGCCACCGTACCCAGCACGGCCACAGCCGGAACGGCGATGTAGCTGATGATGGTAAGGCTCTTGATGCCGAAGTAGGCGCTGGCGGTCATCAGGATACCGGCCACGGCCACCAGCAGGTAACCCTGCCAGGGCATGGAATCCGGAGTTACCTCCAGGCCCAGGATCTCCTTGGCCACGGGAATGGCGAACATGGCCAGACCCACGCCGAACCAACCCGTCTGGGTGAAGCTGATCATGGCGCTGGGAAGCCAGCTTCCCTTGGAGCCGAAGCTGCGGCGCGCCAGCATGTCCAGGGAGAGACCGCTCTCGGCGCCGATCCAGCCCAGGGATCCCGTATAGGCAGCCAGGATAAGACCGCCCAGGATGAGGGCCCATACGAATCCGCTCCAGTCCAGGCCGGCGGCCAGTTGCTGGCCCACCCACATGCTGGCACTGAAGAAGGTGAATCCCAGCATGACCATGAACATGCTCAGGTTGCTTTTACGACCGGATTTGTCCACCGATGAAGTGGTGTAATCCACGTCGAATTTCTTGTTGTTACTCATATTGCTGTAAGATTGTATTAATTGCAAGGATTCTCTGGTTGGCAATGGTCTCCAGCGACAAGGCTGCGGCATTCTTGAGGAGTTCCGTCTCGTCGGCCCATAGCTGGGCCAGTTTCTCGTCCTTCAGGTTCTGGAAATGGTTCAGGGCCAGCCAGTCCTGGAAAGAGAGGGGCTCGTCAAAACCCAGCTTCTCGCCCACCAGCTTTACGGTATCAATGCGGTCGGACCGGCTCCACACCCCTTCCCAATACTCCAGGGCCTCGTGGAAATGGACCGGAATCTCGTACCGGCGGGCGCCGCCGTCGTAGATAATGCACTTCTCCAGGAGGGAGTAGGGATGGTCCATAATGTAGCGCTGGAACTCCGGCGCCACCACTCCGCCCTTCCAGCCGAAGTCTATGTCGGGGACATTGATACCCGTCGCGCCCTGGTTTTCATAAACCGTGAAGACGCCTTCGTAGAAGAAGCATTCGAAGCCCTCGAAACCCGGGAAGATGCTGCGGATTTCATCGGCCTTCTTTTCCATGAGGTCTATGGCACGGGTGCCGCCGATGGTGAAGAAGATGATTTTGCGGATGCTGCCTCCGCGGCGGCGGAAACGGTCCACCACCTGGTCCAGGCACAGGCGCAGGGTGTCGCCGGTGGCTATGATGTCGCCAATCACCAGGGTGCGGTCCTTGGTAATACGCAGCTTCTCGTATTTGATTTCCAGCCCCGTAATCACACGGTCCTCTATGATTCTTTCGCAAGAGACAAAGTGGATGTCCCCCACCCGGATGCCGTTCCGGAAGCAGGCTTCTTCCAGCGGGTAATTCAGACCACCGCGGAGGATGGTGAGAATATCGACATCGCCGCCCTGGCCTTGAGGAAACAAATGGCGGAGAGCGGCGACGGTAGGAGGGAGCATGGAGAGGTAGGAATCGTAGCCTACCACTTCGGGAAAGGCCATCAGACGGCGGGTCCCTGCGTTACTGAGTATGAAATAACGGTTGGTAAACTGCCTGGACTGCAGTTCATACACATTTGTATCTTGCAACAAGCCAACGGAACGAAGGCTCGCATCTTGCAGACATGTGGACATAAAAAATCCCGGATTAGAACTTAACCGGGATACAAAATTAGGGCAAATCTATAGATATTCCAAATTTTTCCTATAAGGTTTGACCTCCTATGAACTCACGCATGATGGAAGTGGGAGGGATGGCCGCAATCTCTGCGGGCTGGAGGGCCACTATATACTCCAGGAACTTGAGCAGCCTTACGGCCTCGGCATACGCCGGGGACGAGGGCTGGATGCGGCGGAGCAGGGGCTCGGCATAATACCGCAGCATGGGCAGCTCGTACAGCAGGGCCGTATTGAACTGCGAGTCCGCGTTCTCCTGGAAAGGGAAAATGTATATCTCCTCCCCACGGCGTACGGACGGCCAGCGCAGGATGGTCTGCTCCGGCGAGATACCCCGCACGCGGTTGTCGCGCACCATGCGCCGCAGAAGGCGGTTGTCCGTGGTGGAAATGCAGCAGTTCTCGTCCAGCTTGAGGGAAGTAAGGGCCGATGCATAAATACGGTAAATTCGGCTCTGGTCCACGGAGGGAACCATATCGGGATCCATGGCGTGGATGCCTTCCATTACCAGGATGTCGTTCTCTTCCAGGTGCATCTTGTTCCCCTCGAAGAAAGGCCGGCCCTGTTTGAAGTCATAGCGGGGAAGTTCCACTTCGCCGCCGGCCAGGAGGGTATTGAGATGGTTGCCCAAAAGGTCCAGGTCCATGGCCTGGAGAGCCTCAAAGTCATAATTGCCGTCTTCGTCCTTGGGCGTACGTTCCCTTTCCACGAAGTAATTGTCCAGTTCTATCACCTTGGGGTTCATCCCCAGCACCTTCAGCTGCTGGGCCACCCGCAGGGACGAGGACGTCTTCCCGCTGGAGGAAGGACCGGCCAGGAAAACAATCTTAACGCGGTCCCGGTCGGCATAAATCTTATCGGCCAGGTTGGCGTATGCCCTTTCCTGACGGGCCTCGCACAGGTTGATGAGCTCCACGGCGCCTCCACCCATGAGGCGCTGGTTCAGGGCGCCTACGCTTACTATGCCGGTGGTCTTGCACCAATGGCCGTATTCCTTAAGGGTGACGGTGAGCTTCTTCTGCTTCTGGCGCTGGATCACATGGGTGATATCTGCGCGCGAAGGATACTGCAGGCAGAAGCCGTGGTGGAAAGGCATCAGGTCAAAGACCTTGAGATACCCGGTGGACGGCACCAGCGGGCCGTAGAAATTGTCTGCTACGCCGTCCAGGTAATACACCGTACAGAAGTAGCGGCCCAGAGAACGCTGCACACCGGCTTTCAGGCGCTGGTTCTGCGCCTCGAAGATGGCTTCGGCCTCGGCCGACAGAAGCTTCTTGTGCGTAAAGGGCAGGTCCAGGGCCACCAGGCGGCGCATCTCCTCCCTCAGACGCAGGATGTCCTCGTCCGAGATGTGCTCTGCGCGGAACTTGCAATAGAAGCCGCTGGGCAGGGAATGGTTAATCTTGAATACCTTTTCCGGGAACAGGTTGCGCGCCGCCCGCTGGGCCAGGAAGCTCAGGGAACGGAAAACGGTGCGCCGCCCGTCGGGATGGTTGTAGCCGATGAACTCCACCTGGTAAGGGTAGAACACCTCAAAATCCAGCGCCTTGAGTTTGTGGTCCACCAAAGCCGCCAAAACCGGGAACTGTTTCCCGGTCTTGGGGTCGGTCACAAACGGCGGGGCAACGGTGGACAGAGGGGCACCCGGCTCCATCTGGTACTCCCGGCCGTCATTTACACAAAAGATTGAAATCTTTTCCATTATACAGATTCTTCGCTACGCTCAGAATGACAAAACTACTTTTCTCTGAGAGAAAGGGCAAAACCGCCGGCGCGGGCCATCTTCACGGTAAGGGAATCGGCCGATGTCACCTCGCTGCGGGTGATGGTATACGCCTGGGGATTCGTTTCATAATCGGCGGTGGGGGCGTCGGCATACAGCGTGCTTTCATACACCACGCCGGGCTTCAGGAAGTCCAGTTTCACCGTCACTTCCCGCGCATTCTCGTCCGTGATACCGCCCACATACCACACGTCGTGCGGAGTGGCCTTGGCCAGATCCTTGGCCGTAGCGTTCTCCGGCAGGGCATAGACGAACTTGGCGGCATTGGTCACCATATCCTTCTTTGCGTCGGGCAGCGTGGCCGTACTGCAGGCCGATGCATTGAGCGTGGAAAGCTTGGGATGACGGGCCGTCACCATATAGGCGCCCGGCTCAGCCTCCAGATAGAGGCTCTTGTCCCAGTCCACGGCCACGTCCTTGATGAACTGGAAGGCGTCCATGAAGCGGGCATAGTTCTCCGGCAGGTCGGCCGCCATCTGCAGCGGGCTGTAGAAGGTTACGTACAAGCCCAGCTGGTTGCCGATGGTGTGGCGCATCTTGCCGGTTTCACCGGGAGCAGTGACGGACATATCCTGCTCGAAGATGCCGGGGGTATAGTCCATGGGGCCGCCCTGCAGGCGCGTAAAGGGCAGGATAGTAGTATGGCCGGGGTTGATATCGGAACGGAATTCCGTACCCATGGCACTCTCGTTGCCAATCATGTTGGGCCAGGTGCGGCACAGACCGGTGGGGCGCACCGCCTCATGGGCATTCACCATGATGTGGTGCTTGGCCGCCTCGGTAATGGCATAATGGTAGTGATTGATGATGGGCTGGCTGTAATGATGTTCGCCGTAAGGGATGATGTCACCCACATAACCGCTCTTCACGGCGTTGTAGCCGTACTGGTTCATGAGGTTGTATGCCTGTTCCATCCAACGTTCGTAATTGAGGGTGGAGGAAGAGGTCTCATGGTGCATGATCAGGCGGATGCCTTTGCTGTGAGCATAGGCGTTCAGGGCCGGCAGATCAAAGTCCGGATAAGGGGTGATGAAGTCGAACACGAAGTCCTTCTGGCAGCCGAACCAGTCTTCCCAGCCTTCGTTCCAACCCTCGATGAGAATGCCGTCAAAGCCGTTTTCGGCAGCAAAATCGATGTAACGGCGCACGTTCTCGTTGTTGGCGCCATGGCGGCCGTGGGGCTTGGCTTTGGAATAATCCGTTACGCCCAGCTGCACGGAAGGATAGTCGTTGGTATAGGACCAGTGCGTCTTGTTGGTAATCATCTCCCACCACACGCCCATGTACTTCACGGGATGGATCCAGGAAACGTCTTCCAGCACGCAGGGTTCGTTCAGGTTCAGGATAAGGCGGGAGGCCAGCACGTCCGTGGCCTTCTCACACACCATCACCGTGCGCCAGGGACTGTGGCAGGGGGCCTGAAGGCGGCCCTTTACGCCCTGGGCGTCCGGGGTAAGGAGGGTGGTGAAGGTAAAGGTCTTGTCGTCCAGCTCCAGGTTGGTGGTGGGGTAATCCAGCACCTCGGCCTCATGGATGTTGATATACAGGCCGTCGGCCGTCTTCATCTGCAGGGCCGTCTGTACCGACATGGGCGAAGCCACTGTCTGAGAGGCGTTGTAGGGCCTGGGGGTGGCGTTCTTGGCGCGGATTTCCGAAAGTTTCGATTCCGTATAATTGTATTCCTGCGTGTCGAAGTCGCCGGGAATCCACCAGGCGGTGTGGTCGCCGGTGAGGGCGAACTCCGTCAGTTCATCGGCCACCTTGAAATAGGTAAGCTTGTTCTCCAGCGGGAACTCGTAACGGAAGCCTAGGCCCTCGTCATATACCCGGAAGCGGATGTTCATATTGACGCCGTCTTCGCGGCCCAGGCACACCAGAAGCTCGTTGTAGTGGTTGCGGATCTGGGCTTCCTCGCCCCAGACGGGCTCCCAGGTCTCGTCAAAAGCCGACGTTTCGCTCCCTACCAGGGCAAAGCCCTTCTGCAGGTCGCGACCGTCCATGAGCTTGAAGCCCAGGCGGGAGGGCAGTATCACCGCCTGCCCCTTGAAGGAAAGCTCATACACCGGAATGCCTTCGGCAGTCAGACCGAAAGCCGCCTCCAGCTGTCCGTCGGGGCTTTGAATCTTACCTGCTTGCTCATAGTTTAATAGCGCGTTTCCGGAATTGCATCCCACCAGCATCACCGCCGCAAGAAGCGTGAAATATAACTTTCTCATTGTAAGGCATTTACTAATATTCTCCTCTGTAAAACGCAGAGGTTGTTTTGCGTATTTTATTGATTATTAATCATTTACATTTCACGGTCTGGAAAACTCCACAATGAGTGCACTCTTGGGAAGCACGGAAACGCCATCCTGAAGCGTTACCTTTTCGCCGGTTATCACGTCGGTGCCGGTGACGGGGCCCTGCACGAACTCGCGGTAGTGGTTCCAGTCCAGCGTACGCGGTTCCTCGTTATTATTCACATACACGAATACGGCGTCGCTGTCCGTATAGCGGAAGAAGGAATAGCTGTTGTCCGTGATGTTGCGGGCGCCTTCGTTCTTGCGGGACAGGAAGTGGAGGGTCTTGCCTTCCTGCACGGCCTTGCAGCCTTTCCTCCAGCGGAAGAGGGCACGGGTGTAGTCGTGCAGCTCGGCGGCCGTGGAGTACATGGCAGGAGCCGTGGCACGGCCCTGGGCCGTGAACAGATCGGCCGAATCGCCGGCCCAGCCGCCCGGGAAGTCAATGCGCTTGGCACCGTCGTGAGACGGCACATCCTTGCGCTCCAGGAACATCATCTCGTCTCCGTAGTACAGCTGCGGAATACCGCGGATGGTGGCCAGCAGGGCCAGTGCCAGCTTCATCTTCCGGGGATCTTCCTTGAGGATGTCACCGGTACGGGCGTGGTCGTGGTTGGCGAAGAACGTCATCATGTGGCTAAGGTCGGTGTACACGAAGTCCTGGGCCAGTACGCTGTACACGCGGGTCATGCCTTCGTCCCAGTTCACCTGGTCTTCGCACAGGGCGCTTATGATGGCGTGCTCCAGCGGGAAGTCCATGATGGACGGCAGGTTGGAGTTGAACCCGTTCTTGTTGGGGTTGTCCTTCTGCCAGAAAGCCACCTGCGGGATGTTGAAGTCCCAGCATTCACCCACAATGTTCATGTTGGGATACTCGTCCGTCACGGCCTTGCACCACCGGCTCATGGGACCGGGTTCGTTGTACGGGTAAGTATCTACCCGCAGTCCGTCCAGGCCGGAATACTCCACCCACCACACGGCCCACTGCTGGAAATACTTGAGCACATAGGGATTGTCCAGGTTCATGTCCGGCATGGAAGGGACGAACCAGCCGCTCTCCTGCCTCTCCAGGTCACGCACGGATGCATGAGGGTCCATGTACACGGAGAACAGGGCGTTCATCTGCATGTACGGCTCATTCACATGATACCAGTCCTTGAACGGGGCTTCCTCCATCCACCAGTGGCTGGTGCCGCAGTGGTTGGTCACTATGTCCATGATCACCTTGATTCCCCTCTTGTGGCATTCCTCCACATAGGTGCGGAACAGCGCATTGTCACCGAAGCGGGGGTCAATATGGTAGTAGTCGGAGCAGGCATAACCGTGGTAGCTCTCGTGGGGCTGGTTGTCCAGCAGCAGCGGAGTGCACCAGATGGCCGTAGCGCCCAGGTCGGCAATATAGTCCAGGTGGTCGATGATGCCCTGGAGGTCTCCTCCGTGACGGGCCACGGCGTCCTTGCGGTCCACGGCGTCCGGCAGTTCAGGAACCTGCCACTGCACCAGGGAACCGTCGGCATAGGGCGCCACTATGGTGCTGTAACTCTTGTCGTTGGTGTCGTCAGAGCTGGCAAAGCGGTCCGGCATGATCAGGTAAATCATATCGGCCGTGGTGAAGCTTTCCCGGTTGGCGCTGCCGTTCTCCCGCGCCTGAATCAGGTAGGGATACTTGAAGCTCTTTCCGTCTTTGGAGAAGATGAAATAGTACGTACCGGGCTGCGCCTGGGCCTCAACGTTCACATCCACAAACACGAAATTGGGGCTGTCGGTCTTGTGGACGCCCTTGACGGAGAGTCCCTTGCCGGAGACGGTTACGTCAAAGGTGGCGATATCAGGACCCTGGACCAGCAGCTGGAGGTCCGTCTTCATGCCCACCCACCAGCTCAGGGGTTCTACGCGGGCAATCTCATGGTTGGTGGCATCGGCAATGGATGCGGGATCCGGGGCGGCCGATCCGCCACCACAGGCGGTGAGGGCCATAGAAACGGTAAGCGCCAAAACAGTTCTTTTCATTGCTTAACGGGTTAAAACTATAAACTCGCCGGGAGCCAGCGTAATGTCGGTGGGGCATTTGACCACCTCGCCGGTGAAGGCATTCTTATAATCTTCTTTCAGGTTCAGAGTCATGGTAACGGGAGCCGATTCCAGGTTCTTGAACGGCTGGGCCGCCACGTCTCCCTGGGGACGGTTATCGTTGGCCTCGGCCTGTACCTCCTGGGCTTCCTGCGCCACGGGTTCGCCGAAGCTGGCAATCACAATGACCTTGTTGCCCTTGAGCTCGCGGGAGAAGGCCACCCAGCCTTCCGGAGCCTCCCACCAGACCATTTCTCCGCCTCTTTCACCGGCGGCCAGGGCGGGATTGTTGTGCTTCAGTTCCACCAGCTTCTTCCAGAAAGCGGTATACTCGTTGGGAGCCCAGTTGGTGATGGGATCCTTCTCAAAGAAGGCCAGCCGGCGGGAAAGGCCGATTTCCTGGCCCGTGTAGATGAGCGGCTGGGAACCCGGCAGGGTGAAGCAGAGCACCGCACAGGCGTTGGCGGCAGCGCCTTCACGCTCGAACTCGGTGCCGGCCCAGGAATTCTCGTCGTGGTTGGAGGTAAAGGTGAGGCGGAAAGCTTCCTTGGGGAAACGGGCGGCATCACGGGCCACATAGTCCTTGAGATCCTGCACCGTCTTGCTGCCCTGGGCCAGGCTGTTCAGCAGGTGATGCAGCTCCCAGGCGTAGTTGGCGTCGAAGGTAGTGCGGGAATCGGCCAGGTTGTCACGCTCGGCCTCGGCCAGGAAGTAAGCCTCCGGATAATCCTTGTTCATCTTGGGCAGGATGCCGTACCAGAACTCGGCCGGGACCTCGCCTGCGGCGTCGCAGCGGAAGCCATCCACGCCCTTTTCCAGCCAGAAGCGCATGGCGTCGTCCTGGGCCCACCAGACCTCCTGGTTCTCGTAATTGAGGCTGCGGGTATCCGTCCAGTCATATTCCCAGATGGCGTTGCCATCGGCATCCCTTTCATAGAATTCGGCAGGTTTTTCCGTCATCCACACGTGGTCCGGGGCCGTCTGGTTGGCCACCCAGTCCAGGATGACCTTGAAGCCCAGGCGATGCGCCACGGCCAGCAGATGCTCGAAATCCTCCATGGTGCCGAACTCCGGATTAACGGATTTGTAATCCGAAATGGCATAATAGGAACCCAGGGTACCCTTGCGCTCCACGTTGCCAATCTCATACATGGGCATGAGCCAGAGAACATCCACGCCCAGGTCTTTCAGGCGGGGCAGCTGGCCCTCAACGCCCTTGAAAGTGCCTTCCGGCGAGAACTGGCGCACGTTCACTTCATATACTACGGAATTGTAAGTCCATTCCGGATGGTAAGGCTGGGAGCAGGATGCCAGAGCGGCCACTGCCAACAGAGCAAGAAGAATTCTTTTCATATGGTTGGTCATTAGTTCGTTAAGTACACAATGTTACAAAAAATCCCGCGTATTTGCAACGCAGGACACCATTTTCCGGACCAGCAGTCTATTGCCGCTGACGAACGGCTTCGAAAAGCAGGATAGCGGCGCTCACGGACACGTTGAGACTGTCCAGCCGCCCCAGCATGGGAATGCGGATGTGGGCCGATGCCGCCTTGCGCCAGACGTCGGTAAGGCCGGTGGCCTCCGTGCCCATCACCAGCGCCGTACCCCGGCGCATATCCACGTCGTAATACAGGGAAGAATCCTGCAGCTGCGCCGTCAGAATCTGGATTCCACGCGCCTGCAGAAAAGCTATAGTCTCTTCGGACGAAGCCGCCACCGTTGGCACCGTAAACACAGCGCCGATGGACGCCCGAATCAAGTTCGGATTGTACAGGTCCGTGAGCGGGTCGCAGAAGATGACGGCGTCAACACCAGCGGCATCGGCACTGCGCAGCACCGCCCCCAGATTTCCCGGCTTCTCCACACTCTCCAGCACCATCACCAGCGGATTCTCCGGCAGCCGTAAGTCCTCCAGCTTCAGGCTCTTATACTCCACCTCCGCAATAATCCCCTCCGTACTCTCCCTGTACGCCACCTTGCGGTAGAGAGCCTCCGGAATTTCTATGACATTAACGTCAGATTCTGCGGGAAATAGGTTTTTCGTAATTTCAGAGCCGGAGAAACTGTTGTTTCCGGAGGCTAAAAAGAGGGCCGATGCCTCCGGAAACAACAGTTCCTCCGGCCAAAGATTCTTACAAATAAAAAGGGTTTTAACGCTAAACCCTGCCTCGAGGCAATGCTCCAACTCGCGTCGGCCTTCCACCACAAAAAGCCCTTGCTCCCGCCTTGCCTTGGATTTCTCCTGCAACAGCAGCAGATTCTTGATCTTCGGATTCTGGGCCGATGTGATGGTTTCCGTATGCATCAGAACTTTTCGGGACGCATCATCGGGAAGAACAAAACGTCCTGGATGGACTCCTGACCCGTCATGAACATGGTGAGGCGGTCAATGCCTATGCCGATACCGGAAGTCGGCGGCATGCCGTACTCCAGGGCGCGGACAAAGTCGTAGTCCACGTACATGGCCTCGTCGTCACCCTTGCTCTTGAGGGCAGCCTGCTCCTCGAAGCGCTCCAGCTGGTCCACCGGGTCATTGAGCTCGGAATAGGCGTTGGCCAGTTCCTTGCCGTTCACAAAGAGCTCGAAACGCTCGGTGAGCGTGTCGTCGTAACGGCAGCGCTTGGTGAGCGGGCTCATCTCCACGGGGTAATCAATGATGAAGGTAGGCTGGATGAGGTTCTTCTCGCAGTATTCTCCGAAGATGGCGTCAATGAGCTTGCCAACGCCCATCTCGGGGCCGACCTCAACGTTCAGTTTCTTGCAGGTCTCGCGCAGCTGGGCCTCGTCCATACCCTTCACGTCCACTCCGGCGTATTCCTTGATGGCTTCCAGGATGGGCAGGCGGCGGAACGGTCCGGCGAAGGAAATCTGGTTGCCGCCGATGGTCTTGGTGACCCCGCCGGTAGCCTCGGCCACCCGCTGGAGCATCTTCTCCGTGAACTCCATCATCCAGATGTAATCCTTGTAGGCAATGTACATCTCTACGCAGGTGAACTCCGGATTGTGCGTTTTGTCCATGCCCTCGTTGCGGAAGTTCTTGGCAAACTCGTACACGCCGGCGAAACCGCCCACAATCAGACGCTTGAGGTACAGCTCATTGGCAATACGCATGTACATGTCCACGTCCAGGGCATTGTGGTGCGTGATGAACGGACGGGCCGTGGCGCCGCCGGGGATGGCCTGCAGGATGGGGGTTTCCACCTCCAGGCAGCCGGCTTCGTTGAAGCACTGGCGCATGGTGTTCACAATCTGGGTGCGCTTGAAGAACACTTCCTTCACCTGGGGATTCACCACCAGGTCCACATAACGCTGGCGGTAGCGGAGCTCCGGGTCTTCAAAGCTGTCGTGCACGGTACCGTCGGCATCCGTCTTCACGATGGGCAGTACGCGCAGGGACTTGCTCAGAACCGTGAGTTCCTTGGCGTGAACGCTCAGCTGGCCCGTCTGGGTAAAGAAGGCGAAGCCCTTGATACCCACAAAGTCGCCGATGTCCAGAAGTTTCTTGAACACGGTGTTGTACAGAGTCTTGTCCTCACCGGGGCAAATCTCGTCCCTCTTGACGTATACCTGGATGCGGCCGGCGTGGTCCTGCAGTTCCATGAAGGACGCTGCGCCCATGATGCGGCGGCTCATGATTCGGCCGGCGATGCACACGTCCTGGAAATTGCCTTCCTCGGGCTTGTAACCCTCGGCAATCTCCACGGTGGTGGTGTTCACCGGATACATCGGTGCCGGGTACGGATTGATCCCCAGTTCACGAAGCTTTCCTAACGATTCCCTTCTTCCGAGCTCCTGCTCGTTAAACTCTGCGTATGCCATAATTATTACTTTTCAAATTTGGAGTACAAAGATACGAAAAAATTGCTATATTCGTGGAATAAACCTATTCAGTATGAGAGCTGCTATCTATGGCGCCGGTTCCATGGGAACCATTCTGGGTGCGTACATTACCCGTATGGGCGGACAAATAGACCTCATCAACCACAACAGGGCCCACATTGAGGCCCTGAAGGAAGACGGGGCACGCATAGTGGGCACCGTAGACTTCACCCAACCGGTATCGGCCCTCCTTCCGGAGGAAATGACAGGAAAATACGACATCATTATCCTCCTTACCAAGCAGCAGCACAACCGCGAGGTCTGCACCTTCCTCAAGGATTATCTGGCCGATGACGGCGTACTGGTCACCCTGCAGAACGGTCTGCCGGAAGACGGCATTGCCGAGGTCATCGGAGAAGACCGCGTGCTGGGCTGCATCGTAGCATGGGGCGCCACCATGCTGGGCCCCGGCCTGTGTGAGCTCACCAGTTCCCCCGACAGCCTTACCTTCGACCTGGGCCGCGTGGGCACCAAGCCGCACAAGTACATGGCCGACGTCATGCACCTGTTGGAGCTCATGGGCCCCGCCACCATCAAGCACAACTTCATCGGTATGCGCTGGAGCAAGCTCCTCATCAACTCGGCCTTCTCCGGCATGAGCACCGTGCTGGGCTGCACCTTCGGCGAGGCCGCCAAAAACAGGCAGAGCCGCCGGCTGGTCCTGGGCCTCATGAAGGAATGCATCGACGTCTGCGCCGCCGCCAACATCAAGATTGAACCCGTGCAGGGCAAGGACGCCGTCAAAATCTTCAACTACAAGGGCCCCATCAAGAAGTCCTTCGCCTACTTCGTCCTGCCCTTTGCCATCCGCAAGCACGCCCTCCTAAAGGCCAGTATGTTGCAGGATATCGAAAACGGAAAGAAGACGGAAGTGGACTCCCTCAACGGCGCCGTCGCCAGCACCGGCAGCAAGTTCGGCGTGCCCACTCCCCTCAATACAAAAGTCACCGCCCTCATCCATGAGATAGAGGACGGCAAACTCAAACCTTCGTTCGACAACCTGAAACTGTTTTAATACAATACTGTCTCCCCATGAAAAAAGCATTTATCCGACTCCTGTGCCTCCTGCTGGGCCTGAACGTGTTCACGGCCTGTTATGGCCCTGGTCCCATCCCGCCGGACAATCTGAAGGAAGATGTGGAGACGAAGGCGTTGCTGGAAGAGGAAGATCAGGAAGCAGAACCGCAGCCGGAAACGGAGGACGAACAACAGCTTCCGTAATGGCATTCCCTTCCGTCGGCCAGCGCATCTCCCTGGATTGGTACAGCCTCCTTCTGAGTCAGGAAAGGAGGCTGCATCCGCTTAGGCAGTTGTTCTGGGAATGCACCCTCCGCTGCAACCTCCACTGCCGGCATTGCGGCAGTGACTGCACGGCATCGGCCCTTACCCCTGACATGCCTTTCAAGGACTTCGAGAAAGTACTTCTGCGGCTGCGGGAAGCCTATAACCCTCGCGATATCCTGGTCATCTTCTCAGGCGGGGAACCGCTCATGCGGGCCGATCTGCCCCGTTGCGGCCAGCGGGTAAAGGAGCTTGGTTTCCCCTGGGGCATGGTATCCAACGGCTATCTGATGACGCCCCGCAAGATAGCGGAACTGCTGTCGGCGGGAATGAGTACGTGCACCATTAGTTTAGACGGCCTGGAGCAGGAGCACGACTGGATGCGCGGAGTGCCTGGCTCCTTTGCCAGGGCCGATGCGGCCATCCGCAACTTGGCGGCCCTTACTTCCATCGGCTTTGATGTAGTGACCTGCGTCACGCAGCGGAACTTCGGCCAGCTGGAGGCCATCAAGGCCTACCTGACAGAAGCAGGCGTCCGGAGGTGGCGAATCTTCACCGTGTTCCCGGTGGGCCGCGCTGCCACTGACCCGGACATGCAGCTTTCCAAGGATCAGTACCGTTCCCTCATGGAGTTTATTGTCCGCTGCCGCAAGGAAAAGAGCGGCATCCATGTGACCTATGGTTGCGAAGGCTTCCTGGGCCCCTATGAGCGCAAGGTGAGGGACCTTCCGTTCTCCTGCCAGGCCGGCCTGAGCATTGCTTCCGTCCGTATAGACGGCTCCATTTCCGGCTGCACCAGCATCCGCTCCTCCTTCAGCCAGGGGAGCATTTACAAGGACGATTTTGTGGACGTATGGGAAAACCGTTTCGGTGTTTTCCGGGATCATACTACCTTACGGAACGGCCCCTGCACAAACTGCAAGTGGTGGAAATGGTGCCAGGGCAACGGCATGCATCTTAGGGGAGACAACGGCGAGCTGCTGCTTTGTAACCTGGAAAGGATTTTTTAACTTCCCTATATCCTACTGTGCCAGATTATATGCGCCGAGCCCCAGAAGGGAGGCGGTGAGCATGATGGCGCCGGCCAGCAGAACGCCGCCGAGGGCCGCCATGGTGCTTTTCTTGAAGTCCATGTTCAGGATGCTGGCGGCCAGCATGCCGGTCCAGGCGCCGGTGCCGGGCACGGGAATACCCACGAACAGGAACAGGGCCCAATAGAGTCCCTTGCCGGCTTTCTCCTCCAGCTTTCGGCCCCCTTTTTCGCCTTTCTGCAGGCACCAGGTAAAGAAGCCGCCGATGACTTTCTTGTCCTTTCCCCACTCCAGCACCTTGCGGGCAAACAGGAAGATGAAGGGGACGGGAAGCATGTTGCCGATGACCGCCACAATGATGGAAGGCACCAGGGGAAGGCCCCAGAAAACAGCATAGGGCAGTGCGCCGCGGATTTCAATAAGCGGCAGCATGGAGATGAGGAAAACCCAGATATACTTTTTCATCGGTCGGTGTAGGCAGGGGTATTGGCAGCGATGAGCGCGCGAATCTCTTCCTTAGCTTCCCTCCAGCGGGGAATGTCAATCTTGGTGCCGATTACCTCCACCACTTTGGCGGCGATGATGGAGCCGATTTCACCGCAAACTTTCAGCGGCAGCCCCAGGGAATGGGCATAGAGGAAACCGGCAGCATACGTGTCTCCGGCGCCGGTGGCGTCGATGGGCTTGGCGGGCCAGGGTTCAATGAAATGGTACTCATTCCCGGACTTGACCATGGAACCGGACTTGCCCACCTTCACTACGGCAATCTTGCAGTGTTTGGAAAGTTCCTGGATGGCTTCCTGCGGTTCTTTCTTGGTGAAGGCCTTGGCTTCGGTTTCGTTGGCGAACACAATGTCTACGTAGTTCTCCACCAGGTTGTGGAAAAAGGCCAGGTTGGAGTCTACCACATTGTAGGAGGCCATGTCAATGGAAATGGTACAGCCTGCAGCCTTGGCCAGGCGGGCAGCCTTGGAGATAAGTTCCTGGTTCTGTACCAGATAACCCTCGATATGGAAATAATCGTACCCTTCGAAGAAGGAGGGATCCAGGTCGTCGGGGCCCAGTTCCAGGGTGGCGCCCATGTAATCGGCAAAGGTTCTTTCGGCATTGGCGCCCGTGATGAAGACCATGCACCGGCCGCTGGATTTGGTTCCGTAGAGCATTTGGGCGCGCACGCCGTACTGTTCCATGGTGCTCTTGAAGAGGTTGCCCAAATCGTCGTTCCCTATTTTTCCCAGGAATCCGGAAGGCATGCCGAAGATGGCCGTGCAGGTGATGGTATTGGCTGCGCTGCCGCCCGGGACATACTTTACACCATATCCCTTAAGGGCTTCCCAAATGCGGTCGCCGGTTTCCATGTCCACGTGCTGCATGCTGCCCAGGGGCAGGTGGAAGGTCTTGAGGAGGGTGTCGTCCGGGAGGACGGCCAGGATGTCGGTGAGGGCGTTGCCTATGCCGAGGATGGATTTCATACAGGAAGCGTTTTAACTCACAAATTTAGCCATTATTTGACAATTTTCCACTACCTTTGTATGTATGCAGAAGAAAACCAAAAGCATCCTTTCCTATGCGTTCTGGATGGCCGTCGCGGCCGTCCTGGTTTACTTTTGCCTGCGCAATATTGACTGGGGCCAGTTCGTCCAGGCCCTGGAAGAGTGCAAATGGGAGTACGTGATTGCCTCCATGCTGCTGGGCCTGCTGTCGCTCTTCCTCAGGGGCCTCCGCTGGCGCATGCTCCTCACGCCCATCGACCCGGACACATCCATCCTCACCTGTTTCAACGCCTATAACATCTGCAGCGTTACCAACATCGTCCTGCCCCGCGCCGGAGAGGTGGTGCGCCTGGCGTACATCGTGAAGCATTCCTCCCGCGACGAAGAGGGGAAAAGGGTGTTGTCGGCCGATAAAGTGCTGGGAACAGTGGTGATTGAGCGCGCCTGGGACATCGTTTTCGTGGCCGTGCTGGCCACCCTGTTCACCTTGCTTAACTGGCAAACCTTCGGCTCCTTCTTCTCGGAACTGGTGGCCTCCATGGGGGGTACCAGCAAGGGGCTTCTGTGGCTGGCCGTGGCCCTGCTCCTGTTCATTCCCGTCTTTGTTGTCCTGGCCAAGCATTTGAATCACAAAGGCGGCATCTGGGCCAAAACGTGGGGATTCCTGGAAGGCATAGGCAAAGGCCTGGGAACCTTCCGCCACATGAAGAACGGCTGGGTGTTCATCCTTCTTACCGTCATCATCTGGCTTCTGTACTGGGTCATGAGCGTATGTATCCTCTGGGCCCTCCAGGATATTCCGGACTTCGCCCCGCTCACCCTTGTGGACGCCCTCTTCCTGTCCATCGTGGGCAGTATGAGTGCCCTGGTGCCCGTTCCGGGCGGTTTCGGCGCCTATCACGGCCTGGTGGGCGGCGCCCTCAAGAGCCTCTGGAGCATCCCCATGAGCACCGGTATGGTGTATGCCACGCTCAATCATGAGTCCCAGATCATCACCCAGGCCCTGGCCGGAGTAGTATCCTACATTCACGAGAGTTTCTTCCGCAAGAAATGAAGTTCGCCCTCATTGGTCATCCGATAGCCGGATCCCTTAGCCCGGCCCTGTTTTCCGCCGCATACGACGGACGCTATCCCTATGATTTGCTGGATTTCGAAGCCTTTGAGGACGCCTGGAACACGTTCCTGGCGCACTATTCCGGCATCAACGTGACGGCCCCCTTCAAGCAGGACGCGTACAAGAGCGTGAACTGGCTGTCGGAAGGCGCCCGCGCTACGGGAGCCGTGAATCTGGTAATAAAGGCCGATGACGGACTTCGTGGTTACAATACCGACGTGGACGGCATCATGGGTGCGGTGCGGGAAGCGGGCCTCCCCGTGAAAGACGCCCTGGTGGTAGGAACGGGCGGAGCCGCGCGGGCTGCCATCGTGGCCGCCCGGGAACTGGACTGCCAGGTAACGGTGGCCGGCCGCTCGGCCGCCAAAGTTGAGGCTCTCGCACTGGAATTCGGCACAAAAACCGCCTCCTGGGACCGCCTGGATGCCCTTCGGCCCGGCCTGGTGATTTACACGCTTCCGGGCGGTGTTCCCGTGCCCCGGGGCCTGAATTTTGCAGAGGCTGTGGTGCTGGAGGCCGAGTATAAAAAGCCCTCGCTTTCCAGTCTTCCCTGCAAGGCTTATATCCCCGGCCGGCGCTGGCTAATATGGCAGGCTGCCGCCGGATACGAGCTGTTCACCGGAGAGAAACCCAATATGCAAAACCTTATTAACGCTATATAATTATGTCACTGAACAAAGTAATGCTCATCGGTAACGTTGGCAATGACCCCGAAGTACGTTACCTCGAATCCAACCCCCAGAATCCGCAGGCCAATGCCAAGGTGGCCTCCTTCCGCCTGGCAACCACGGAACGCTATCGTGACCGCAGCGGAGAACTCCGCGAAAACACCGAATGGCACAGCATCGTAGTCTGGCGCAACAACGCCGACGTGGTGGAAAAATTCGTCCACAAAGGCAGCCAGGTGTACATTGAAGGCAAACTCCGCACCCGCCAGTGGACGGACCAGACCGGCAACAAAAGATATACTACAGAGGTAGTGGCCGATACCCTCCAGCTCCTGGGCAAGCGCCCGGACGGAGAACAGAGCCAGCCCGGCGGTTACCAGGGCGGCTATGCCCAGCAGCCCGCCGCCCAGCCGGCCTATCAGCCCGCTCCGGCCCCCGCGCCCCAGCCGGCACCCGTCAATCCCGGCTACCAGGGACCTCTCCCTGCCGCCGAACCGTCGGATGATCTGCCGTTCTGATTTGCCGTAAAACGGAAGTCACTAAGTATCATGCATTTACAGAAATCCTCCTCCGAAAAACGCGGAGGAGGATTTCTGTAAGTACCAGTATATGAATCAGTTCCATTTCACGGCAATAGTGACGAAAGTTCATCAATCTGTTCAGGAGTAGTGGCCCAGCTGGTGGCAAAGCGCGTGACGGCGCGGCCGTCCGGCAGGCGCTCCCATACTTCGTAAGCCACCTTCCCTTCTAGAGCCTTAGCCGCATCCGGTGTAAGGAGGATAAACTGCTGGTTGGTGGGAGAATCCAGGAAGAGCTCGTAGCCCTTGGCTACAAACATCGCCTTCATTTTCATGGCCAGGTCAATGGCCCCCTTGGCAATCTTGAAATACAACCCGTCCGTGAACAGGGTCTCAAACTGGATACCCGTCAGCCGGCCTTTGGCCAGCAGGGCGCCATGCTGTTTCACCATGGTGAAGAAGTGCTCCGGAGCCTTCCCGGAAGGGAAAACCACGGCCTCGCCACACAGGGCACCCACCTTGGTACCGCCGATGGTGAACACGTTGCAAAGACCCGCAAGTTCCTGCAGGGTAATATCGCAAGTCGGGCTCATGAGACCGTAACCCAGACGGGCCCCATCCACAAACAGCGGCAGGGAATACTCCTTGCAAACGGCATGAATCTCAGTGAGTTCCTTCTTGGAATAGATGGTGCCGTACTCCGTGGGGAAGGAGATGCACACCAGACCGGGAAACACCATGTGGTCGTAGGAACCGTCGGCATAGAATCCTTCCAGATAAGCCTTTAATTCCGATGCCCAAATCTTTCCCTCGTGCTGGGGAAGGGTAAGCACCTTATGGCCAGTATATTCCACAGCGCCCGCCTCATGGACGGCAATGTGCCCCGTAGTGGCCGCTACCACGCCCTGGAAATCCTTGAGCATAGTGGCAATGACGGTGGAATTGGTCTGCGTGCCACCGGTCAGGAGAAAGACCTCGGCCCCGGGGCAACCCACGGCTTCGCGGATCAGGGCTTTGGCCGATGCCGTGAATGAATCGGCCCCATAGCCGGGTTCCTGGCAGAAATTGGTAGCCATCAGGCGCTCAAGAATGGCCGGATGCGCCCCTTCATTGTAGTCGCAAGTAAAGGAAATCATGGGTTAAAAGTTCGTTACCAGCTCTACCGGGCAATGGTCGGAGCCGAAGATTTCGTTGTGGATGTCGGTAGAGACAATGGCGTCTTTAAGGGAATCCGAAACCACAAAATAGTCAATGCGCCAGCCCACGTTCCTTTCCCGGGCATTCATCCGGTAACTCCACCAGGAATACTTGGCCTCCCCGGGGTGCTGAAAGCGCCAGCTGTCCACGAAACCGGCCTGGAGCAACTCTGTGAATTTCCCCCTTTCTTCGTCCGAGAAACCGGCATTGAAGTGGTTGGTTGCGGGATTCTTAAGGTCGATCTCCTCGTGCGCCACATTCAGGTCCCCGCACATAATCACAGGTTTGGGAAGGGCCGACAGATAGGCCCGGAAGGCATCTTCCCACTGCATGCGGTAATCCAGCCGGCGAAGCCCGTCCTGGGAATTGGGGACATATACACACACCAGGAAGAACTTCTCATACTCCAGCGTAATCACGCGACCTTCCTGGTCATGCACCTCAATGCCCATGCCATAACGGACGCTCAGCGGCGTATGCTTCGTATAAATGGCCGTTCCGGAATACCCCTTCTTCTGGGCATAATTCCAGTAAGACTCATAACCCAGAAACTCCAGATCCAGCTGTCCCGCCTGCAGTTTGGTCTCCTGCAGGCACACAAAATCGGCATCCAGCTCCGTGAAAATATCCGCGAAGCCCTTCCCCGCTACCGCCCGAAGGCCATTTACGTTCCAGCTAATAAACTTCATAGTATATTCATTTTCAGAGAGGATATCTCTTCCCAAACCCCTCCGCTTCGCTTCGGCCCTCCCACCGGCAAAGCCGACGGGCCCCTCCCTCTAATAGCCGAGGGTGGCTAAGGTTTGGAGAAGAGATATCCTCTCTGACATAAGCTTATTCCAAAGTCCAGGTTGCTCCTTCCTTGGTGTCTTTGACGGTGATGCCGTAGGAGGCCAGGAGGTCACGGATGCGGTCGCTTTCGTCCCAGTTCTTTTCTTCACGGGCCTTCTTGCGGCTTTCCAGCACCAGCTGCATCACGCCATCCAGGGCCTTCTCGGCCTTGCCGGAGGCGCCGGCTTCCTCGTCCTTGAGGCCCAGCACGCCTCCCACCACATCGTCAAACAGCTGGCGAAGGGCAGCAGCATCGGCCTTGGACAAGCCTCCAGCGTTGATAAGCTTCACCGCCTCAAAGAGATGGGCAATGGCTACCGGCGTATTCATATCGTCGCAGAGCGCGTCAAGAACGGCGTCAACGATGGCTTTGATAGAAGGGGATGCGTCACTTTCCGTAGCATCGGCCCTATTATTAGCGGAGGAAAGGGATGCATCCCCTTCTCCCAGAGCCCGCCAAGCCTGCATGAGGCGCTTATAACCCTTTTCGGCCGCCTGCAGGGCCTCGTTGGAGAAGTCCAGCGTACTGCGGTAATGGGCTTGAAGAATGAAGAAACGGATGGTCATGGGGCTGTAGGCCTTCTCCAGCTTGGGATGGTCTCCGGCGAAGAGCTGCGGCAGCGTGATGAAGTTGCCCAGGCTCTTTCCCATCTTCTGTCCGTTGATGGTAATCATGTTGTTGTGCACCCAGTAATGTACGCCCTGCGTGCCGCGGGAAGCCACGTTCTGGGCAATCTCGCACTCGTGGTGCGGGAACATGAGATCCATGCCGCCGCCGTGAATGTCGAACTCCTCGCCCAGGTACTTCTCCCCCATCACCGAGCACTCCAGGTGCCAGCCCGGGAAACCGTCCCCCCAGGGGGAAGGCCAGCGCATGATGTGCTCCGGTTCGGCCTTCTTCCAGAGGGCAAAATCGAAGGGAGCGCGCTTGTCGCCCTGACCGTCCAGGCTGCGGGTGCCTTCCAGGGTGTCGTCCAGGTTTCGGCCGCTCAGCACCCCGTAATGATGGTCCTGATTGTACTTCTGAACGTCAAAATAGATGGAGCCGTTGCTCTCATAGGCATAGCCGGCCGCCAGGATCTTCTTCACCGCCTCAATCTGCTCAATGATATGGGCCGATGCCCGGGGCTCGATGGAAGGCGACTGCACGTTGAGCAGCCTCATGGCCTCGTGGTAGCGCTCCGTGTAATACTGCACCACCTCCATGGGCTCCAGCTGCTCCAGGCGGGCCTTCTTGGCAATCTTGTCCTCCCCTTCATCGGCATCGTGCTCCAAATGGCCTACGTCGGTGATATTGCGTACATAGCGCACCTTGTAGCCCAGGTACTTGAGCAGACGGAACAGGACGTCGTAGGTGACGCCGGGGCGCGCATGGCCCAGATGAGCGTCGCCATACACGGTGGGACCACACACATACATGCCCACATGGCCCTCGTGAATGGGCTTGAAAAGTTCCTTGTTCCGGGAAAGCGTATTGGTCAGATATAAAGGTCTCATAATATCTTTCATCATAACTTACAAATATACGCATTTTTGCTTAACTTTGTGCCCTCACCACCAAAGGCACAATAATTGAAATACCTATAAGAAACTATTTAAAATTTGGAGTCATGAAAGCAAAGAGAATCCTTCTGCTTGCAACAGCAGCCTTGGCACTCCTGTCCCTGTCCTCGTGTAGCAAGGAATACTATGTCCAAGACGACGGAGTGCAGATGAAACACATTGACTACACCGTCCACAGCTATGACTGGGAGATTCAGGAACTCAACAACGGCGGTCGTCTCCTCAGCGTATTGCTCAACGTTCCCCAGATTACACAGGATGTTGTAAACTACGGCTCCGTCACCGTTTCCCGCCGCCTGTTCGACGACAACAACAATATCTTCTGGACTCCCCTGCCGGCAGTAAGGGCCGAGAGCGTAGATTACGGAACAGAAACCGAAATCCTCTATTCCACCTACCTGGATTACGAGTGGACCACCGGACAAGTGTACGTTTACTTCACCGCCACGGACTTTTACGTAGACCCCGACAAAGCCACCTGGCCGGACATGGAACTGCGGGTAACCATCTTCCAGTACGAATAATCTTACATCATAAAGAAAGGCGCTCCCAAACGGAAGCGCCTTTTTTTGTTTACAGGTCGGGAATGACGGATTACAGTTCCTTCATGGCGTCCATGGCCTCGGTCTTGGAACCGACCACGATGTCCTGGTAACGGGACAGACCGGTACCGGCAGGAATCAGGTGACCGCAGATCACGTTCTCCTTCAGACCCTCGAGGTAGTCCACGCGGGCGCGGATGGCGGCTTCGGACAGCACCTTGGTGGTTTCCTGGAAGGAAGCGGCGCTGATGAAGGAGCCGGTCTTGAGGGCGGCGCGGGTGATACCCTGGAGCACCTGGGAAGCGGTGGCGGGCTTGGCGGGACGGGAGACCACCAGCTTGGCTCCCTGACGCTCCAGCGAGGCATTCTCGCTGCGGAGGTCGCGGGCGCTGATGATATCGCCTTCCTCGAAACGCACGCTGTCACCGGGATCCAGCACATAGTGCTTGCCGAAGATCTCGTCGTTGCGGTCCATAAACTCCCACTTGTCCACCAGTTCCTCCGGGAGGAATTCAGTGTCGCCGGGGTCGCCGATCTGGACCTTGCGCATCATCTGACGCACGATGATCTCGAAATGCTTGTCGTTGATCTTCACACCCTGCAGGCGGTAAACGGCCTGAATCTCGTTCACAATATATTCCTGTGCCTTCACGGGACCCAGGATGTTCAGGATGTCGGTAGGCGAAGTGCCGCCGTCGGACAGACGGAAGCCAGCCTTCACGTAGTCGTTCTCCTGCACCAGGATCTGCTTGGTCATGGGAACCTCGTAACGGCATTCCTTTCCGCTGCGGTTCTTCACGATGATCTCGCGCTTACCACGCTTCACCTTGCCCATGAGGACCTCACCGTTGATCTCGGAGAGGATGGCAGGGTTGGACGGGGTACGGGCCTCGAAGAGCTCGGTCACACGCGGCAGACCGCCAGTGATATCGGAAGCCTTGCCGATGGCGCGGGGGATCTTGATGATGACGTCGCCGATCTTCACGGCATCACCGTCATTGATCATGATGTGGGCGCCCACAGGCAGGTTGTACTGGCGGAGGACCTGACCGTTGCCGTCTACGATGAGCATGGCAGGGGTCTTGGTCTTGTCGCGGCCTTCGATAATCACCTTGTCGGTGTTGGTGGCGAACTCGTCGGCGCTTTCCTCACGGTAAGTGGCGCCTTCGGCCATGTTCTCGAAGCGGACGGTACCGGCGGTTTCCACGATGGTTGTAGCGTTGTAAGCATCCCACTCGCAGATGAGGTCACCCTTCTTCACGGAATCGCCGTCCTTGAAGTACAGCGTGGAACCGTAAGGGATGTCGTACTGGGAGTACGTCATTCCGGTGCGCTCGTCCAGGATTCGGAGTTCGGTCATGCGGGAAACCACCACGGGGTTCACGGTGCCGTCCTCGTTCACGCGGTCGATGGTGCGGAGCTCCTCGAAAGCGAGCTTACCTTCATACTTGGAAACGATGGTGTTGTCGGCCACGGAACCGGAGGCGGTACCACCCACGTGGAAGGTACGCAGTGTAAGCTGGGTACCAGGCTCACCGATGGACTGGGCGGCAATAACGCCCACCACTTCACCGGTCTCCACCATACGGGAGGTAGCCAGGTTACGGCCATAGCACTTGGCGCAAACGCCCTTGCGGGATTCGCAAGTGAGAACCGAACGGATTTCCACCTGCTCGATAGGGAGGGAATCGATGAGGGCAGCGGTGTCCTCGCGGATTTCCTCGCCGGCGCTGATGATGAGCTCGCCGGTGAGCGGGTTGAAGATATCATGCACGGACGTACGGCCCAGGATGCGCTCGCCCAGGGATTCCACCACCTCATCCTTGTTCTTGATGGCGGTGGCGATGAGGCCGCGGAGGGTACCGCAGTCATCCTCGGTGATGATCACGTCGTGGGACACGTCCACCAGACGACGGGTCAGGTAACCAGCGTCAGCGGTCTTCAGGGCGGTATCGGCCAGACCCTTACGGGCACCGTGGGTAGAGATGAAGTACTCCAGCACGGTCATACCCTCTTTCAGGTTGGACACGATCGGGTTTTCGATGATCTCTGCACCGGCAGCGCCGCTCTTCTGAGGCTTGGCCATCAGGCCACGCATGCCGCAGAGCTGCTTGATCTGCTGGGTTGAACCACGGGCACCGGAATCCAGCATCATGTACACCGGGTTGAAGCCCTGCTGGTCGGCAGAGATCTGCTTCTTCACGATGGCGGTGAGCTGGTTGTCGATGGAGGTCCACAGGTCGATCACCTTGTTGTAACGTTCGTTGTTGGTGATGAAACCCATGGCGTAGTTGGCCTTGATGGTCTCCACGTCGGCATAACCCTTCTCGATGAGGGCGGTCTTCTCCTCGGGGATGAGCACGTCGCCCAGGTTGAAGGAGATACCGGCACGGAAGGCCTGGTCGTAACCCAGGTTCTTGATGTCGTCCAGGAACTGCGCGGTACGGGTCACACCGGTGTTCTTGATAACATTGGTGATTATCGTACGGAGCTGCTTCTTTCCGATCAGTTCGTTCACGAACGGAACCTCGTCCGGCACATACTGGTTGACCATGATGCGGCCGGCGGTGGTTTTCACCATCTCATAGCCTTTGCTCGCGTCGTTCTTGTCCTTCGGAAGACGGACATTGACGAGAGCGTGCATTTCTATCTTCTTGTTGTCGAGGGCGATGATGACATCTTCCGGACCGTAGAAGCTCAGGCCTTCGCCGAGGGCGCCGGGGCGCACCTTGGTGATGTAATAGAGGCCGAGAACCATATCCTGCGAAGGCACAGTGATAGGGGCGCCGTTCGCCGGGTTAAGGATGTTCTGCGATCCGAGCATGAGGAGCTGTGCCTCCATCACTGCGGCGTTGCCGAGCGGGAGGTGCACTGCCATCTGGTCACCGTCGAAGTCGGCGTTGAAAGCCGTACATGCGAGCGGGTGCAACTGGATGGCCTTGCCCTCGATCATCCTGGGCTGGAAGGCCTGGATACCCAGACGGTGCAGGGTAGGGGCGCGGTTCAGCAGCACGGGATGGCCTTTCATCACGTTCTCCAGGATATCCCAGATGACGGC
>JAFZWC010000084.1 GCA_017617475.1 Bacteroidales bacterium
CAGAAAGTGGACGCGGACATCACCGTGACCATCGAGGGAAATGAAATCAAGTTTACGCGTCCCAGCGACCTCCCCCGCTTCCGTTCCATGCACGGTCTGTACCGCGCCCTGGTCCACAATATGGTGGTAGGTGTAAGCGAAGGCTTCACCATCAAGCAGGAGTTCGTAGGTGTGGGTTACCGCGTGGTTGCACAGGGCCAGCTCCTGACCATGTCCCTGGGTTATTCCCACGACATCCAGATCATGCTCCCCAAAGAGGTGACCGCAGAGACTCCTCAGGTGCGCAAGGGTGAGAACCCCGTTCTCATTCTCAAGAGCGCCGACAAACAGCTGGTTGGCCAGGTGGCCGCCAAGATCCGCAGTTTCCGCCGTCCTGAGCCTTATAAGGGCAAGGGTATCAAGTTCGCCGGTGAGCAGCTCCGCCGCAAGGCCGGTAAGACCGCTTCGGCCAAATAATTAGGAGGAAAGAATTATGGCATTGAATAGAATTGAAAGAAGAAGAAGGATTCACTACAGAATCCGCAAGCATGTCAATGGCACCGCAGAGCGTCCCCGCATGGTTGTGTTCCGCTCCAACAAGCAGATCTACGTCCAGGTGGTGAACGACCTGGAGGGCAAGACCCTGGTGGCTGCCGCCTCCAATGACAAGGCTCTGGCCGCCCAGACCAAGGGCAAGAGCGGAATCGAAGCTGCCGCCATCGTCGGCAAGGCTATCGCAGAGCGCGCCCTGGCTGCCGGTATCACGGCTGTCGCATTTGACCGCGGAGGTTATCTCTTCCACGGCAGAGTTAAATCACTGGCCGACGCTGCCCGCGAAGGCGGCCTCGCATTCTAAACACAGAGACTACTATGGCAAATTCAAACGTAAAAAGAGTTAAGACCTCTGACCTTGAGCTCAAGGACAGACTGGTAGCCATCAACCGTGTTACCAAGGTCACCAAGGGTGGTCGTCACTTCCGTTTTGCCGCTATCGTCGTCGTCGGCGATGAAAACGGTGTCGTAGGTTACGGTCTCGGCAAGGCCAATGAAGTTACCGCCGCTATCGCCAAGGGCGTTGAGGACGCCAAGAAGAACCTGGTGAAGGTTCCCGTCATCAACACCACTATCCCTCATGAGCAGATTGCCCGTTTCGGCGGCGCAGAGGTGTTCATGAAACCTGCAGCTCCCGGTACCGGTGTGAAGGCCGGCGGCGCCATGCGTGCCGTATTCGAGAGTGCCGGTGTCCAGAACGTGCTGGCAAAGAGCAAGGGTTCATCCAACCCCCACAACCTGGTGAAGGCCACTATCCAGGCCCTCACTGAGATGCGCGACGCCTACACCGTGGCCGGTCTCCGTGGCATCCCTATGAGCAAAGTTTTTAACGGTTAATACTAGAGAGAACTATGGCAAAGCTTAAGATTACCCAGGTCCGCTCCAAGAATGGAGAGACCAAGCGTCAGATCGCTAACCTCAAGACTCTCGGTATCCGCCGGATGCACCAGACCGTGGTAGTGGAAGACACTCCCATCACCCGCGGCATGCTGGAGAAAGTGCAGCATCTGGTTTCTTATGAAGTAATTGACTAAGAGGAGGAAAAGAGATGAAACTTGAAAATCTGAAGCCCGCTAAGGGCGCAACCCATAACAGCAAGCGCGTCGGTCGCGGTCAGGGTTCCGGTAAAGGTGGCACCGCCACCCGTGGTACCAAGGGTGCCCAGGCCCGTGCCGGTTACGAGCACAAGGTTGGTTTTGAAGGTGGTCAGATGCCCATTCAGCGCCGTCTTCCCAAGTTCGGTTTCAAGAACCCTACCCGCGTAGCCTTCAAGGCTGTCAACGTTGCCACCATCCAGGCCCTGAGTGAGAAGCTCGGCCTCAAGGAGTTCGACGTAGACACCTTCATCGCCGCCGGTATCGCTTCCAAGGGCGAACTTGTCAAGGTGCTGGGCAACGGTGAAATCACCGCCGCCGTCCAGGTGAAGGCCAACGCCTTCTCTGCATCTGCAGTGAAAAAGATTGAGGCTGCCGGAGGTAACGCAACCGTAATCGAATAAACTCCCTTGTCGCGATGAAGAAGTTTATTGAAACCATTCGCAACATTTACAACATCGAAGAACTGCGCAAGCGCATTGGCTATACCATTATGCTTGTGCTGGTTTACCGTCTGGGCAGCTTTATCCTCCTCCCGGGCCTCGATCCTGAGGTTCTGAAGGGCGGTATCGCCGGCACCCAGGAAGGCCTCGTCGGACTGCTCAACATGTTCTCCGGCGGCGCCTTCGGTAACGCCAGTATCTTCGCGTTGGGTGTGATGCCGTACATCTCGGCATCCATCGTGGTCCAGCTTCTGGGCATGTTCGTTCCCGCTTTCCGCAAAATGCAGATGGAAGGCGAGTCCGGCCGCCGGAAGATGAACCAGATCACCCGCTACCTCACTGTGGCCATCCTCGCCATCCAGGGTCCCGCCTACGTGGCCGGCATGATTCCGGCCGCCGCCCGCACCGTCTCCTGGAGCCCCTTCATGTTCAACCTGGTGTCCACGGTCATCCTCATGGCCGGCTCCATGTTCGTGATGTGGCTGGGTGAGCGCATTACAGACCGCGGTATCGGTAACGGTATCTCCCTCATCATCATGATTGGCATCGTGGCCCGTCTGCCTTACGCCCTCTTCGCAGAAGGTGTTTCCAAGTTCACCGGCAACGGTGTGGGCGGCCCGCTCATGTTCGTGGTGGAAATGGTTGTCTGGGTGCTGGTCATCCTGGCTGCCATCGCCCTGGTACAGGCCGTGCGCAAAGTGCCCGTGCAGTATGCCAAGCGCGTGATTGGAAACAAGCAGTACGGCGGTGTCCGCCAGTACATCCCGCTCAAGATCAACGCAGCGGGTGTGATGCCCATCATCTTCGCCCAGGCTCTCATGATGTTCCCTATGCTGCTGGGCCGCTATGATGCCACCCGTGGTATCGCCGCCGCCTTCTCCAGCTACACTACCGTCTGGTACAACATCGTTTTCGGCCTCCTGGTCATTGTCTTCACCTACTTCTACACCGCCGTCACCGTGAATCCCACCATGATGGCAGAAGACATGAAGAAGAACGGTGGTTTCATCCCCGGCGTAAAGCCCGGCAAGAAGACGGCCGAATACCTGGACAGCATCATGACCAAGGTGACCCTCCCGGGCTCCATCTTCCTGGCCATCATCGCCTGTCTGCCGGCCCTCGCCAACGTGTTGGGTGTGAACAACCAGTTCGCCAGCTTCTTCGGCGGCACCTCGCTGCTGATCATGGTGGGCGTTATCCTGGACACCCTGCAGCAGATTGAAAGCTATCTGCTCATGCGCCACTACGACGGACTTATGAAGACCGGTCGTCTCACTGGACGTTCCGGCATGTAATTTTTGAATGTAGTATCGATAATCGATATGGTAAGGCCCAAAACCGCTGAGGAAATCGAACTGCTCCGGATCAATGGCGATCTGGTGTCACGGACTCTTGCGGAGGTCGGTAAACTGGTCGCCCCCGGTGTGACAACTGCCAAGTTGAACGAGGTGGCCGAGACCTTCATCCGTGACCACGGCGCAGAACCTTCCTTCAAGGGTTTCGAGGGCTTCCCTGCAGCACTCTGCATGAGCGTGAACGATGTCGTGGTCCACGGGTTCCCCAGCGACCGTCCTCTGGAAGAGGGTGACATTGTCTCCGTAGACTGCGGAACCCTGTACAAGGGATACAACGGAGATTCGGCCTACACCTTCCCTGTGGGGGAGGTGTCCGCCGAGACCCGTAAACTCCTGGATGTCACCAAGGCATCGTTGTACAAGGGTATTGAGGCTGCCGTGGCAGGCAATCGGACGGGCGATATCGGATACGCGGTGCAGTCGTACGCAGAATCATTCGGTTTTTCCGTTGTCCGCGAATTGGAAGGACACGGTCTGGGCAAAAAAATGCACGAGGATCCCGGCGTTCCCAATTACGGGAGAAAGGGTCACGGGTGCCGCCTGGTAGACGGAATGGTGATTTGTATTGAGCCTATGATCTGTGCAGGCGGCCGGGGTGTGTATCTTGCAAAAAATGGTTGGGCAGTACACACGGCCGATCACAAGAACGCGGCTCACTATGAGCTTACGGTTGTTATCCGGAA
>JAFZWC010000085.1 GCA_017617475.1 Bacteroidales bacterium
GCCGTACAGGGGATTATCGACGCCGCCAAGAAGAAAGGGCTGCCCTATGTGGTGGAAACCGGCGAGGCCGCCTTCTATGGCCCCAAGCTGGACTTCATGGTGAAGGACGCCATTGGCCGCAGCTGGCAGCTGGGTACCATCCAGGTCGACTACAACCTGCCGGAGCGCTTCGAACTGGAATATGTAGATTCCGACGGCTCCCGCCAGCGTCCGGTGATGATTCACCGCGCCCCCTTCGGCTCGCTGGAGCGTTTCGTGGCCGTGCTGCTGGAGCACACCGCCGGCCATCTGCCCCTGTGGCTGCACCCGGATCAGGTGAAAGTGCTGCCGGTGAGTGAAAAATATGCAGATTATGCGAAAAAAGTTGTAAATCTGCTAAATAATTCCGAAATTCGCGCCTCCATAGACGACCGTAACGAGACGCTGGGTAAGCGAATCAGAGAGACTTCCCTCATGCGCGTGCCGCTGCTGGTCATCGTTGGAGAAAAAGAGCAGGCGGAGGAATCCGTCTCGGTACGCCGTGGAGCCGTGGACCAGGGTTCCATGACTGTGCCGCAGTTTGTGGATTATGTCCGCAACGCTGTGGCCGAAGAACTGGCCCAGTAAGTTTAACGTTTTAAAGGAGTAAAACTATCGCAACGCCTTTCAAACCGAGACCCTCGGGTCTCAAGAAGAAGCCCCAGCAGGCGCAGGGTAACCAGAAGGACGAAAACGCCCTTCGGATTAACCGTGAAATTACCGCATCGGAGGTTCGTCTGGTAGGGGAGAACATCCCCGAACAGGGCATCTATCCTTTCTCCAAGGCCCTCGCCATGGCCGAGGAACAGGAACTGGACTTGGTGGAAATCAGCGCCAAGGCCGATCCGCCGGTCTGCAAGATTCTGGATTACCAGAAGTACCTGTACCAGCAGCGCAAGAAAGCCAAGGAGATGAAAGCCAACGCTGCCAAGATAGTGATCAAGGAAATCCGCTTCGGCCCCAACACCGACGAGCACGATTTCCAGTTCAAGCTCAAGCACGCCCAGGAGTTCCTCCAGGAGGGCTCCAAGGTAAAGGCCTCCATCTTCTTCCGCGGACGCTCTATCCAGTTCGCCCAGCAGGGAGAAAAACAGCTTCTCCGCTTCGCCGTAGAGCTGGAAGAATTCGGCCGCGCAGAGAACATGCCGGTACTGGAAGGCAAGCGCATGAGCATGATGATCGCTCCTGTTAAAAAGAAATAAGGCAGAGATACTTCGGCCCGTTGGGCCTCAGTATGACAGCCCTGTCATTCTGAGCGAAGCGAAGAATCTCATTCCTTATATGTATAATTATTTAATTGTTTAACACAATGGCAAAGCTTAAAACCAACTCCGGTGCCAAAAAGCGCTTCACGCTTACCGGATCGGGAAAGATCAAGAGGAAGCACGCTTATCACAGCCACATCCTCACCAAGAAGACCAAGAAACAGAAACGCAACCTGGATCACTTCGCCATCCTGGAGAAGGACGACCTCACCCGCGTAAAGGAACTTCTTGTAATGTAATTATTGTTTAACTGGAACGCAGTCTGAAAGCACCTTCGGTTTAAAAAAGGTCACTGCCTCCAAAAATGTAAAAATTTATGCCTAGATCAGTTAACTCTGTTGCCTCCAGGGCACGCCGCAAGAAGATTCTTAGCAGAACCCGCGGCAACTTCCTGTCCCGCAAGAATGTCTGGACAGTTGCAAAGAACACCTACGAGAAAGGTCTCACCTACGCCTACCGCGACCGCAAGGCCAAGAAGCGCGAATTCCGCTCCCTGTGGATCCAGCGTATCAACGCCGCCGCCCGTCAGCATGGTCTCACCTACTCCCAGCTTATGGGACGTCTCGCCAAGCAGAACATCGGCCTTAACCGCAAAGTTCTCGCAGACCTTGCCATGAATAACCCCAAGGCTTTTGAGGCTATTGTTAAATCCGTAAAGTAGTCATTGCCCCGTGAGCTGGAAGGATATCATCCAAAACAAGTGGGTCAGGCTGGGCTTCTGGTCTGTACTCTACGTAGCTTGGGTGATCTGGCTGGGAAATTATTGGTTCCTCCTGGGCCTGGGCATCATCTTCGACCTCATTGTTACCAAGAAGGTGAAGTGGCTCTTTTGGAAAAAAGAGTATGCCCCCGGAGAGAAACACAACTTTTGGCTGGACTGGCTGGATGCCATCATCTTCGCCGTGGTTGTAGTTACTTTCATCAATATTTTCTTCTTCCAGGCTTTTAAGATTCCTTCCTCGTCCATGGAGAGCACCCTGTATACGGGAGACCATCTCTTCGTATCCAAGCTCACCTATGGACCGCGCGTCCCCCAGACGCCCCTCACCATCCCTTTCACCCACAACCGGGCGTTCGGAAAAGAGTCCTATTCCACCCTTATCCAGAACCCGTACCGCAGGCTGAAGGGCTTCCGTGAGGTAAAAAGGGGAGACATCGTGGTTTTCGGATTCCCCAATGGTGATACGGTTCTCACCCAGCGTCCCGCAGACGATTATTACGCCTGGGTTCGCACCTACGGAAGAGAAAAGACCATTGCCCAGTTCGGCCCTGTCATAGTTCGTCCTGCCGATAAAAAGGACCACTACGTCAAGCGTTGTGTAGCCGTTGCCGGTGACACGCTGGTAGTGAGGGACGGCCTGGTTTGGGTGAACGGAGAAAAGGAGCCCGACTATCCCGGACGACAGCTCACATATCAGGTAATCACTAGCGGTTCCCGTATTAACCAGCTCAAGCTGGAGGAGTTGGGCCTGAACCTCTCCGAACTGTATTTCGATTCGCGCCTGCCCGGCTATCCCACGATGCCGCTCACCGCAGAAATGCTGGAGAAAGTGAAAGAGCTCAAGAGCGTGGTGGACATTACGCCCAACCTGGACCAATATCCCGCCACCGGCCAGGATACCGGCATCTTCCCCTTCACGGGGAAAACCCGCTGGACCTGCGATTTCTTCGGCCCCCTCTGGATCCCCCAAAAGGGCGTGACGGTGCCCCTGGACAAAGATAATCTCCCGTTCTACGAGCGTATTATCCGCGACTACGAGCACAACACCCTGGAAGTGAAAGATGGCAACATCGTCATCAACGGAGAACCCGCTACTGAGTACACGTTCCAACAAGACTACTACTTTATGATGGGCGACAACCGCCACAACTCCCTGGATTCCCGTTACTGGGGATTCGTTCCGGAAGACCACATTGTGGGAACCCCGTCCATCATCTGGCTTTCCACCGATGCCACCAAGGCATTCCCCAAGAGCATCCGCTGGAAACGCTTTTTAAAACTTGTATAACAATAAAAAAAGTAAAATATTATGTCAAAGGTTTGTCAGATAACCGGTAGGAAGAGAATGATTGGCTGCAACGTGGCCCATTCCAAGCTGCGCACCAAGCGCGACTTCTCCCTCAACCTCAAGACCAAGAAATTCTGGTCCGAGTCCGAACAGCGTTTCATCACCCTGAAGGTCACCACCAAGGGCATGCGTATCATCGAGAAGAATGGTCTCGACGCTACCCTCAAGGCCGCCCAGGAGAAAGGATACGTGAGCCTTGTTTAACCCTTTTTAATCCTTAAGAATTATGGCAAAGAAACAGAAAGGAAACAGGGTGCAGGTCATCCTGGAGTGCACAGAGCAGAAGGCTAGCGGTGTTCCCGGTATGTCCCGTTACATTACCACCAAGAACAAGAAGAACACCCCCGACCGCCTGGAGCGTATGAAGTACAACCCGTACCTCAAGAAAGTAACCCTCCACCGTGAGATTAAATAAACAGTTTAGACTATGGCAAAGAAAGCAGTTGCAACCTTCGATGCAAAAGCCGGTGCAAAGCACATGGTGAAGGTGATCCGTATGGAAAAGAGCCCCAAGACCGGTGCCTACGTGTTCGTAGAGCAGCTGGTGGAAGAGGGTAAGGAGAAAGATTTCTTCGCTAAGAAGTAAGACTTTCCACTACTAATAGCAGCCCGTGCACGAAACCTGGTGTTTTTGTGCACGGGTTGCTGTTTTTAGGGCACGGGCCTTATTGTGTCACTATATAGTATGCCTTGCCGGCGGGGATGGATGTGCCGGTGTAGGGGCGGAAGCCCATGGTGGCTGGGGTACCGGAGAGGCTGAGGACGAGGGGCGTGCCGAACAGGCTGGAAACCGCAATGGGGTCGTTGCTGCCGAGGAGTTGGTTGCCGCCGGGGGCGTGGTCTACGACGGTAGCGGATCCACCATCCAGCATCAGGGTGATGTCGGCACAGTCGGCAATGATGACTACCGCTGTATTCTTCGGGATAGTGCGCCCGTTAACACCCAGCCGGTAGAGGTGGCGGTCACTGCCCATCGTATAGGCGGCTACACCTTCCGGGAGGGTGTAGCGGAAGGTGCCGTGATAGAAGGTGGTCCAGTAGAAGCCTTCATGCTGGTGGCCGGCGATGGTGATGGTGGTGGCAGGCGTCAGCGTGGCACTGACGGTGATGTCGGCTTCGGGCATGGTGAAGGTGTTGCCGTCGATGGGAGTTCCGTTCACGCTAAAGGTTGCCGTGTAGCCAGTAGGAGCCCTGAAAGTGAGCTTATGCGTGACACCGCTATAGAGGGTAGTAGCGGTGCCGTCGAAATATCGCAGGGCGTAGTTACCTGTGCCTATGGCGGTGAGGCCGCTGACGTCATAAGCGGTTTCGTCACCCACAAGGGTAATGTCCTTGCCGAAGGTGACGGTGTGGGCGCGGCGGGCACCATTCTGGAAAGTGGTGCCAGAAACACCGGCAATGTTGATGTTGGTGAAATAGTTGTTTTTGTAGCCGCCGGATTCGTAGTCTCCCAATATGGCACCCTTATCCCATGGGGCATCAACAGAGATGCCGGTGTAGAGACAGTTGCTAATGAGACCATTATTCTCATTGCCCACAATGCCGCCGAACTTCTTGCAGTCGCTTTTGCCATTGGAGCTGACGGTGGCGGCGCATACGCAGCCGATGACCTGGGCATAAATACTACCGCCAATTTCACCTACGATGCCGCCGAACTTCTTAGCACCGTTACTTCCCGCCTGGATTATGACGGTACTCTCCACGCGGCAGTTCTGCACGGTCCCTTCGCACTGCCCGGCAATGCTGCCGACTTTTCGATGACCGGTGAAGTTACTATTTGCAAGGACAACGTTCTTTATCATGCCACCTTTGCCGATGACTCCGAAGAGGCCGATGAAACCGTCGGCATTATCGTCACTACCTGTGCGAGTGACGGTGACGCCGCTGATTCGGTGTCCCTGACCGTCGTAGGTGCCCCAGAAGCGGTCAGATTGATTAGCAGGTAAGTTTCCGATAGGTGTATAGCTATTGTCGCAAGTGATATTCTGCGTCTGGCGGAAGGTGAGTCCTTCGCAGTTGTTCTTGCCCTTGTTCACGTAATTGGCCAGGTGGCGCAGGTCGTGCTTGGACTGGATTTTGTAGGCGTTCTCGCCGTCGGACGCAAGGATGCCGATATCCGGAGTGTCGGTATAGGTGATGGTGACAGAGCCCAGGGAAGCGCCCGAGGTAATGCTTGATGAAGGCCACGACTGACCGGCTGCGATGTCAGCGTCTCTCCATATGCCTTCATTTCCCTTCAACGTCAGATGCGAGATGTAGTAGTAGTTATTGCACGAGACGCTGTAGGTTATCTGCTTTCCGCTACCCGGAACAATGCAATTGTTCGTGAACCCAACGTTGCTGCCAGCCACCCATTGCATGCGCAGGCTGAAACCATCGGCCAAGTCCACCGAGAAGTTACACGGGTCAGAACTAGTCAATCCGAAGTATTTGGATTTGACCTGGGTGGTGTAGGTGGTTGCCGACGTGTTGAAGGGGGCATCGCCCGAACGGGTGAAGACGATGCTGTATTGGCCAATGAATAAGTTCCATTCGACATTCGTAATGGTGTAGGTTACGGTTTTTGTTGTGGCAGCCCACGCGCCCTGCCCCGCCAGGAAGAACAGGAGGGTAACGGCAGACATTATGAGCAAAGAGAAGAATCTGTTCAGTTTCATGGCGTTCACGGTTTAGAGCACTTCTGATGGATTGCTGATATCGCCACTGGTAGCGGCGAAGTTGGGCTTGGTGGTGGTAATGCTCTTGGCGCTGATGAATTTGCCGGGGGCGGAAAGGGCATCGGCCGGGATGGCCTTGGTGGCCAGATAGAGGGCGTCGTCCGGGCCTGTGATCACAAAGCTGTAGGTATCGGCTGCGGTGTTGTCGTTGCGCAGGGACACATAGTAGAAATGGTCTCCGGGGGACGATACCGGGGTAACGGTTAGGATGCCGAAGGCGGGCGTCCAGGCGCCGGCGCTCCAGCTCATGCTCCGGACCAGGAGGCCGCCCGCGGCGCTTACGCTGAAGGTCTTGGGGTTAATGTAGCCGTTGCCCACTTTGAAGCCGAAGCGGTAGATGCTCTGCTGGTTCTGGAAGTTGGCACCGCCGGTGGTGGTGATGGAGTTGCCGTTTTTGGAGGCTACGGTGACGCTGGCCGTGGCGTAATCGTAGGAGGTCTCAATGCTTGCGAGCGTGCCCACCTGCCCGCTGTAGTCCACGATTTCGCGGGGAATCATCAAGGTGAGGACGTCATTGACGGCAAGGCCGTTGGTGGAAATGCTGCCGCTGAGGGTGGCCGATGTGGGCTTTACGCCGGCCGCGGGGGTTACGTCCAGGGTGCCCAGCAGGGTGCCGGCCTTGTACACCTTCACTTTTTCGGTGTTTTTCCAGTAGGCGTCCAGGTGGTCCGGGGTGCCGGGCACCAGGCTCAGGGCCTTGGTCTCGGCTTCACCCTTGGTGGCCTGGAGGGTAAGGGTAGCCTGCTTGTTCTCTTCGGCCGGTTTTTCGGCCGGATTCACAAAATCGGTCTCCTTCTGGCAGGCGGCAAGAAGGAGGACGGCGGAAATGATACTACGGTATTTCATAACCAGGGTAATCGTTTAGAAGACCCGACTGACAGATAATCCCTTCCGTCTTCACCTCCACCACCAGCAGGGTGGGGGCCTGGTAGATTTCTTTGGCTTCTGCTTCCATGGGTGACATTATTACTTGTTTTTCAAATTTACGGAGCTTTTTCGTCCCAGGTGTCAACCACGAGGCCAAGAAATGTCAACCACGAGGCTAAATTTGGCCGGAAGGAGGGTTTTTTATAACTTTGCTTCGCAAAAATGGCCGATTCCCTGTCATATCTGTGCGGCTTGGCGGCCGCGTTCTTTGTGGCCGTGTGCCTCACCGTAGCGGCTGTGCGCTGGTTCCATCTGTGCCGGCCGTATGACCGCAAACCTTGGTACTACTATCCCGGGCGGCCCTTCGTCGTGGGCGTGTATCTGAACTCGCTGTTTCTGCTGCCCTACGCCCTGCATCCGGAAAGCACGGATGCGTGGTATCTGGCGCGGCTGTACTTTTTGCCGGTAACCATTGTGCACTTTACCGTGCTGCTGTTCTCCTACTTCGGCAACGTGATGCAGTGGAAGAAGTGGCACGGCCCCATGGCCATAGTCAGCCTGCCCATCCTCCTGGCCCTGCTGGCAGCCTTCGGCCTGGCCGTATGGCCGGGAAACCAGGTAGGTACTCTTGCGCCCATGCTGTCCTGGTCGGTCCTGTACGTGAGCGGCATCGTGATCACGGGCATCTGCATTGTTGCCTTGGCGATGGTGCTGGGCTGGGCCGGGCGTTTTGACGCCGACGATTTCTCCAACCCGGCCGATTTCCCGGTGAAGACGGCCCGCCGCTGGGCGGTGATGGTGGTGGTGAATCTGGTGCTTTGCTGGGCGGGAGCTCTGTCGGCCAGCCGGGGCTTTCTGGCTGTAATCATGCTGCTGCTGGCTGCATCGGCCACCCTGTTTGTCATTACGGCCCTGCATCCGCACCGCAGCCTGCCGGTAGAGGAAGAAGTTTCCCGGCCGGAGGAGGCCGATGCGCCCAGACGCGCGCCTTCCCGCAAAAAGCAGCAGGAGATCCTGCAGACCATCCGGAAGGTGGTGGTGGAGGATGAGGCTTACCTGGATGCGCACCTCACCATCCAGGATGTGGCAGACCGCAGCGGCTACAGCCGTTCGGCCCTGTCCGGCCTGTTCAAGGCGGAGCTGGGCGGTTTCTTTGCCTATGTGAACGGGCTGCGGGTGCAGCATGTGGAGACGTATCTGCAGGAGCATCCCTCGGCCACGCTGCAGGAGGCCGTGCTGGAAAGCGGCTTCAACTCCCGGCAGGCATACTATTCCGTGAAAGAGAAGTTTGAAGAGTAATCCCCATCTTATGTCACTCTATATCCCCAAGAATTACCGTAACCTGCTCGGCAGCGTTGAGCAGACGGAAAAGGCCATCAAGGCCGTGAAAGACATGTTTCAGGAAAACCTGAGCGCGCAACTGGCACTGCTCCGTGTGACCGCACCCATGATGGTGCTCTCCGGGCAGGGCCTAAATGACGATCTTAACGGTGTGGAACGCCCGGTGAAATTTCCGGTCAAAAGCCTGGACGACGCTCCGGCCGAGGTAGTGCATTCCCTGGCCAAGTGGAAGCGTCTGAAACTGGCCGAACTGGGCGTGGTGCCCGGCCGCGGCATCTACACGGACATGAACGCCCTTCGGCCCGACGAGGACCTGGACAACATCCATTCCATCTACGTGGACCAGTGGGACTGGGAGAAAGTGATGACCCCCGAGCAGCGGAACCTGGATTTCCTCAAGCAGACCGTCCGCCGCATCTACGAGGCCGTCAAGGTCACGGAGAACAAACTGTACGTGGAGTTCCCCCAGATTACCCCCATGCTCCCGGAAGAGATTCATTTCATTCAGGCCGAAGAGCTCCTGCAGCGCTATCCTGGCAAATCGGCAAAGGAGCGTGAAAACGCCATCGCAAAGGAGTACGGCGCCGTTTTCATCATCGGCATCGGCGGAAAACTCTCCGACGGCAAAGCCCACGACGGCCGCGCCGCCGACTACGACGACTGGAGCACCCCCACCCCGGGCGGTTACTTCGGCCTCAATGGCGACATCCTGCTGTGGAACCCGGTGCTGGACAGCGCCTTCGAGATTTCCAGCATGGGTATCCGCGTGAATCCCGAAGCCCTGCACCGCCAGCTGGAGCTCAAGGACATGCTCTGGAAGGAAGACCTCTACTTCCACCGCCTCCTGCTGGACGGCAAGCTGCCCCAGACCATCGGTGGCGGCATAGGCCAGTCCCGCCTTTGCATGTTCCTGCTACGCAAGGCCCACATCGGCGAAATCCAGAGCGCCATCTGGCCCCCGGAAATGCGCCAGGCCTGCAAAGCAGCCGGCATCGATTTGGCATAAGAAAGGCCGTCCCACCCGGGGCGGCTATTTTTCGGCCGCGTTGACAAGAAATCGGCCCTCTGTCGCCTTCAGAGTGTCAACGTGGCGTGAAATTAGGCCGATAGGGCAGTTTCCCTTGCCGCGTCGACAAATAATCGGCCTTGCAGATTATTCCAGACGTCAACGTGGCATCACCAGACAGCGGGCAATCTGCGCTTCCGGCAGGTGATACTCATAGCGTAGCCTTTGCGCAAGGCTTTTTTTCTGAGAATCGGTGAGGTGATATACGCTTGTCGCCCCGAAAGATGAAAGCAGGTCTCTGTCTATCAGGCGGCAGACATCCAGATCCTGCAGGTGGGAACGGTTGTAGTAGCGGCCGGATTCGTTTTTGAGCATCTGGGCGACGCTTTTTTCATCGGCCTGTTCAATATTGTATATGGTGACCGGAGTTCCGGTGCCTTCATCCATCTGGTCTCGGGTCCAGCTGTCATCCGTGAGCCTGTTAATCTGGTACAGGTAATTGCGGGGAGAGCCGTAATACTGTTCGGCCCGTCTTATTTCCATAAAACTCTGACGGGTAAAGAAACCCTGTTCATTCATCTGGTAATGGTCGGGAAACTCTGCGTGGCGGGGGAGTTGGGAGTACATGTCTTCTTTAGACATGCGGGCAGGCTTGTCTGTATTAAGGCCGATGTCTTCGGAGAATAGATCCCTGGCGCAGCAGTATGGATACCCTAGAGCGGTGGCCGATGCAGCATGGTGCAATCCGTTCCGGATTACATAATTCTGAAGGACCATCTGGTGCACATGTCCCTCTATTCTGAGCTGGAAGGTATACTTCTCTCCCATCCGCCCTTTCCGGTCATACTTCCTGTTGAAGTATTTGGAATAGGACATGCGGAGGGATGCGGCAAATAGCTGTGGGTTTCCGGAAAAAATGCCCAGGTGGACGTGCGTAGACATTTGGGCATCTACTAGGACTTCAGTGTCCATAGAAAAAGCACGGAGCGCCATGAGGTTAAGGAACATACCATGGTCTTCAGGATCCCGGAACATGACCTCGTTATGGGAGGTGAAGCAAATATGATACGACTCCTTCATGCCGACAAGGTAGAAACGAGTTTATTCAAAACCAAGAATCGTAAAATAAGATGTGTTGTTTTAGGGTGATTTTTGCTGTTATAAAGGAAGATTCATAAGAAAAATATATGTTTCTTATGATGTTTTTGTATATTTGTTGTGACAATAACCCAAAAGTATTGTAAACATATACAACTAGCATTTGCTATTTATTCGGTTGCCCCAGAAACCTAGGAAATTTCAAAGCAACACACCGGATAAGTCAGTGAATGTCTGCGCTTTGGCGTGGACTTGACTTATCTAGTGTTACGGGCTTCCTAGGGCCTCGGGGCGTAGATATGAAAGTCTGCGCCTTTTTTGTGCCCTATTTGCCCGTCCCGGATAAGCAAGTGCGCTATGTAAGCGCAGGATGGACACCCAAATCAAGTCCAAGGAGAGGGTGTCGGCTCACGGCGAGGTGTTTACCAACCCCCGCGAAGTGAATGCGATGCTCGACCTGGTCAAGTCGGAGACGGAGCGTATAGACTCCCGTTTCCTGGAGCCTGCTTGCGGTGACGGTAATTTCCTCATCGAGATTCTCCGCCGGAAACTCGCCATCTGCGAGAACCGTGTCAAGGCTAAACAATACACCCAGCTTCAATACGAACACGACGCCATTTGGGCCGTATCCAGTATTTACGGCATAGAGCTTCTGGCCGACAATGCAGCAGCCTGTCGGGAGCGGCTTCTGGGCTATTTCTCGGAGCAATACAACCGCCTCTTTAAGTCCAAATGCAAGGGTTCCTGCATAGAGGCAGCCCGCTATATCCTTTCAAAAAATATCATTCTCGGCGATGCCCTCACTTATAAACGTGTAGACCGCCCTGACGAATGGATTCACATAAGCGAGTGGAGTTTCATCGGCGCCGACAAGGTTAACCGCCGCGACTATGAATTCTCCTACCTCGTCGGCGAATACGAAAGCGACGGGCTCTTCTCCGACCTTCCGGCAGAGACATTCGCGCCCGTCCACTTCCTCAAAATAAATGCTGCAACCTATGGTGAACAGTAATTACAACCCGGATGTCCTCAACTGCATTGCCAACCTGAGCAACGACGAGGTATTTACCCCGCCGGAGCTGGCGAACCGCGTACTGGATCTCCTTCCGCAAGACTTGTTCAAGAGTCCGGACACCAAGTTCCTGGACCCATTCTCCAAGAGTGGAGTCTTCCTCCGGGAGATCGTCAAACGGCTGGACCGTGGCCTGGAGCCTATAATGCCGGACAGGCAGCTCCGAATCGACTATATCCTTCACAATCAAGTGTTTGGCATTGCAATTACCGAACTGACGTCTTACCTTTCCCGTCGTTCATTATATTGCAGCAAGCACGCCAACGGGGAATATAGCGTTTCCCATTTTACGCTGGAATGCGGCAATATCCTTTACCGCAATCTCTCACACACCTGGGAAAATGGCAAATGCAAATATTGCGGCGCCTCCCAGCAGGTCTACGATCGTGGCTCCGAGGCAGAGCAATATGCCTACATGTTTATTCACACAGACAACCCCAAGCAATTCTTCGGAAATATGAAATTTGACGTCATAATAGGAAATCCGCCGTATCAGTTGAGCGATGGCGGGCAGGCCGCGAGCGCTAAACCTCTTTACAATTTGTTCGTAGAGCAGGCGATGAAATTAAAGCCTCGTTACCTCACAATGATTATTCCTGCACGTTGGTACGCCGGAGGAAAAGGTCTGGACTCATTTAGGGCGTCTATGCTTAAGAGTAATCAGCTTAGGAAGCTCGTTGATTACAATAACAGTGCTGATTGTTTCCCTGGAGTAAATATCGCTGGCGGTGTATGTTATTTCTTATGGGACCGTGATAATCCCGGCAAATGCGAAATAAAGAATGTTTCTTCTCAGCATACTGATAGTGTTCCTGAGACCCGGTCGCTCTCAGAGTTCCCGATTTTGGTAAGAGACAATATGGCCATCCATATTATACGGAAACTATTGTCCGCTTCAAAGAAGACGATGAATATGACGGTTCAGTCATATAGTTATTTTGCTGTACGCAGTTATGAGAGGGGAAGTGAAAAGAAACAAAAAAGTGACGATGTCGTTCTCTTGTCGAGCCAGGGGAAAGGATACTATAGCCGCGCAAACATAGAGGACCGTCAGAAAATTCTAAATAAATACAAGGTCATCATCACATACGCGATGTCTGGCGGTAACAAACCCACTTCTCAGGGAGATTTCCAGGTGATTTCTTCACTACAAGTCCTGGCTCCGAATGAGGTTTGCACAGAGACATACCTTGTGCTCGACACTTTTGATAATAAAAAGCAGGCTGAGAATCTTTGTACGTATGCCTCAACCAAAACGTTTAGATTCTTGCTTTTACAGGCACTAACGTCCATTCATATCACGAAAGATAGCTTTTTGTTCATTCCAGTACTGGACTACTCTCATTCTTGGGATGATAAAATGTTATACGATAAATACGGGCTGCGCGAAGAAGAAAAAGCCTTCATAGAATCAATGATTCGTTCAATGGAATAGCCTATGGCAGCGCAAGACCTACTCCGGAACAGGGTCTCCGAGACCCCGACCATCTACGCCTATGAACATATCGGCGTACCTTCGCACAAGGGCTGGTTAAAGGTCGGATACACCACGCGCGACGTTGAAACCCGCGTGAAAGAGCAAAACCTTACCGGAAATATCCAGTACCGAATTGTCCTGAGGCGCCCCGCTATGCGTAAGGACGGCTCTTCCTTCAATGACAAATTGGTCCACCGCATCCTGCGCAAAGACCATATCCGTAACCCGGAGGGAGAATGGTTCGTCTGCGATCTCAAAAAGGTGGAGCAGGCCATAGCCACCGCTGTCGCAGGGAAAGACAAGATGATAGACCGCATCTATGATTTCCCGATGCGCCCTGAGCAGAAACGAGCTGTCACAAAGACTTCGGCCTACTTTGAGGCCTTCAAGAAAGACCCCTCCAACCGTGGCCTCATCCCGCACTTCCTCTGGAATGCCAAGATGCGCTTCGGCAAAACCTTCACCACCTACCAGCTTGCTCTCAAGATGGGATGGAAGAAGGTGTTGGTCCTGACCTTCAAGCCTGCCGTGAAGACCGCATGGGAAGAAGATCTGCTTACACACAAGGACTTTGAGGGCTGGCAATTCTGCCAGAAGCAGGAAGACCGTGAGTTCAATTACGTTAATGAGCGCAAGCCTTTCGTCTGCTTTGCCTCATTTCAGGATGTGCTCGGAAAGAATGCCGTCGGCGGTATCAAAGCCACCAATAAATGGATACAGACTGTTCAGTGGGACTGTATCGTTCTGGATGAATATCACTACGGGGCCTGGGGCAAGAGCGCCAAGAACTTCTACGACAAGAAAGACCCGGCCTTGAAGCGGGCCGAGGAAGTTGGTGAGATTATCACCGAGGATGCCGATAATGTCCGCGAACTGGAGGCTCGTGAGCTGTACGATGAGGGCTTGATGCCACTGCGCACTAATGCATATCTCTACCTCTCCGGGACACCGTTCCGTGCCATCTCCACTGGTGAATTTATCGAGGAGCAGATTTACAACTGGACATATTCCGACGAGCAGGCCGCAAAGGAGGCCTGGAAGGGTGACAAGAACCCTTACGCCCAACTGCCCAAGATGGTGATGCTGACCTACCAGATGCCGGCCAGCATCAGTGAGATTGCATCACAAGGGGAGTTCGATGAGTTTGACCTAAATGAGTTCTTCCGTGCCGAAGATGATTATTTCCTGCATGAGGAGTACGTCCAGAAATGGCTTGACCTAATCCGTGGCGCATACACCGAGAATATAGTTACAGAACTGAAACTTGGCACAGAAAAGCCGCCTATGCCTTTCTCCGATGCCCGTCTGCTCAGTTACCTGCAACACACTTACTGGTTCTTGCCATCTGTGGCGGCTTGCCGCGCTATGGCCAAATTACTAAAGAAGCGATCCAACCGCTTCTATGACGAATACAAGGTAATTGTCGCCGCAGGTAACGAGGCCGGAATGGGTGCTTTGGCAGTAGAACCCGTGTACAATGCGATGGAAGACCCGCAGCAGACCAAGACCATCACGCTGTCCTGCGGCAAACTATCTACCGGTGTTACCGTCAAGCCCTGGACCGGCATTATGATGCTGCGCAACACAACATCTCCGGAAACCTATTTCCAGGCCGCATTCCGTGTACAGTCACCTTGGACCACAAAGGACGAATCCGGAGAAGAAGTTATTCTAAAGCCGCTCTGCTACGTCTTCGATTTTGCTCCCAACCGGGCGTTGCGCCAGGTCGAAGAATACAGTTGCCAACTCAACGTTCATGAATCCAATCCGGAAAAGAAAGTGGAGCAGTTCATCAAATTCCTGCCAATCTTGGCTTTCGACGGCTCTTCCATGAAGGAGATTGACGCTGCCGGAGTGCTTGATATGGCGATGAGCGGCACCACTGCCACCCTGTTGGCCCGCAGGTGGGAAAGCGCCGTCCTTGTCAATGTGGATAATGCTACCCTCCAGCGCCTGATGAAGAACCCGGAGGCCATGAAGGCCCTGATGAACATAGAAGGCTTCCGTAATCTGAATTCGGACATCGAGACTATCATCAACAAATCCGATCACGTCAAGAACACTAAGAAAGAGAAAGGCGACAACCTTACCCCCAAGCAGAAGAAGGAACTCACCGAGGAGGAGAAAGAGTACAAGAGCAAGCGCAAGGAGATCCAGGAGAAGCTTATCAAGTTTGCTACCCGCATTCCAGTCTTTATGTACCTCACTGACTACCGGGAATACTGCCTGAAGGACGTGATTGAGCAGCTGGAGCCTGAACTCTTCCGCAAAGTCACCGGCCTCACTCTTAAAGACTTCAGCCTCCTTGTGAGTCTTGGCGTATTCAACAGCGAGTTGATGAACGATGCCGTGTACAAGTTCAAGCGTTATGAAGACTCCTCCCTGGAATACACCGGAATCGACAAGCATACCGGCACTGTCATCGGCCTCTGGGACACAGCAATTGACACGGCTCAGATGCCCGAGACCGTTGGGCATGACGAGAACGTGATTGTCGACAACGACTGGCAATCTACTGAAGAGGAAAAGATGCCCGATTCCGTCGGGCATGACAAGGCCGAACCATGGGAGCGCCTGCAGGTGGGTGATACGGTAATTCACAAGAGCATCGGCCCTGGCGAGGTAATGGCCATTGACGACAAGTACATCATCGTCAAGTTTGCCGACCGCGAGTCCAAATTCCTCTTCCCGGGCGCCTTTGAGAAGGGTTGGCTCATGCCGCGTTGACGCGCGTAACATGCTCTATGGCCGATGATTTGTCAACGTGGCGGCGAAAGAGGTCTTTAGGGCCGATATCTTTGCTGCGTTGACAAGAAATCGGCCCCCTATTACCCCAATGGTGTCAACGTGGCAATTTTTGCTCCCGCCTTGCTAAAGGGCGGTTTTTTGTGTATCTTTGCAAGCTATGGGAATATTTGATAAAGGCGTCAAAAAAACCAACCTGAACTTCTTTCAGAAGCTGGGGCGGGCCATTACGGGCAAGTCCAAGGTGGACGAGGATGTGCTGGATGCGCTGGAGGAGGCCCTCTTGAGCAGTGACATGGGCGTGGATACCACGCTCAAGCTCATAGATAACATTGAGGACCGTGTGGAGAAGGACAAGTACGTGGACATGGAGGAGCTCACCGCCCTCATCAGGGATGAGATTGCCAACCTCATGGGAGACGACGCCCCCGTGCAGCCCTTCGACTTTTCCAAGAAGCCGTACGTCATGCTCATCGTGGGTGTGAACGGCGTGGGTAAAACCACCACCATAGGCAAACTGGCCGCCATGCTGGTGAAGCAGGGCAAGAAGGTGACCATAGGAGCGGCCGATACCTTCCGCGCCGCCGCTGTGGAGCAGCTCACCGTTTGGGCAGAGCGCGCCGGGGCCGACATCGTGAAGCAGCCCATGGGCGCCGACCCTGCCTCCGTGGCCTTCGATACGGTGAAATCGGCCGTAGCCAAGGGGGCCGACGTGGTGCTCATTGACACCGCCGGCCGCCTGCACAACCGCGTGGACCTCATGAACGAGCTCACCAAAATCCGCAACGTCATTGGAAGGGTGGTGCCCGACGCCCCGCACGAGGTCCTGCTGGTGCTGGACGGCTCTACCGGGCAGAATGCCTTCGTCCAGGCCAAGGAGTTCTCCAGGGCCACGGACGTAACTGCCCTGGCCGTGACCAAGCTGGACGGCAGCGCCAAGGGAGGCGTGGTGGTAGGAATAGTGGACTGCTTCAAGTTCCCCATCAAGTTCCTGGGAATAGGAGAGGGCGTGGAAGACTTGAAAGTCTTTGACAAAAAAGAATTTGTAGAAGATTTGTTTAAACTAGAAGATATACAATAACAGATTCTTCGCTACGCTCAGAATGACAATTGTCATCCTGAGGAGCAAAGCGACGAAGGATCTGTAAACAGAAAGAATTATGAAATTATCTTACAATTGGCTCAAGGAGTATCTGAAGTGTGACCTTACGCCGGAGCAGGTGGCCGAGGCCATGACCTCCATCGGCATCGAGGTGGACAGTGTGGAAATGCAGGAAGTGATTCCTGGCGGTCTGAAGGGCGTGGTGGTGGCCCAGGTGCTCACCTGCGACCCTCACCCGGATTCCGATCACCTGCATGTGACCACCGTGAACGACGGCACTCCCGAACCCGTCCAGGTGGTTTGCGGCGCCCCCAACGTGGCCGCCGGCCAGAAGGTGCTCTTCGCCCAGCTGGGAACCGTGCTTCCCGGCGACTTCAAAATCAAGAAGTCCAAGATCCGTGGCGTAGAGAGCTTCGGCATGATCTGCGCCGAAGACGAACTGGGAATCGGCACCAGCCATGCCGGAATCATGGTGCTGCCGGAAGATGCCGTTGTAGGCACTCCCGCCAAGGAATATCTGCAGCTCAAGGACGAGGCTGTGATTGAATATGAAATTACCGCCAACCGCATTGATGCGGCTTCCCATATCGGCGTAGCCCGTGACCTGTACGGCTACCTCCGCAGCAAGGACATCCCCGCCCAGCTCTGCATCCCTTCCGTGGATGCTTTCCAGGAAGGCAAGGGCGAATCCATCCCCGTGGAGGTGCTGGACAACGAGGGCGCACCGCGTTATGTGGGCATCACCGTCAAGGGCGTGAAGGTGGCCCCCAGCCCCGAGTGGCTGCAGGAGCGCCTGCTGTCCATCGGCCTCAAGCCCATCAACAACGTGGTGGACATCTCCAACTTCGTGCTGTTCGAGACCGGCCAGCCGCTGCACACCTTCGACGCCGCCAAGACGGGCGGAAAGGTAATTGTGCGCCGCGCGGCCGAGGGTGAGCCCATCAAGACCCTGGACGGCATCGAGCGCAAGCTCCACGCCTATGACATGGTCATTGCCAATGCCGAAGGTCCCATGTGCATTGCCGGCGTGTTTGGCGGTGAGGATTCCGGCGTAACGGAAAGCACCGTGGACGTGTTCATCGAGGGCGCCTACTTCGACCCCGTGAGCATCCGCAAAACGGCCAAGAGCCAGCAGCTGAGCACCGACGCCAGCTTCCGCTTCGAGCGCGGGGCCGACCCCGAGGCCGCCCTGTACGCCGCCAAGCGCGCCGCCCTCCTGATCCAGGAGGTGGCCGGCGGCCAGGTGGTGGGCCAGGTGCGTGAGGTTTATCCCCAGCCCATCGGCCGGGCCCAGATTGAGCTGGACTACGCCCGCATCGAGCATTTCATCGGCAAGGAGATTGGCTGGAAGACCATAGAGAAGATCCTGGAAGGCCTGAACTACCAGTTCGTGAAGGAATGGAACGGCGGCGCCCTGGTGGCCCCTCCTACCTACATGGTGGACGTGACCCGCGAATGCGACGTGGTGGAGGAAATCCTGCGCATCTACGGCTACAACAACATCGAACTGCCGCAGAACCTGCGCATGAGCGTTAACCCTTCGGCCCAGCCGGACCCCGAAGCCACGCGCAACGCCATCTCCAACTGGCTGGCCGCCAACGGTTTTGTGGAAACCATGAACAACTCCCTCACCAAGGAGGACTACTATACCAAGCTGCAGACTTATCCCGCAGAGAAGTGCGTGCACATTGTGAACCCGCTTTCCCAGGACCTGAACGTAATGCGCCAGACCCTCCTGCTCAACGGTCTGGAGGTAGTGGCCTACAACCTGAACCGTCAGGCTACTTCCCTGAAATTCTTCGAGTACGGCTCCGTGTATGCTCGCCGTCCGGAGACCGACGGAACCACCCTGGCAGGTTACGAGGAGCACCGCTGCTTCTCCCTGTTCATCAGCGGAACGCCGGACAAGGTGTGGCGCAGTCCCGCCCAGAAGTCCAACTTCTTCCTGCTCAAAGGCTATGTCGAGGCATTGATGGCCCGTTACCGCATTGACGTGAACACCCTGGCCATGGGCGCCGCCCCTTCGGACATCTTCTCCGAGGGCCTCACCTACAGCCTGCCCGGCAAGGACGCCAAACTGCTGGCCACCCTGGGCACCTTGAATCCCGCCCTTTGCAAGCGCTTCGGCATCAAGCAGCCCGTGTTTGCGGCCGAGATTAACTGGGAAGTTCTCTTCAGCCTCATCAGGCGTGACAAGTTCTCCTTCAAGGAGCTGCCCCGCTTCCCCGAGGTGCGCAGAGACCTGGCCCTCCTGCTGGACGAAGGCGTGGCTTATGCCGACGTGCGCCAGTGCGCCCTCCGCGCCGGCAAGAAGCTCATCAAGAGCGTGAGCCTGTTTGACGTATACCGCGGAGAGAAGATCCCTGCGGGCAAGAAGCAGTACGCCTTGAACTTCGTGCTTCAGGACCCTGAACGCACCCTTACCGACACCGAGGTGGAAAGCACCATGAACAACGTGCTCACCGCCCTGCAGAACCAGTTCGGAGCCACGCTCAGATAGTGAAACGCGTTCTTCTCATAGTCTGCCTGCTGGCGCTGGCGGTCTCTTGCCACAAGGGACCCAGGCGAATCCCGCGCGGCGACATGGAAGACATCATGATGCACGTCCTCATGCAGGACCAGTACGTGAAGGCGCACTCGGAGCTAAGGCCCCAGTTCGACACCATGCTGGTCTACGAAGGCGTGTTCGAGAGCTTCGGCTACAACACCGACGATTTCCTGGCAAGCCTGCAATACTATCTGGAAGACGCCTCCCGCATGGAGAAGATCATGGAAAAGGTGGAGAAACGCTTGATGGTCAAGGTAAAGGAGGCCGAGATTGAAGTCCAGGAAGAATCCTGGCGCAAGGACTTCCTGAACATCTGGTCGCTCTACCCCGATAAGCGGCATCTGCCCCAGCCGTCATCGGCCTATGATACGCTTTACATCCAGTTTTCCAAGGATTCCCTTACTTATCACCCCCTTCGCATAAAGAAATGAAACGCTACGCCGCCCAATATCTGTATACGCTTACCTCGCCCCTTCCGCTGGAGAATGCCTTCGTGGAGGTGGACGACGACGGCGTGGTGCTCCGTACAGGCTTGTGCGGGGAAGGGGAGCCGGTGATGGAAGGCGCCTTGTGCCCCGGCATGGTGAACGCCCACTGCCATGTGGAACTCTCCTACATGAAGGGCATGTTCCGTAAGGGAACGGGCATGGCGGGCTTCATAGACCAGATTAACGAACTCAGGGACACCTCTTCCCTGGAAGACAAGATTGCCGCCCTCAAGGCTGCCATGGACCAGATGTACGCCCAGGGCGTGGTGGCCATGGCCGATATCTCCAACTGCGACGATTCCTTCCAGGTAAAAGCGTCGCATCCCATGTACACCCGCACCTTCCTGGAGGTCTTCGGGGCCGATCCGGAGGGCTGCGAGGCTGTGATGAAGGGCGTGAAGGCCCTGCAGGCCAAGGCCCTGGCCATGGGCCTGGACGCCGCCCCCACGCCGCACTCCTGCTACACCATGAGTCCGGCCCTGGTGACGGCATCGTCCGTGGAAGGCCTCAAAAGCGGTTTCCTGAGCTTCCACAGCGAGGAATCCGACGAGGAAGAAGAGATGATGATGTATGGCCGCGGCCCCATGTGGGACAACCGCGTGGCCAACGGCATCCCTACCCCTCCCGTCACGGGCACTTCTTCCCTGCAGTATTTCCTGGACCGTCTGGCGGCCGGAGTGTCCCTCCCTGTGGCCGGTCATGTGCTGCTGGTGCATGAATGCTCGCTCACGGCGGAAGGCGTGAAGGCGGCCAGCGCCGCCCTGCAGCAGCCTTTCTTCGCCGTGTGCCCGCTTTCCAACCGCTTCATCCATAACACCTTGCCTCCCATCGGCCTCATGAAGGAGTCTGGCATTCCCATTTGCGTGGGAACGGATTCCCTGTCGTCCAACGACGACTTGAACCTGCTGGACGAACTCTTCTGCCTGCAGGAGGCCTTTGGCGTGCAGCTGGGCGAACTGCTCACCTGGGCCTGCGTGAACGGGGCCCGATTCCTGGGCAAGGAAAAGGTTCTGGGAACCCTGGAGCCTGGCAAAAAGCCCGGCATCGTATATGTGAATAATCTGGCCGACGGCAAACTTACATCGGCCTCCAAATCCGTCCTGCTATGATGCGCGAGGCCACGGTTTTCGGCCCCATTTTCAGCCGCCGGCTGGGGAGCTCGCTGGGCATCAATCTGCTGCCGCAGGAGGGAAAGGTGTGCAATTTTGACTGCGTGTACTGCGAGTGCGGTTGGAACAAGGACGGCCTTGCCGACCGCGTGCTTCCCACGGCGGAAGATGTCCGTAAGGCCTTGACAACCAAGCTGGAAGAATGCACCGCTGCCGGAACGCCCATCGACTCCATTACCTTCTCCGGAGACGGGGAGCCCACGCTGAATCCCGAGTTCCCGGCCATCATAGACCTCACTCTGGAACTCCGGGACCGCTATTATCCCGCCGCCAGGGTGTCCGTGCTGTCCAATGCCACGCGCATCGGCCGGCCCGGCGTCTTCGAGGCCCTGCAGAAGGTGGACAATCCCATCCTCAAGCTGGACGCCCCCACCGACGCTCAGGTGGAACTGGTGAACAAGCCGGCAGGGGAGTACCACGTGGCCGATGTGGTGAAGCAGATGGCCCGCTTCAAGGGCAACTTTGTGATGCAGACCATGTTCCTGCGGGGACCGGGCTGGGAATCGGCCCAGTGGGCAGGGGACTGGATGAACATTGTGCGGGAACTCAAACCCCGCGAGGTGATGGTGTACACCATCGACCGCGAAACGCCCATGAAAGGACTGGGCAAATATACTGTTGAGGAGATGCGCGCCCTGGTGCAGCCCCTCATCGATGAAGGATTTTTAGTTCAAATCAAAGGATAATACTATGTCTATTTCCAGTAAGTACGGCTATACGCCCAACCAGGAGGCCATTGCGCGCAGCCTGGAAGTGATTGCAGGCGGTTTGGAAGAAGTGGCCAGCGAGCAGCTCTACAAGGCTTGCTTCGGCATCATGGACCAGACCACCCTGGCTAACGAAGACACCCCGCAGCGGGTGAAGGCCCTGGTGGAGAAGGTGAACGCCTTTTCCAAGGACTATCCCGACTGGCCGCTTCCCGCTTCCATCTGCGTGTACCCCAACTTTGCCTCCGTGGTGGCCGCTACCCGCAAGGTTCCGGTGCACGTAACCACCGTGGCCGGTTGCTTCCCCACCTCCCAGAGTTTCCTGGAGGTGAAGCTCCACGAGATTGAACTGGCCGTCCGCGGCGGGGCCGACGAAATTGACATCGTGCTGGCTCTGAACAGCTTCCTCGCCGGAGATTACGATGCCGCCGGTGCCGAGATCAAGGCATCCCGCGACTGCATCGACCGCGTGGCCGCCGAGCTGGGACGCCCCGTGGTGCTGAAGGTGATTCTGGAAACGGGCCTGCTGGTGACTCCGGAGAACATTGCCGACGCCAGCTTCCTGGCCATGGAAAACGGGGCCGATTTCATCAAGACCTCTACCGGCAAGGTAAAGGTGAACGCTACTCCGCTGGCCGCCTACATCATGTGTGAGTGCATCAGGAAGTATTACGAGGTCACCGGCAAGAAGGTGGGCTTCAAGGCCGCAGGCGGCATTGCATCGGCCCTGGACGCCGTATGCTACTGGACCATCGTGCGCACCGTCCTGGGCGAGGAATGGCTTAACAAAAACCTCTTCCGCTTTGGCGTTTCCTCGCTGGCCAACAAGCTGTTAACGGCCGTAGAACAGAAAACGGTCGCTTACTTCTAAAAAAATAGGCTTGCCGGTTGGCAAGCCTTTTTTGTTAAAGTGAATCACCGAAGTCTTCGCGGAACTTCTTGGCCAGGTCTTCCTGCCAGTAGCCAATTTCTTTCATTCGGCCGAAGAAGAAGCGGAGCACCTTGGGCTCGTACTCCCACTGGAGGCCGCCGATGAGGCTGCGGTTGTCCCAGAGCCACTTTACGCGGTCGGCACAGTACTTTACCTGCGAGAGGGTGAACACGCGGCGAGGCATGGCCAGGCGCTGGAGTTCCAGTTCGGCGTAACGCTCGCTTCCGTCCGGGTTGCGCTGCTCGCTCACGGTGCCGCGCTCCATACCGCGGATACCGCCGGCAATGTACAGGGCGGCGCCCACGGCGGCGGCGGGATACTGGTCGTGCGGAATGTTGGGGACAATCTCGGAGCAGTTGAGGTGGGCGCCCAGACCGCCGGCCGGCTTGATCACGGGTACGCCGTAGTCGTCCAGTTCCTTCACCAGGTAGGCGATGAACTCGGGACCCTGGCTGATGTATTCCATATCCAGGCTCTCGTACAGGCCCACGGCCATGGCTTCCATGGAACGCACTTCCATGCCGCCGTAGGTGAGGAAGCCTTCGTACAGGGGTACGAATTCCATCATCTCGTCCGTGAACTTCTTGTCGTGGGCGGTGATGATGCCGCCGCGGCTGAAGCCCAGTTTGCGGGCGCTGAAGTAGATGATGTCAAAACGGTCGGCCAGTACATGGTAGATTTCCTTGGTGGTCATGAACTTGCAGCGGGGTTCGCGCATTTTCATGAAGTACACGTTGTCCTGCAGCAGGGAGGCATCCAGCACGCTCTTCACGCCGAATTCGTGGCAGATGTCCGTGACGGCCAGCATGTTCTCCAGGCTCACCGGCTGGCCGCCGATGAGGTTGGTTCCGGCTTCCACGCGCACGAAAGCCACTTTCTCCGGGCCGTAGTCCTTGATGGCTTTGCGGAGGGCCTTGAGGTCGAAGTTGCCCTTGAAGGGGTCGTCGGTCTGGGGGATGAGGCCTTTCTTGTCCACCAGTTCCACAACTTCACCGCCCAGGCGGGTGATGTGGGCCTTGGTGGTGGTGAAGTGGAAATTCATGAGGGTGACCATGCCCGGCTTCACGTAGGCTTCGGCCAGGATATTCTCCGCGGCACGGCCCTGGTGGGCAGGCAGCACGTTCTCCGTGCCGAAGACCTCCTTGACGGCGGCCTTGACGCGGTTGAAAGTTTCGGAGCCGGCGTAGGAATCGTCGGCAATGCTCATGGAGGCCACCTGCTGGTCACTCATTCCGTTCACACCGGAATCGGTGATCATGTCCAGGTAAATATCTCTGTTCTGGAGCAGGAAAGTGTTGTTTCCGGCTTCCTGGATTTTCTTCAGACGTTCTTCGACGGGGAGGAGGGAGAGCTTCTGGACCACGCGGACCTTGTGCATCTCCAGGGGAACCTGATTCTCAGGCTTGTAAAATTTTACGGGCATATCAAAAGTGTTTTGTTCTAATTCGCTAAGATAAGGAAAAAAATGAAAAAAGGCTGGAAATTTTCCAGCCTTTTTTCGTGCGCGAAATCAGAGTCGAACTGACACGTCCTTTCGGACACTACCTCCTGAGAGTAGCGCGTCTACCAATTCCGCCATCCGCGCATCAATTTGGGACTGCAAATATACGCACTTTTTTTGAAAGTCCAAATAAAATTTTCAGATATCGGCCTCTATCGGAATGACGGTTTTCCAGAGGCCGCCCTTGAGGAGAAGTTCGGTGACGGAAAGCTGAATCTGGAGGGGAAGGTCATCCAGGTCGGGTGCCGTCCAGTCGTAGCCGGCCTGCAGCATGTAGGTGCCCAGGGCGAAAGTGCGGACCACCTGGTCGGGCATGGTAATGTCCAGCCAGAGTTCTTCTTCGGGCGATTGGCGAGGGAGCCGGATGGTGAACCCGGCGTCCAGCCGGCAGGAAAAGTCTCCCTCTGTGGGCTGCCCCTCCCGGTCCATTCCGTTCACCTTGCCCCGAATCTGGGCCCAGAAGGGCTCTCCCCATCCCTCCGGGCCGTCAAAACTGAGCGAGAGGGTGCAGAAGTGCTTGTTCAGCTGCACTTTTACGCTGGTAGAGTCGCAAAGGGTATTCACCAGGTCGGAGTAAAGGTATATGGGAGGGCATTCGTACCCGAAAGGAATCTCCAGGTCTTCTTCCGGCTCCAACCGGGCTCCGCATACGGCCATCAGGCGAATCTTGCCTTTGGGGGCTTGCACCAGCATCACGGTGTCCTGCCGGGCGGTGTAGGTGGCCCTGTGGTCTCCGGCAACCACCTGCACGCTCACGGGGCCGGGAAGGTCCTTAAGCACAATACTCAGGGCACAGGGGCACAGTGTCCGGTTTTCCTTCACCGAACAGGAGAACAGAAAAAGCAGGCCGATGAGGCCTCCCAGCCCCTTAGAACACATACACCAGGGCCAGCAGGAAATCGTTGGGGAGGATGAAGGCCCGGTCTCCCTTGTCCAGGACCAGACCGCACACCGGGCAGGAGTAGGTGGTATAACGGTCCCATCCGGCCCATACGCCCGCTCCGATGTCTATGTTCAGGTGCGGATTAATCATGTATGAATACCCTCCGGCAATCCCCAGGCCGTAGCGGTCGCCTTCGTTGGTGGTTTTGTCCACGGCATCTATTCCTCCCCGGTTGTATTCCTGGAACTGGAGCCGGGAACCGGCCCACCAGCCGGAATACACGTGCCAGGGCCACCAGCGCACCCCGGCCGCCAGCACCTGCTGCCGGGCCGACACGGGTTCGCCCTTGTATTTGAAAAGGAAAGGATTGAGTTTGGCGGTGGCCATGGCCGACCAGTGCTGGTCAAAAGCTACGGCGCCTTCAATGTTCAGGGTGCCGAAGTTGGCATAGTCCACAAGATTGGTCTGAAGCGCCCATTGCTGGGCGTTTGCGCCCAGGCAGAGGAGGAAAAGACTCCCTGCCAGAAGCAGTCGTTTGATGCTATTTGCCATAATGTTGGAAGGTTTGGGTAATAATGGTTTCACGGTCGGGAAGCTGGGCTATGAGCTCTTCCTTCAAGTCTTCTATGGTGGTGACATCGGCCTTGAGCGCCCGGAAGATTTCACCCCGGGAGATGCCCCGTTCGTACAGGTAGGTAAAGATGTCCGGTTTGAACCAGTAGGTGTTGCCGAACTGCCGTACCGTGCCGCCGTAGCGGTCTTTCTTGAGGGTTTCCTGCATGAAGAAAGCCCACATTTCCCCCAGCTCGCAGTAGTTGGCCCCATCGTCCGTTCCGCTTCCGTAGTCGGTGCGGCTGGTGGTTACGAAGGACCAGAGGATGTAGTTTACATATGGCGTCCAGAAGTCGTTGCCCGCTTGCGTGTAATGGCTGGTATGGGCCAGTTCGTGCATTACAATCTCATAGATTTGGGAATAGGTCTTTTCTTTGGTGCCGATGGTTACATCCGGCATGAACAGCTTTACCAGCGGGAGGTATTCCCCAAGATAAGCCGCGATGAGGGCCTGATTCATGAAGGCTCCGTGATGCAGCATGTTGGCGCTGGAGCACTTGAGGTCGGGGAAAATCCAGATGCGGAGGTCGCCGGGTGGCGGAGTCACGTCCAGGTCGTCCTCCGTGCAGCGTGAATAATAATCGTAGACGGCGTTGTTCACCACGCAGCGGCGGAACAGCGAGCCCTCGCTCTCCTGGCTCACATGGAGGTCTATTCCCGAAGCCTCTCCCTTGCCCAGCGTGCTCACGGAGGCCGGCACAATGAGGAAGTTGAAGCCTATGTTGAATCCCTTTTCGTTCTGGAACACCAAACGGTACCGCGGCTGCCCAGAGAAAGTCTTGCTCATCTGGTAGTAACCGTCGCGGTCGGTGTAGGTGGTGGCTATTTTCACAAAGATGTTGGCGGCCACTTTTACGCCGGCCACGCCGAAGGGTTTGCCTCCGCTGAAGAGGGGGTCTTCAATGGTGATACGCCCGCCGGGGGCCGCGGCTTCGGCCTTGGTGGGCTCCTGCCAGAGGTCTTCGTTGCCGGTGAGCCGGTAGGCTTCCTTCTCTACCAGGCTCCAGTCTATGCCCTCATCGGCCCTTGTGGCGGCCGCATGCTCGGAGATATAGACGTCGTCCAGTTTTTCGTAGCGGACTCCTTGGGGGAACTTGAAGTCCCGGGGTACCACGGCGTATTGCCAGGTGATGGCTTCGTCTCCCACCTCCGGGTCCTGGTAATAGTCTCCTTCCTTCACAATACTGTAGTCCATGGGGTGGTCCAGCAGGTACAGGCCGGACTCCAGCAGGGCCGTGTACTCGGCATTGTCCCGGGGAAGGAACCTTACGTAGAGGTCTGTGGCGGTGATGTCCACGCGGTCGGCCTTGGTGCCATATACGTTGGTCAGGGCCCTTTGCATGTTCTCCACCGTGTAGGGGTCTTCCAGTTTTTCGCCCAGCTGGATCATGCCGTGTTGGAGTCCCTGTTCGGGGAATCGGCCGGGGTCGTCCGGCCACGCCGACTGGCTGCAGGCTACCAGCAGGCAGATCGGCCATAAGAGAATGAGTCTTTTCATAACGCTTCTTTTTTTTGCAAAGCTCAGAAAACTTATCCGTGTAACGAATAAATAAACGTTTAACTGCATTTTCGGCCTCTGACGTGCGTAGAAGGCCGATTTTTACCCCGGTCTAAACGGATAATCGACGCAATTTTATTTTTTCCGGGGTTTATATCGGCCAGAATCAAGGGATTATCCGTTTAACGCGCGCGGGCACGAGTTGTCTCTTTCGCGAAAAATCCTTATCTTTGTAAGATTTTTTAAGAAGGTTAAGAAAAGACGTAATATGCAGGACATCAGAAACATCGCCATCATCGCCCACGTAGACCACGGTAAGACTACGCTCGTAGACCGCATGATCTACCAGGCCAACCTGGTGCGCAAGCCCGAAGACCTGGGCAACCTCATCCTGGACAACAACGACCTGGAGAGGGAAAGGGGTATCACCATCCTCGCCAAGAACGTTTCGGTAACGTATAAAGGCGTAAAGATCAATATCATCGACACTCCTGGCCACAGCGACTTCGGCGGCGAGGTGGAGCGTGTGCTCAACATGGCCGATGGCGTGCTCCTGCTGGTTGACGCCTTCGAGGGCTGCATGCCGCAGACCCGTTTTGTGCTTAACAAGGCCATCGACATGGGCAAAAAACCCATCGTGGTCATCAACAAGGTGGACAAGCCCAACTGCCGTCCGGACGAGGTTCAGGAAGAAGTGTTCGAACTCATGTTCAACCTGGGCGCCAACGAGGACCAGCTGGACTTCAAGACCATCTACGGCAGCGCCAAGCAGGGCTGGATGTCCAAGGACTGGAAACAGCCTACGCAAGACATCACCGCCCTTCTGGACACCATCCTGGAAGAGATTCCCGCCCCGGAAGTGAAGGAGGGAACGCCCCAGATGCTGGTTTCTTCCCTGGAATACAGCCCCTATGTGGGCCGAATCGCCGTGGGCCGCATCACCCGCGGTACGCTCAAGACCGGCATGCCCGTGAGCCTTTGCAAGCGTTACGACATCGTCGAAAAGAGCAAGATCAAGCAGCTGATGGTATTCGAAGGCTTGGGCAAGGCCAACGTGGACGAGGTCCAGTGCGGTGACATCTGCGCCGTGGTGGGCATCGAAGGGTTCGAAATAGGCGACACCATTGCCGATATCGAGAATCCGGAAGCCCTGCCGCCCATCGCCGTCGATGAGCC
>JAFZWC010000086.1 GCA_017617475.1 Bacteroidales bacterium
ATGCCTTCAATGACGCCGGGGCCCTTGAACTCGTGGATCACTTCCTCGATACGCTCGCCGGAAACGCCCTCGAAGACCAGCTTGGCCACACCGGGCTCGGTGGTCTGGATTTCCACGTCACGGTACACGTCACCGTAAGCGTGACGGGCGATGGTGATGGGCTTCTTCCAGAACTTCACGGCAGGGTGGATGGAAGGGATGGTGATGGGTGTACGGAACACGGTGCCGTCCAGCATGGCGCGGATGGTGCCGTTCGGGCTCTTCCACATCTGGTGCAGGTTGTACTCGCTCATACGCTGCACATTGGGGGTGATGGTGGCGCACTTGACGGCTACACCCAGACGCTTGGTGGCATTGGCCGAGTCAATGGTCACCTGGTCAGAGGTCTTGTCGCGATACGGCAGGCCCAGGTCATAATACTCAGTTTTGAGGTCAACGAAGGGCAGGATGAGCTCGTCCTTGATCATTTTCCAGAGAATTCTGGTCATTTCGTCGCCGTCCATCTCCACGAGCGGCGTGGTCATTTTGATTTTTTCCATAATATTATAAACTTGTCATTTCGAGCGAAGTCGAGAAATCTATTTCCTATTTTTATAATAATTCATCAGGCAGCCGTCGGCGAGAATCTGACGCTCGTCTTCGGTGAGGTTCTGGAAGTAAAGGGTAATGGGCGTGGAGCGGCCGTCACGGGTAATGACGCGGGCCTCAATCTGCTCGGCGCCACCCAGGATAGCGGCACGGATGCCGGGCACGAACACGTAGTCCCCCACTTCGAAATTGAACGGAGTGCTCTTGTCAATGGTGAAGGGAACGATACCCCAGTTGATGCAGTTGGAGCGATAGCGCTTGGTGGCGTACTCGTAGCAGATGTTGGCGTCGCCGCCCAGCACCTTCTGGCAGGAAGCGGCCTGCTCGCGGGCGCTGCCGTCACCGGGCTTGTTGGCAAATACGCAGGAGCCGAAGGAGGTGGACTCGGCCGAAGTACCGGCCACAGCCAGGGCCTTCTTCAGGTCTTCGGTGAGTTCGCCGGCGCGGCGGGCACGGTCGTCGGCCTGGATGCGCTTGCTGCGGCCCACATACTCGGGAACGCGGCGGCTAAGGGCGAATTCGCTGAGCTTCAGCGGGTTAGAACGGTAACTGGAGGTTTCGCCGGAAGGGATAAGCTCGTCCGTAGTGGTCACGGGGTCGTGGATCACGGCTGCCAGTTCCACCAGCATATTCTCCTGCATGGCGGGCATCACGGGCCAGTCCTTGATGTTGGGACCGTAGCGGAGTTCCTGGCTCAGATCGGCCTTGCCGAAGCCGTTGTAGATGCGCTTCTCGTAAATGCGGCCGTCAAACTGGTAAGGCTTGTGGGTGTCTTCGTATTCCACATCCGTAGCAGCGGTGATGACGCCGCCGTTGGCTGCGGTGGCAGCGATGGAACGGGCATCCATCAGGGCCACCATGGAAATCTGTCCCTGACCGGGCTTGGAGCCTTCGCGGTTGGGGAAGTTGCGGGTGGTGTGGCGGATACTCAGGCCGTTGTTGGACGGCACGTCGCCGGCACCGAAGCAAGGGCCGCAGAAGGCGGGCTTAATGACTACACCGGCCTCCAGGAGCTCTTCGGCAATGTGATTGCGCGTGGTAGCCAGATACACAGGCGTGCTCTGGGGATAGGCGCTCATGGTGAAGTAATCATTGCCGATGGATTTGCCCTTCAGGATGGTGGCAGCCTCGGAGAGGTTGTCGTAGGTACCGCCGGAGCAGCCGGCGATGATGCCCTGATCGGCATATACCTTACCGTTCCTGATCTTGGACATCAGGTCCGGATGCACCTTGTCGCCGAAGCGCTTGATGGTGTCTTCCTCGATGGCTTTGAGCACCTTCTCGGGATTGGCCTGCAACTCGTGGATGCTCACCGCGTTGGACGGGTGATAAGGCAGGGCGATCATGCTCTCCTGCTGGCTAAGGTCGATGGTAATCATGGAATCGTACCAGGCCACCTGACCGGGCTTCAGCTCCTTGAAGGCGCTGGGCCGATTATGCATCTCGAAGTATTTCTTAACCTCTTCGTCGGTGATCCAGATAGAGGAGAGGCAGGTGGTCTCGGTGGTCATCACGTCGATTCCGTTGCGGAAGTCGATGGGCAGGTTGGCCACGCCGGGGCCGGCGAACTCCAGCACCTTGTTCTTCACGAAACCGCTCTCGAACACGGCCTTCACCAGGGAAATGGCCACATCGTGAGGGCCGATACCCCGCTTGGGCTTGCCTTCCAGCCACACCAGCACCACCTCGGGAGCCTTGATATCCCAGGTGTTTTCCAGCAGCTGCTTCACCAGCTCGCCGCCGCCTTCACCAACACCCATATTACCCAGGGAACCGTAACGGGTATGGGAGTCGGAACCCAGGATCATGTTGCCGCAAGCGGTAAGGGCTTCACGGGCATACTGGTGAATAACCGCCTGATTGGCAGGCACATAGATACCGCCATACTTCTTGGCAGCGGAGAGGCCGAACACGTGGTCGTCCTCATTGATGGTGCCGCCCACCGCGCACAGGGAATTGTGGCAGTTGGTCATGGCGTAAGGCAGCGGGAACTTCTCCAGTCCGCTGGCGCGGGCCGTCTGGATAATACCCACATAGGTAATGTCGTGCGAAACCATGGCGTCAAAACGGATGCGAAGGTCCTTGCCTTTGGATCCGTCTACGTCGTGCTTGCGCAGGATCTGGTAAGTAATGGTGTTTTCACGGGCCTCGTCCTTGCCGAGAGCCGCTTCCTTGGCGATGGTCTTTCCATCGAGGAGATAAACTCCATTCGGGTTAAGTGTAATCATGATATGATTGAATGTATAAATATTGTCAATGCCAGCATATCCGCCGCTCCGCCCGGCGAAATCCCCTCCGCCGCATACCGTTCGCACAGTTCTTTTGTCATCCCGAGCGCAGTCGAGGGATCTCTTCCGGCCATCTCCTTCGCCTCCTCTTTCACTTGCCGGGCGCGTTCTGCGCCGGCTCTCTTAATCACACACGTATCGTCCAGCGTGCTCATAATCCGCAGGAGCAGTTTCAGTAGGAAGGAAGTGTCCCTTCCTTCCGCTATTAATAGGGCCGATGCTCCAGGAAGGGACACTTCCTTCCTATAGTACGGCAACCAGTCTTCAAACAGCTGTTTGTAACCACCCAGTGCATTCTGCATGGCAGCGCGTGGAGGCAAGTTATTGATTGACTGATTAATAGCATAAATCCCCTGGGCAGTTTTGCCTATGGATAATTGCAGAAGTTCCTCAGTGTGAGCGCCTTGTGCCCACGCATTGAGGGTCAGCCCCATGCAGAAAATGGCCCCGCGGTGCGTGTTCACCCCGCCGGTGGCCTTCATCATAGCCTCTTCGGCCTCGATGCCCAGCAGGCGCAGTTCCTCTGCCGAAGATGCTTTGGCCATGCGCGGCCAGAAAGGCCGAAGCGCCTGAATTCCCGAGAGCATCGTTCCGTAATCCATGTCCTTGTGGGCACCGTTGGAATCGGGCCCCACCAGGCCAGGCTTGCCGGGCGTATCCAGCTCCAGCCGGAGCGCCCTGTCGGCCAGCACTGCCAGAAAATACGGCCACGTTGTCTCCGGACAAAGGGCCGCTGCCTTGCGCATACTCCCCTCCTCCAGTGCCTTCCGGACGGAAGAGGCCGAAATACTAGCGGAAGAAAATTGGTTTTTCGCAAAGCCTTGCGAAAAATAATTTTCTTCCGGCAGTTGACCGGCAGATGCCATCAGTCGAGGCACTTCCACCACGCAAGGGAGCTCCTCTTTCATGATAGTGTTATAGTGGTTCGTGAGGGCGTCGTCGGGCTCAGTGCCCACGAAGCGGACTTCGGCGTTAAGCGCCGGAGCTATATGGCGCTGGAACAGGTCAAGGTCCAGCCGGATATGCGTTTCAGCTGCGTCAGAAAGGTCTTTCAGAAAATACGTAGGAAAAGTAGCCGCCGATATCTGATAGTCACTACCTTCCAGTACAGTTATCTTACAAGCAGAGGAAAATTGGTTTTTCGCAAAGCCTTGCGAAAAATAATTTTCCTCTGCAAATTCTATCATTTGTTTTCTTTCCTCGTAAGAGAAAAGTTGGACATCTTCTTTGACCGGGATTACGTAGAGCGTATCCACCTGCTTGGAAGCCTGTTCCAGGAGATAACGGTGGCCCAGCGTGAAGGGATTCGCGTTCATGACCACCACCCCGCATCGGCCTTCCTTCCGCTTGGAACGAAGATATGCGCAATAGCGCTCCAATCCCCTGCCGTTCTCCATAAGAATAGCCTTGGGGGCCGATGCCAGCACATGGAAACCCAGGCTCTCGAAAATAGCCCGGTTCTCCGGCTTGGTAAACAACTTGAGCTCAGAAATGCCCCGCGTTGCCGCCAGGGAAATAAGATGCGACACCAGCGGTGCAACAAGACCCTCAGAACGGGCCTGTTCCGCTACGGCTATGCATTTAATAATGTCTTTCCGGATACCGGCTCCGGCCAAGATGTTGCCGGACTCGTTTTCAATGGCACAATAAACATCCAAATCTTCCATCCGGAGACCATTCTCTCCGAGGAAGCGCTCCACTCTCTGGCGGAAGAAAGGGCTGCTCATGGGCAGCTCCTGTATGTTGTGCTCTATATAGCTTTGCATCATCCAACAGGCTTTCCAATACTCCCGGTTCCGCCTGTTAGGGAATCACACTGCGAAGGTAATACTTTATAATCGATTTCCCAAGAAAGAAGAGCAATTTGTAAGCAATTACAAATACTCTTCCAGCATTTGCCCTATGCGTTCCAGCAATTCGCTTACAGTATGCGTCCTGGCCCGCATGCAATAGCGCACCTCATTCCCGCAGAGAAGGCATTTCCGGGGCTCCAGGCCTATATCGACTCTAGAAAGGCTGATGACCGAAGAAAATTGGTTTTTCGGGCTACCGCACGAAAAATAATTTTCTTCGGCCCTTTGAACCAAAACGTCTATATCCATTAGCCGGCCCAGCGGATGCGTGTCTTCTATTTGGCAGGCTTTCCTTTTAGCGTCCTGGCTGGGTAAGGAAACCACAAAGTATGCTTCATAACCCGTTTCTAAATCACGAAGCTCTTCATACTCAGGCAGAAAGGCCTCCCGTATAGCTTCTACACCGGCCTTGGCAATAGCCAGCGACGTAGCATTCCGTTTTTCGGGGCCCGGAAGCTGAACCGTCAGACACAGCAGCGTACCGGCCGGAAAGGCCTCCAACAGTTGCCGTTGCCTTTCCACCCGCCGGTCCCGGCTCTCAAGAAGTTGTTCCAGCGTTATCATACTTAGCGGACCAGACTTGCTGCCATCACTCCATTTTTGAGCGGCACCGTGAGCAGAAGCACCTGCTGCGCATCATCGGCCGAAATCCACACGTGAACGGCCTTTCCGCTCATATCTTCCATAAGTCCCCGGTCAGTGAAATCGATAAAAAACCGATGCGTGGTTACACCCGGAATCTTCTCTGTATCAAGACCTTCGTAATTAATCAAAACAGGAGCCACCGTCCTGGGCATAACCAGTTGAACCGGAAAGGAATCCCCTGTATTGAGGACCGAAAGGTTCAAACCCTGCATATAGTAGAGGAACATCGCCAGGTCCATGGAGTTGTCTTCCAGTGAAAAATCCCTCTCAAGGGTTTCCTGCTCCGAAACCGTCTTGGCTTCCAGTCGCCCGGATTGATAGTTATAAAGGACATAGAAGTTAACTTCTTTTCCTTTTTTCTTAGTGGGGGCATAGGTGTACAAGGGCTTGTGGCCCTCCTTGGTAAGATAGAGGGATACGCGGTATTCTTCGGCCATAAACAGGCGGAAAAAGGGCGTTGCCCTTACGCTGATCCGTGAAAGCTTTACCGCTTTCCCGTTCCACTCGCCATCTGAAATAACAAAGGAGGCGTTGGCCACTTTCGTGTCAACAACGCCCCACTTATAACGTACTTCGTAACGGCTTTCACCGTCCGATAAAGGAGCCGGGACCGCACTGGGTGCCAACAGAAGCAGCAGCATCAATACGAGTCCCGGCATACCTGACTATTCTACGATATTATAAATCTTGTCCAGGACGGAGCCGTCGCGGTTCATCACCACACCCACCACCTTGTCTCCGAACGGGAGCTTGTCGGGCGTGCCGATAATGGAAGAAGCCTTGGCAGCCAATTCCTTGATGTCCACAATCTTCAAACCGGCAGCCTTAAGCTTTTCTGCAATTTCCGGACGACCGGGATTCACGGCAATGCCGTACTCCGTAACCACCACGTCCACGGACTTGCCGGGGGTGATGAGGGTGGTCACCTTGGGCACCACGCAAGGGATGCGGCCGCGAAGGAGCGGGCATACAATAATGGACAGGGCACTGTCTGCAGCGGTATCCTGGTGGCCGCCGATGGCGCCGCGGATAATGCCGTCGGAACCCACCAGCACGTTCACGTTGAACTGCGTATCCACCTCCAGGGCGCTCAGAATCACAATGTCAAGGGCATGCGTAGCCGATCCCAGATGCTGTCCGGACGCGTACTCCACGGCGGAAACCTCCTGGTGGGTGGGGTCGTTCTTGATGGACTCGGCCGCCACCTTGTCAAAGGACTGAACGTCGATGAGTTTGCCGATAAGGCCTTCCTCATGCAGTTTCACCATGTGGGCAGTAATGCCGCCCAGGGCAAATGAAGCCTTGATACCGCGGTTGATCATCTCCTCGCGGATGTACTTCACAGCGGCCAGGGAGGCACCGCCTGTGCCGGTCTGGATACTGAAGCCATCCTGGAAGTAACCGGAGTTAATAATCACTTTTGCAGCCTGTTTGGCCAGCAGAATATCGCGCGGGTTCTTGGAGTCGCGGATGGCGCCGGCGGCAATCTTGGAGCTGTCGCCCACGCTGTCCACCACCACCACGGACTCAACATCGGCCGCCGAGATGGACATAGGCATGTTGGGGTATTCCACCAGGTCGTCGGTAATCACAACCACGTGCTTAGCATAACGGGCATCGGGAAGGGCATAACCCAGCGAACCGCAGATGCTCTTGGCATTCTCACTGCGAGAATAGCCGCAGGCGTTGCCCAGTTCATCGGCCGATGAGGCACCAAGAAAGGCCACGTCAATCTTGAGTTCGCCGTTGGCAATTGCGCTACCGCGTCCGCCGTGGGAGCGGAAAACCACAGGCTCCTTCATGAGGCCGTGGGAAATGGCATCGGCCAGAGCGCCGCGCAAACCGGAAGTGGAAATACCAGTGATGACGCCGTTCTTAATATGGTCAATGAGAGGTGCGTGTACGTCGGAAAGGCTGGATGCGGCCAGTTTCAGGTCTTTGAAACCCATCTGGGCCAGCTTGTCCACTACCATATTCACCACCTTGTCGCCACCGCGGAAATGGTGGTGGAAACTGATGGTCATGCCATCTTTAAGGCCAGAGCGCTTGATGGCTTCTTCCAGGGTTACTAATTTGCTGTTTCTCATAGGGCTTCCTCCTCACTGATTACACCGGCTGCCACGGCCAGGGCTATGGTACGCTCGGCACGCAGAACCACCGGACGGTCAACCATCTTGCCGTTCACGGCAATGACGCCGGATCCCTTGGCCTGGGCCTCCTTGATGGCGGCCACCACGGCGCGGGCCTTGGTGATTTCCTTCTCGGTGGGCGTGAACACGCTGTTCACTACCTCAATCTGACGGGGGTTGATAATGGATTTACCGTCAAAGCCCAGCGTCTTGATCAGTTCCACCTCCTTGCGGAAGGTTTCCATGTCGTCCAGGTTGGAATACACGGTGTCGAAGCAGCAGATTCCCGCAGCGCGGGCGGCCACCACAATCTGTTCGCGGGCCAGCAGCAGTTCTGCGCCGCCCGGAGTACGGTTGGTCTTGAGGTTGGCGCTGTAGTCCTCGGCCCCCAGGGCAATACCCATCATGCGGGGCGATGCCGTAGCAATAGCGTAGGCATTCACAATACCCAGGGCGCTCTCGATGGCGGCCATAATCCTGGTCTCCCCTACCCGGCCGATCTCGGTTTCCACCTTCAGGATTTCGGCCTCCAGCTCACGGACCTCATCGGCCGTCTCCGTCTTGGGCATGCGGATCACGTGTACGCCGGCCTTTACCACGGCTTCCACGTCCTTCTTGCCGTAAGGGGTGTTGAGCGGATTGATACGCACCACCATTTCGGTATTGCCGTAATCGATGGTCTTGAGGGCGTTGTGCACCAGCAGACGGGCGGCGTCCTTCTCGGCCATGGTTACGGAGTCTTCCAGGTCCAGCATTATGCTGTCCGGCCCGTAGATATGGGCATCGGCCATCATTCCCGGATTATTGCCGGGAACGAACATCATGGTTCTCCTTAGTCTTTCCATACGTCTTTCCCTGTTGCCCGGACGGCTGCGGCGGTAACCCGCGCCCGGATGGTACAATCCAATGCTCCCTTGTCCACGGCTTCCACGTGGGCATCTTTAATTCCCAGACCTTCCAGGGTCTCGGTAATGACGGCCTTGATCTGTCGGCCGAACTGCGCGGCCACGGAGCTCTGCAGTTCTACCTGCAGCCCTTCCCCGGGGCCGATGGTGACCATGATGTCACCACTCTCTAATGTTCCAGCAACTGCTTGTTTCATAGTCTATTATTTTGCATTTCAGGTATGTCTTTATCAAACCTGTGCCACCCTCGGCGCACCCCGCAAGGGCAAATGTCCCCAGGGGGACTATAGGGGGATCAACAAGTCTCCCGGCTTGCCGGGAGGGGCCCTTTAGGGAGGGGTCGCGAAGCGACGGTTTGAAAAGACATACCTGAAATGCCATTATTCTTGATGTGCGGGGCGTAACAAATCTAATACTACTTTTACAGGGTTGAAGGTTTCGATGGGGACCTCTACGAAGAGGGTGTTCCAGTCGCTCATGGCGCCGTTCCACAGACCAGGGAGCTCAAGAGCCTTGAGCTCGCGGCCTTCGAAACTCTTGGAGCTCATGAAACCAGCGTCAGAGTCTACATAGCGCAAGAGGTCAAAATGCTTGCCTTTGTAATCGTTAAGGCAGCAGACCAGGTCCACGGGGTTGAAGTGAGTGGCACGGGACATGGCGGCCATGGCGCCGGCGTCTTCCTTATTAATCTGGACACTTTCCAGGATCTGGAGGCTGGTGCAGCCGTCCTTGCCGGCAATCACGTACGGACCGCCGCCGGGTTCGCCTTCGTTCTTTACCATGCCGCAGACACGGATGGGCCTGTTGAGCTTGGCGCGGAGCATCTTTTCCCTCTCGGCCTCATTGTGAGCCAGAGGCATCTGGACGCAGAGTTCCTTGTCCAGGAAGTTCTCAATCTCGTTGCAAAGCTGCACGGAAGGTGCCTCGTCCAGCCGGCGCAGGAAATCGAAGATCTTGTCCCTCAGCTGCAGGGCGCAACCCATGAGCACCTGCTTGTACTCGGCGGTAACGGGCAGAAGCTTCTCGTGAGCCACGTTATCTATGTTCTTGATACTCACCAGTTCATCGGCCACCTTGTTGAGGTTGTAGATAAGGGCGCCGTGCCCGGCGGGACGGAACAGGAGGGTTCCGTCATCCTTGCGGAAAGGCTTGTTGTCCGGCGTAACGGCAATGGTGTCCGTGGCCTTGTCCTGGAAGGTGAAGGAAATGTTGTACTTCACGCCATACTTCTTCTCATAGGCTTCCTTGATGGCGCCGATGGCAATCTCAAAGAGACTCTGGTGCTCCGGGCTAATGGTGATGGTGAGATTGCAAGTATCGTCGGAATTGCGCATATATTCCTGAGCTTCAACCAGATGCTCGGCAATGGCGGTGCGCACCTCTTCCGGATAGCGGTGGAAGGCCAGCACGCCCTTGGGCTTGCTGCCGTAGGCCAGGCCATCCTCTTTCAGCAGCTTCTTGAGGGTTTCCAGGCGGTATTCCCGGCTATCCTCGGGAGTGCCGAAGATTTCCGGCGTGTAGAAGGCAAAGTCCTTGATGCGGGCGGCCAGTTTGGCGCCGGGGGCATCGGCCGGTAAATCCTTGCCGGCTTCCAGCTCGGCCAGGCCCTGGAACATGTCCTTGAACATGCGGGAGGCAGCGCCTGAGGCGGGCACGAACTTGCTCTTTCCGTGGACATCGGCCTTCTGATAATACTCGACGGCGGCTTTCACAGCCTTGGCATCCAGCACTTTGATTCCCCTTTCCGGGGTGGCGGGCCCCACGATCCTCATCCAGGGGAAGCCATTCTTGAAGTGCTCGATCTGCTCTTTCACCTGAATGAGGCTGGCGCCCCTTTCCAGGATTTGCTGTTGGTCGGATTGGCTAAACATAGTGTTATAGTGGTTATCTAGTGAAAATTCGCGGCGGTAGTTGTACTCACTACGGAGTTTCTCGAAACTCTCGGGGCTGCTGCGGAACAGGAAGTCGTCCGTAAAGATGGGATAATTGTACTGAAGCACGGCGGCGATTCCCCCTTGCGGAAGGCCCCACAGGTCCAGGGTGGTGGGACACATGTTCTCGTCTTCCAGCGCGGGATGGAAATCCTTGAGGGCGTCTATGCCGAAGTGACGGGCCAGGGCCTGCACGGCCATGGCGGTACCGTTCTGCTTTCCCTGATAGGAGTAGCCGGCAATGTGCGGGGTGGCAATGTCGCACAATTCAATGAGATGCGTATTTACGTCAGGCTCGTTGCACCAGGTGTCCAGCACCAGGGCGCCCAGTTTGGGACGGGCGTGAATAAGGGCCGATTCGTCCACCACCTCACCGCGGGAGGCATTGATGAAGATGGCGCCGGGACGCATCTTGGCGAAGAAGTCATCGTCGGCCATGTTGCGGGTGGTATCGTCCAGAGGGACGTGCATGGTTACAACGGTGGATTTTTCCAGGAGTTCGTCCAGGCTCACAAAGCCTTCTTCTCCTTCCCGTGCGGCGCGCGGAGGGTCGTTCAGCAGCACCTGGAAGCCCAGCGTGCGGGCCATGTATTCCACGCGCTTGCCCACGTTGCCAACGCCGATAATGCCGATAACGGCGTCGTCCAGCTTGATAGCACGGCGCGAGGCAATGCCATAGAGGGCCGAGAAAACGTAATCGGCCACACCTCCGGCGTTGCAGCCTTCAGCGTTCTGCACTTCAATGCCGTGATTCCTGCACCAGGTAAGGTCTATATGGTCTGTGCCGATAGTGGCGCTGGAAATCATTTCCACGCGGCTACCGCTGAGGGTTTCCTCGTTGCACTTGGTGCGGGTGCGGATAATGAGGGCGTCGGCATCCTTCATGGCCTCGCGGTCAATGGAACGGCCGTCCATATAAACGACCTCTGCGTAAGGCTCCAGGACGCCTTTCAGAAAAGGAATATTGGTATCGGCTACTACCTTCATTCTTATTCTTTTGTTGTATTCAACAAATATACGAATTATTCGGCATTTTATGTAACTTTGCGGGCCGATTTTGCTATGTGGTGGCTCCTGTCGTTTGTCTCCGCGGCCCTGCTGGGCTGCTACGATTCCTTCAAGAAGATTTCCCTGAAGGACAATGCCGTCATCCCCATCCTCTTCCTTAACACGCTTATTTCCACCTGCCTGCTTTCTCCCCTCCTGTTCCGGACGGGTTTCGGCTCATGGGAAATCCAGCGATGGATAGTCTTGAAAAGCTGCATCGTGCTGTCTTCCTGGCTGGCCGGATACTTTGCCATGAAGCACCTTCCCCTCACCCTGGTGGGTCCCGTGAATGCCACGCGTCCCGTGCTGGTGCTGCTGGGTGCCGTGCTGCTCTTTGGCGAGCGGCTCAATTTCCTGCAGTCCGTGGGTGTGGGCCTGGCCATCCTGGCGTACTTCCTGATGCGGCTCAGCGGCAAGAAGGAGGGTATTGACTTTCGGCACAACAAGTGGATCCTCTGCCTCATCTTCGCCGTGCTGATGGGCGCTCTCAGCGGCCTGTACGACAAATACCTGATGTCCCCCGACAGCGGCCTGGGGCTGGACCGCCTGCAGGTCCTTAGCTGGTACACCCTTTACCAGTGCATCATGATGCTGGTTATGCTTCTGGCTTTGTGGCTGCCCTCCCGCGGACGCACGACGCCCTTCCATTGGCGCTGGTCCATTCCCTTCATCAGCCTCTTTCTCTGCGCGGCCGATTACGCCTACCTCCAGGCCCTCTCCCAGCCCGGCGCCCTCATCGCCGTTATTTCCATGATCCGCCGCGGCAGCGTGCTGGTGAGCTTCCTCATCGGCGCCTTCTTCCTCAAAGAACGGAATATCAAGGCCAAAGCCTTCGACCTCCTGCTCCTGCTCCTGAGCATGATCTTCCTCTACCTGGGCTCCCGCTAAAGTTTTTCAAAAATTTTTGGCTCCAGGTATTGTTATTCCAAAAAAAGTCCTTACCTTTGCAATCCACAAACGGGGTATTAGCTCAGTTGGTAGAGCGTTTGAATGGCATTCAAAAGGTCAGGAGTTCGATTCTCCTATGCTCCACCCCTTAAACGATTGAAAATCAATCAGTTAGAGCCTCTAAGTAAAGCATTACTTGAGGCTCTTTTCG
>JAFZWC010000087.1 GCA_017617475.1 Bacteroidales bacterium
CGGCTCCGCCGGTGATGTGACCGCCTATCACAGAGGCGGCAAATGCTTCCTCAGAAAGCGAATATCCCCAGTATACCCTGGCACAAGCGACCAGCAGAAGGCTTTGTCCGTACATATTCGGGCGCTGCAGGCCTGGAGGTCGCTTCCTCATGAGGAGCAGCTGCGCTGGGCGCCATATGCAACGGTGGTGGAGCCGCACCGGCCGCCGTTCGATCACCTGGCCAGGATCTCCGGCAACAATCTGTTCATCTCGGCATATCATGGCTTCGCCACGCTGGGGAATGAGCATGTGCCGTCTCCGGCTCCATTCGAGAAGTTTCCTACGTTTATCGTCAAGCTTTTGGGAGCCTCGGTAGTAGAGGACACGCTTCTGATTCGGTGGAAGCTCATCATGGAAGACTGTGGCGGCCGGTACAGGCTTCTCACCAAAGTACAGCTGGCAAAGCCTGGCCGGGGATGGGATACCGGTGCCCTGCGGAACTTCCTGGCGGAACCTGGCGCGAGCGAAGCCGTGCAGACTACGCGAATCACCGGCTACCAGTCCATCTGGGGCCTGGATCTGGATTCCTATCAGGTGCATGCCCGGTGCCTCCTTCTGGATACAAGAACCGGGTACCGCAGTCAGTTCTTTGCAGTATCCGGTGTTGTGAGTTTATGAACAAAAGACGGCCTAAATGAACATACAATGATAAACAGGAATCATTGTTAATTCGCCGTCCTTCCTAGAGTCTTTAGTATATACCAGATATCTTAATCCAATATGCTGCGAGAACTTCTTGCAGAATTCATCCATGGATTTATGGGTTTTGTAGCCGGAGGATTTTACCTCGACCGGGCAGATCTTGAAACCGCGGGAGAGCAGGAAGTCTATCTCATAGTTGTGCTTGCCGCTGGGGGTGGGCCAGGTGTGATAGAAAAGCTTTTCTCCACGGGCACGCAGCATTTGGGCTACAACGTTCTCGTAGACATAGCCAAGATCGGTGACCAGCTTGTCGCTGAGAAGCTTCTGATAGATGATGTTCTCCGTTACTGCGTTGTCCCAGAAGGCCATGGTGATGAAGAGGCCGGTGTCTCCGACGTACATCTTATACTGTTCGATATTCTTGTGCTGTGACAGACCTACGGACGGGTCGTTGGCGTGGTAGCAGAAATTGACGGCCATGCTGTCTTCCATATCCTGGATGAGTTCGGCCATCTCATCCAAGTCCTGGCTGCGGCCCAGGACGCTGGAAACCTGATAGCGGGAAGCGTTGCCGGTGAGCTGGGACGGGGCCGCCATAAAGAGGCGCGTAGCACGGCCGGTGGGATCGAGCTTACGGAAATCGTCGGCGTAGAGCTCAATGATTTCCCGCTTCTTGGCATCCACGGCGCTCAGGTTCTTCGTGTCGAGATAGGCGTTCACGGCCTGGGGCATGCCGCCGACCAGCATATAGAGGCGGAAATCCCGCATCAGCTTGCGGCAGGTGGCGTCTCCGACGCCCTGGTGCTTTTCGAAGGTTTCCTTCATGAGCGGGACGGTGGCAGTGTCTCCCAGCGCCCAGCGGAATTCCTCATAATCCATCGGGTACATCTCGATGCGGGTTTCCTCGCTGGGGATGACGATACCCTGCGTGTTCTTTTTGATAGAAAGAAGGGAACCGGTCTCGATGTAGTCGTAGCGATGGTCTTGAACCAGATATTTGATAGCCTCACGGACTTTGGGCGCTTTCTGGATTTCGTCGAAGATGATGACGGACTTGCGCTCCTCCAGACGGACGTTGTAGATGAACTGGAGCTGGAGGAAGAATCGGTCGCGGTCGTTAATATGGGCGACGGCTTCCCAGACTTCATCGGGGGCATCGGCGAAGTCAACCTTGATGTAGGAGGCGTACTCGTTCTTGGCGAATTCCTCTGCGATGGTGGACTTGCCTACGCGGCGGGCGCCTTTGATGAGAAGGGCCGTGGTGCCGTCCTTGGTCTGCTTCCATTCCTGGAGCTTATCGTATATCTTTCGTTTGAATATGCGTTCCGGATATTCCATCTTCCTCACATTTTAGTTATAACACAGATGCAAAAGTAGGCCATTTTGACGGATTCTCAAAATTTATTAAGCAAATTATGTATGGAATCTCAAAATCTTCGCTATTAGTTGAAGTAGTCGTATTTGTCGGTGAGCTTCTCCACCACGTCCAGGGAATCGGCCCGGATGTATTTCTTCAGCATAGCAGGGGAGCTATGGCCGGTGACTTTCATAATGTCGTACACATCCATGCCGGCAAGGTACATGAGGGTGGCGCCGGTGCGGCGGGCTGTATGGGTGTGAATGAGCTTGTACTTGGGGAATTTTTCCTTCTTGGGCGTTCCTCCCTTTGTTGTCTCAATCTCTACCAAATCTGTCAAGCCAGCCTGTTCTGCCACTTCCTTGATGTAACGGTTAATGACCTGGTCCTCCAGGTGTGGCATCTGGTAGTTGTACTTTTCCAAGATAGCCTTCAACTGTGAGTTGCAGGGGATCGAAACCTTGGCACCGGTCTTCTGCTGGCGGATGTTCAGGTAGGTGATCTCCTGCTGCTCAATCCATGCAATCTTCTTCTTCTTGTTCTTGGGATCTGGTTTCTCCTTCATCACATTCTTTGTGATGGTGCTGAAATCCTTCTTCTTGATATTATTGTAGTCGGAAACTCGCTGGGCTGTCCAGACTCCTACCATAAATATATCACGCGCCTGCTCGTGGCCGGGGCTCAGTTTGCTCATATCTACGGCCATCATCTTGTCCAGTTCCTCTCTAGTAAGGTAGATGCTATCAATATCCACTCGGGCACCCTTGAACCTCCGGTCCTTAAATATTGCGTTGGAGTGGTAGCCCTCAGACTCAGCTGCAGCCAAGACTCCTTTCAAGATCTTGATGCACTTGCCTATGGAGTTGATGGAATAATCCTTATTCTTAAGGTATGCCGTGTAGGCATAGTAGAAGTTCATGTCAATGTCCTTGAAGTCGTAGGTACGGCCCATCTCACTCTGGAAGTTCTCGAACTGTTGAAGCGCTCCCTTGATGGCTTTCACGGAGGAGGGGGAGTAGTTCTTTCCCTGTTCCGTCTGCCGACCGCCATTCTTCACCTCTTCCTTATACTTAGCGATGAACTTGTTCAGAGTCATCCGCTTCGAGGCCGCCTCTTTCCGGGCCTTCTCTTCTTCCTCTTTCTTTTTGGCCTCAATGGCCTCCTGGTAGGTGACGGAGTCAATAATCAGGCGAGCCTTCTCACTGGAGAGCGCCTCCTTTTCATTGAGCCTTCCTTCAATCAAGGTCTCAATCTGGTCCAGTTTGGCGAACAGCGGCTTTCCATCTTCGCTCTTACGGAAGTTGGCCAGGGTGCTGGCTTTCTCTGCTGCGGCATTCCACCGGCGGGCATCCACTTCAAGATTCGTCGACAGTTTGATGTCAACTTTCAGTAGTCGGGACCGGATGCGGACGAAGATGGGAGTCATCCCGGACTTCACACCTTTCTTTATATAGTAGTTGCAAGCCATGGCTTCAAGAAATTTGTTGTGTCTATTACAAAGATACAAAAAGCTCCTTGGAATTCCTATGGGGAATCTGAAAAAAGTTCCCACAAAGTTCCCACATTTTCGGACTTTGGTGGAAATGGTAGAAAAGCGAATCGGCCTTGTAGCTATGTAGAAACGGGTTTTCCATTCGTGCCCATCCCGGCAAATACCCATTTAGAGGTACGCTTGGTACCTCTGAAAAAGCCTCTGGAAATCTTCCGGAGGCTTTTTCTATTAAATGTTCTTTAAGAAATAATCCACAACGGCGTCCTTGCTTTCCTGGGTGATGAGGAACTCATTGTGGTTGCCGGGGACGGTAACCAGCTCGCAGTTGGGATAACGGCGTCTCCAGCGTTCTCCCTTGTTGTTGTGCTCAATCAGTTCCAGCTCAACGATATCGGGCTTTTTCTCCGTACCTGAGATGGGGCTGATACTGGTGTAGGATGCCGACAACAGGGCGGTGACGGGCCCGTTGTAAGGTTCTTCCGGCTGGGTTTCCATAAGATGGATATCCAGCTCGGCCCTGCGGAGGTTGCGCTCCTTGCTGTAGAAGGGGAAGAAATAGGACTCGATGGTGCGGCGCTGCACGCTCATGTCACGGTCCAGTTCGCCGTCCAGGACAATCACGGGCGGTTTGTATTCCGAGTTGTTGTACAGACGACGAGCCAGTTCCAGCCCTTGCTCGCCACCCGTGCAGAAGCCGGTAATAGCCACTATCTTATGGGTGTTGACCACATCCTTGACATAGTCCATATAGATGTTGACCAGGGATTTGACGTCTGTGGGCTGGTCTTCCATGATGGTATGGTAGGATTCGATGACGAAGACATCGAATTTGTGGGAAATCCGGTCGGCCCATTCTCCAAAGATGAAGGAGAAACTGGTGAGTCCGCTGATGGCGATGATGACGGGTTTCTCGGGATCCTTGCCGCCGTCCCCATACCAGAAGTAGTTGGGGTGCTGGTCTGCCGCCATGATCTTCCGGATGGTTCTCAGGGAATAGAAGTCGTTGGTAGTCAGGTGCATACCGGATACAGCCAATTGGACGGTGAGCTGCATGATGTGCAGGGAAGTGATGCCCACATCATTGATAAGGTCGGCTTCCACGTTCACGCTGGGCAAGCCCAGGAGGCTGGCCATAGCCTGCATGAGCAGTTCCTCATGGGGTGTGATGGGGGTGTTGTTGGTGATGACGGAATCTACCGCATTGTTCACCAGCGTGGTCTTGTCAATCTTGCCGTTGATGTTCAGTTTGAAATCGGCCACATGGTTCCAGAAGGTGGGCACCATGTACACCGGCAGCTGCTTGGCAATCTTCTGCCGGATGTCGTTCAGGTTCTTGACGTTGTCGGCCGTCCTTACATAGGCGACGATATATTTCTCGTTTCCAATCTCTTCCAGGCGCACGAAAGCCCTGAGAACGCCTTCCTGCCGCTCAATCTGGGTGGTGATTTCGCCCAGTTCGATGCGATAGCCATGTAGCTTGATCTGGTGGTCTTTTCGGCCGATATAGTCGAAGCTGCCGTCTTTGTTCAGGACCACAAGGTCTCCGCTGTGATAGAGCCTGGAGACGTCAATGCCGTCATGCTCCTTTTCGTACGGATTCTCGAAGAACATCTTGGCATTGAGCTCGGGACGGTTCCAGTAACCGTTGGTGAGCTGCATGCCGCCGATAAGCAGTTCGCCCTGCTCTCCGGGAGCCACCAGCTTGCCGTTTTCATCGGCCACGTAGCACACTACGCCGGGAACCGGTTTGCCGATATTCTTCCAGTCGTCCGGCCCTTCAATTTCATGGGTGGTGGTGACGATGCTCTCCGTGGGTCCGTATCCGTTTACAAAGCGGTAGGGGTATTTTCCGGCTATCTTGCTGGTAAGGCTGTGCGGAATGGCCTCGCCGCCGGCGGACAGGGTGTCCATGGCGGGGAAATCGTAATCCGGGAATACGGCCAGTAGGGAAGGCGGCATGAAGGTGTAGGTGATTCCTTTCTCCTTCATGAGCCTGTAGACCAGCAGGGGATTGTGCTTCTCTTCATTCTGGGCTATGACCAGGGTGCCGCCATAACAAAGCATGGAGAAAACCTCCAGCACAGAGACATCGAAGCTGATGCTGGCGAACTGGAGGACTACAGAATTCTCGCTCACATTGAAATTGTCCGGCAGGCACACCGTCTGCATATAGCTGTAAAGCGTCCTGTAGGGCTGGGAAACGCCCTTAGGCTGGCCTGTAGTGCCGGAAGTATAGATCATGTAGGCTTCGGAAACACCCCGGCTCAAAACGGGCAGTTTGTCCATCATGGGGCTGGCCAGCAGCTGGCCGATATTGGCCGAAGTGATAAGTACGCTCAGGCTGGCATCCTTACTGATGAAATCCTTGCGCTCCTGGGGATTTTCCACGTCGATGGGGACATAGGAGCAGCCCAGTTTCATGGCGGCGAGGATGCAGGGCACGAAATGCTGGTTCCTGCCCAGGGCTATGCCGATACGGACCGGGACATCGCTGTCGCCGGGATTCTTTTCCACCATTCTGGCCACGCCGGAGGCGATGTGGCGGGCCATATCGTCCATCTGGGCGTAGGTAACCTCCTGGTCGCCCATGATATAGGCGACCTTGCTCTTATGGGCTTGAATGACGGCGTCTATCTGCGCGGCAAGTTTCTCAAAATAGATGTCCATATTGTGCTGTTCGATTATATTAGAATTTGAAACTGACATGACCCAGGAACCAGCGGCCGGCCTGCTGCAGGGGAGCTACGCTGGAACCACCCTGATCATAGGTGGTATTGGCAACGTTGTATACATTAACACCCACTTCCATTTTCCAGAAGGAGTAGCTGGCACCCAGGTCCACGATTACGCGGGCAGGGATGTCAATGTCCATGGAAAAAACGCCGGGCAGCGCATACTGCGAGATTTGCTTGGACAGGAATAGGCCGTGTGCGTTCACCTTGAGACCACGGATAATCTCATAGGATGCCGTCAGGTTGGCCTGCCAGTCCGGAATATTGTACACGCTGTGGTTGATGATGCTGAAGTTCTCGGAATCCAGCACCCGCTGCCAGGTGACGTTTCCGTCCACCATAAAGCGGGAGATGGAATAGCTGGCGGCCAGTTCCACACCGGCGTTGGTGAGGCTACCGGCATTGACGTTACCCAGTTCGCTCTGGATGATGAAATTATCGGCCTTGTTCACGAAACCGTTCAATTCCATCTTGAGTCCGGGAACAATCTTGCCGTCACTGTAGAAGGACATCTGCCAGGAATTCAGGTACTCGGGGTTGAGGTCATCGTCGCCGAAGTTGATATCCAGGGTGTTGTTGCGGTAGAAGAACGGGGAGTCTACGAAGGATTTGGAATAACTGAGCTTGGCACTCCACTTGGGCCGGGAATAAATGAGGGCGATACGGGGGGAGAGCACGTTTAGCTTCTTGCCGCTGGAGCGCAGTTTGAAGTCGTAGCGGAGGCCTCCGTTGAGGACGAATCCCTTCCAGGTATGCTTAATCTGGAAATAGGCGTCGGCGCTGGTCTCCTTGCCCGTGTTCAGGACCTTGGTGTCGTTGTAGGTCTTCAGGATGAGGTCGTATTTGATACCCTCCAGATAGGCGGCGTCATACAGGTTGAAACGGTTGGCGTGTCCGCCGATCATCATTACGCCCGAATGGTTCTTGCCGAAGGAATAATTATAGCTGCCCTGGGCCGATACGCCATAGGTGTACTCCTTCCAGCTCACGCTTTGGAATACGGCGTCATAGAGTTTGACCAGGACACCTTCCGTACCGTTGGGGTAGAGGTCATTTCCGCCTTCTCCATTCTCGGGGATGTCTCCGTCAACCTGATAACGCTGCTGCGTCTGGGAATCGAACGTGGCGTTAATCTGCCAGGAAAAAGCGTCGTGACTGTCGGCATAGCCCAGCTCTGCATGCTGGGAGGTGATGGCATAACCGGGAGCGTTGCCGTTAAGCCGCCTGTATTTGTCGTAATGATAGGGGGTGAAGAAGTAGCTGAGGGCCATGGGAGCCACTGTCTTGGCGAAACGGCGGTTGTACAGCAGGTGCATCTTGTCCCACTTGAGCGACAGGCCCAGGTCATAGGACGGCGACTTGTTATAACCGCCGATGGTCATATCACCATCAATGGGCATAACCGCAAACGGCTGTTCCTCGGGGCTGGCCCCATAATGGACCTTCTGGCCCGTAGCATTGTAGATGCTGGCCCAGCTCAGGATATCCAGGGACAGATAACGTTTGCCGAAGAGGACGTCTCCGCGGACCTGGCCGTAGTTGCCTGCGGCACCCTTGACCATGAATCCGTCCACATCCGAACCGTCCTTGGTAATGATGTTCACCACACCGGTAAGAGCCACGCCGCCATACAGGGAGGAGGCGGGGCCTCGCAGCACCTCTATCTGTTTCACCTTATCCAGGCTGATGGAGAAATCGGGACTGGCCGTGTTGGTGGAATAGCTGTTGAGGCGGTGGCCGTTGAGCATGATGAGGATCTTCTCCTGGCCGGAGGAATAGATGCCTCGCATAGCCACGTTCATCTCCTCATTGCAGGCGATGTCCGTCATGCCGGGAACGTAGGCTATTAGGGCCTCCTTCAAGTTCCTGGCTCCTATGCTCCTGATCATTTCTTCCGTAATGAGGGTCACCGGCACGGGGGCCTCTTCAATGGATTCCGCCTGTTGGGAAGCCGTGGTAATGGTAGCCGTCTTGCCGACCTTGAGCTTGTTCACCAGTTCGGTGAAGCGCGGGGTGTCGTTGTAGACGCTGTAGTAAGGGTCAACAGCCAGCAGCTTGGATACCCAGGTCTCGGCCACGGCAGGCTTGTCCATGTTCAGGTTGCACAGGGCGAGGAGCCTGTATACGCCGATGCGGGTTTCTCCGGTGAAGCTGTTGACGGACTGGGTCAGGAGAGAATCGGCCGTCTGGAACATGCCCAGCTCGTAGGCCTCCTGGGCCGACTCATACACACGTGTATCTTCCTGTGCGTGAACGGCAAATGGGAAGAAAAGAATGAGGAGGGGGATTATGTATCTCTTGATTCTCATTTGGCAATCTTTACAGGAATGATAAACGTAAATGTGGTTCCCACCTTGGGCTCCGACTCCACAAGGAGCTGTCCGTTGTGGTTCTTGGTAATGATTTCATAGGTAATGCTCATGCCAAGACCCGTACCCTGACCGGCCGGTTTGGTGGTAAAGAAGTTCTCAAAGATCTTTTGCTTGATTTCCGGGGTCATGCCCATGCCGTTGTCGGTGATGTCAATGCGGAGCTGTCCCTGGCTGCCGTCGTGTTCCATGGCCACCTTCACCTCAATGGTGGGCTTGTAATCGGCCCCTTCCTGGCCGGCCCTTTCCTTGACGGTGTAGCAGGCGTTGTTCATGACGTTGAGCACGGCCCGGCTCAGGTCCTGAGGGATCACCATCGCCTTGGGCATGTTCTCCTGGATGTTCTCCTGGATGGTGATGTTGAAGCTCTTGTCGTTGGCGCGCATGGCGTGATAACTGAGCCACACGTATTCGTGGACCAGCTGGCCGATATCGGTAGGGAGCATCTCTCCGGCCTTGCCGCGGCTGTGCAGCAGGATGCCGCGGATAATGCTGATGGCGCGTTCTCCGTGCTCCTGGATCTTGGTCAGATTCTCTTCAAGGTCTTCCGAAATGTCCCTGAGGTCGGCGGCGTCATCCTCTCCCAGCTTTTCTGCGCAGTCCTCCACTATATCCTGGAGGTCTTCCAGCAGTTTGACGGACATCTTGCTGAAATTGATTACGAAGTTCAGCGGATTCTGTATTTCGTGGGCGATGCCGGCGCTCAGCAGTCCCAGGGAGGCCATCTTATCCTGCTTGTGCAACTGTTGCTGCAAATATTCCACCTGATCCTTCAGGCTTTGCAATTCCTCTTCCATAGTCACAGTTATCTTAAGCCAAGTTAATTACGAATTCAGTATACTCATCCTTAACGGAGTCCACCGTAATGGTGCCGCCGCAGTCGTGCAGGATCTGCTGACTCAGGTAGAGTCCCACGCCCGGGGCTTCGGCCGTAGGTTTGGTGGTGAAGAACGGGTCGAAGATCTTGCCCAGGATGCTCTGCTCTATACCTATGCCGTTGTCGTAGATCTTGATGAGGACGGGCGCCCCCTCAAATTCCTGGGCAATGGAGAGCCGGATGACAGGCTGGTAGGAGCCGCCCTTCTCGGACTTCTTCCGGATGGCATAAATGCTGTTGGCGAGCATGGACAGGATGGACTTGTTAAACTGGTCGGGCACAACATCCCGCATGATGGGGGAGTCTGGCATTTCGCATTCCACCTGGATTCCCAGGGCGGAGATGTCGTCCGCGTTGTAGTTCTTGAATTTCTCCACGCACTGCTGGCACAACAGGGCCAGGTCGGTGGATTCGAACTTGCGGGAACGCTCTTTGAGCATCTCCTCCATGGCCTTCAGGGTGCGTGTGGTGGAGATTCCGTGCTGCTCGATCTTCTCCAGATTGGTCTTCATCATATCCATCACATCCAGCGCGTCCTCATAGGTGTCCGGCGTGAGGTTGTCCTTCTCATCCTCGATGTTCGCCTCCATCTCCTTGTTCAGGCCCAGGGTCAGGTGGGCGAAGTTGTTGATGTAGTTCATGGGGTTGAGGATGCGGTCGATGAGGCCCTTGGTGAGTTTACCGATGGCGGCCTCGCGCTCCTGTCTAAGCAGCTGGTCCTGGGCCGAACGCAGCTCACGGGTACGCTCGTCCACTATGGCTTCCAGCCTTTGCTGTTCCTCGGCCATGCGGCGCATGCGATACCGGAAGATCAGGTAAACGATAAATACTATGATAAGGATATAGACCAGCAGGGAATACCAGCGCATGTAGAAAGGATACGGCCTTCTGAACTCGAAGGGACCGGTTTCACTTACCTGTCCGTACGGGTCTTTGGAACGGACCGATACCTGATAATTGCCGAAGTTGAGGTTGGCAAACAGATATTCCTTCTGTTCGCTCCACTTGGACCAGGTGTCGTCGTCCTGGAGGCGGTAGCTGTACTGGGTTTCTCCGATGGGGTCCAGCTTGTCATTGGCAAAACTGAGGGAAAGGTCCCTGTCGTTGAAGCTGAAACGGCGGATATGGAGCTGCGGTACAAACTGTGCTGTGGTGCCGCACTGGCCCATATTGAAGCGGACCAGCTCGGCGTAATCGCCTATCCAGACAAGTCCGTCGTGGACGAGCATGGCGTTTACTTTCCACTCGGCAAACGGCTCTATCCAGTTTTTAAGATCTTCCGGCACGTCCTCGAACGAAATGCCCAGGCCGTTGCTGTTGCTGCGCCAGACATTGCCGGCGGGGTCTTCATACTCGAACAGTTTGGAGATGGGCCCCAGATCCTTTTTCTCGAATGTCTTGCTGCCGGTTGCCATAAAATAATAGTCACCGGCCAGCGTCATGGCCCACATGCCACGCTCGTCTTTCTTGAAACTGGTGATGTTGGGGATGGCGTCAATTACCTGGATGCCTTCCCCGGGACGGAAACGGCATACGCGTTCCAGTTCACCTACCAGGTAGGAGCCGTCAGGCAAGGCGGCGATGGATAGGGAAAACTGGGTGGTGAGCTGCCGCCCGGTTCCACGGGAATACTCGTAAAGGCCGTCGGAAGTGGCTACGTAAAGGGTTTCGCCGGCGCCCTGGGCCATTTGCCAGCAGGCGTGGTTGATATTACTTACGGGGACAAACTTCTGCCCTTCCAGGCGGAACAGGCCCTGGAACGTTCCCACCATGAGGGTGGAACCGCACATGGAAATGCAGGAGATCTGACCTCTCAGGCCTTCCTTCTCCGTAAAGTGGGTATAAATCTCGGAAACGGAGATGCTGAAGACTCCGTTGTCCGTGGCTCCCCACACCGTACCCTTGCCGTCATAGGCCAGTTTGGTAATACTGTTGGAGCACAGGCCATTATCTACATTGATACGCCAGACTTCCTTGCCTTGCGCATCCACGGCGATGACACCGTCCGTGGCCGTGGCCAGGAGAATGCGGTTGTCAGAAAGCTTCAGACGCTGGTAAACTTCTATTTCGTTCCAGCGGTCTACGTCCTGGGTGGAAGCGGCCGCCACATCGGCCAGCTGGGTATAGGAAACACGGATGGAATCACCCTCAAAAGCCTCTACACGTCCCATCAGGTTAATTCCGTCGAAGAGGATGGCGCCATCGGCATCCCGGTGCAGGCTCACTACACGGGAGATGTCGGGAGTGTGGACAATTTTCCAGTCCACCTGGTCGTAAACCAGGAGACCCTCGAAGTTCGCGAAGTAGGTACGGCCCTCGCCGTCACAGAGAACGTCGAAGTTACGGTTGTGGGCATCGTACTGGCCGGCCGAGTAGTTCGTGAAGAACGGAATGCCCATATAGGCATTGCCTCCGCTCTGCGCCATGGCCTGTACCGCGACAAGCATCGCGGTGGCCATCAGACTGATATGATACGATAACCTTCTCATTTGAACTTCATATATGGAATGGAAGCACCTACGTAGCGGGACCATTCCTGTTGGGTCAGATTACGGTTTATCTTATTGTGCAGCTGCTGCGCCATGTCATCGGCCGATGAATTGAGCAGCATGACATTTCCGGACGATGTGCCAATCCAAACGGATTTTCCGTTAACGTCACCGCACACGGAAAGGACCCATCCGTCAAAGGCATAATCTACAGGCACCAGCCATTCTCCGGGGATGCGGTTGGTGTGAGCCTTGCCCGTGGGGGCGCTGGCCAGTTCCAGTTCTTCCCGGAAGGAGAGTCCGCTCTCGAACAGCAGATTGTCCATGCACCAGATGTAGGCATTCTTGTCATAACCGCCCGTGACGGCAACGGGGCCCTGCATAGTGATGCTTGCGCATCTGGACTTGTGGGCGGCCATGGTCTCCATGACACGGTCGTATTTGTTTACAGGATAGACGGTACCGTCCTCCAGGCCCAGCAGCAGGCATTCCGTAGCTTTGTCATAGTATGCGGCGGTGACCACCGAATTGAGCAGAGGGGCCTTCTCCCGGATGTTGCCGGAAGCATCCATCTGCGCATAGGAGCCGTCGGTGAAGAACAGGCAGATTACGCCCTCCCTTTCGACGAGGGTGGAGAGAGTCTTGTCAAAAGCGGCGCATGCCGATACCTGGGAGTCGGCAAACCAGCTCAGGCTCCTGCGACCGGCGATGAGGAGCTTGCTTCCCATGTGGATCAGCTTGAAATAATCGTCATCGGCCAGCTTCTCTTCCACGAAATTGCCTTGGAAATCCAGGATGCACAGGGGACCTTTGAGGGACAGGGCGTAAATCCTCTGGCCCACTACCTTCACGTCCCTGAAATCGTAGGCGGGATTGAACAGCAGCTGCTTGGAGGTGATTCTCTTTGCGCTGCCGGCGGTAAGCCATTCTATTTCACCGTAATTGGAGGCGGCTACGCACTGTTCGCTTTTTCCGGGAATATTGGAAATGGCGTTCACGGCGCCGTTTTCCTTCATCTTGGAACGGGAAATACCGTCGGTAGCCAGAGTAAGGGACTTGAAAGTGTCCGAATAATACTGGTTACCGTGGTTGTCCTTAAGGAAGTACCAGCTGGCATAAGCCAGAAGGTCTGCCACTTCGGGTTCGTTGGCCTCACGCCTCACCTGCGAGCTCACGGCCAGGCTGCGGGCCTGGGTGCGGCGGTTCAGCGTATCGGCTACATTTCTGGCATAGGTGGCCTCATCTCTCTGTTCCAGGGCGATGAGCTGCTGCCTTTCTGCATTGGCGCGTTCCTTCTCGGCCACGTCGGCCGCGGCATTGGCCTTGTGCTCGGCCTCGCGGGCGGCCCGGCTCTCCATCTCTGCGCGAGCGGCGTTATGGGTGGCCAGGATGGACTGCTCCTCGGCACGGTCGCGCTGCTGGTCGGATATGGCTTTCTGCTGGTAGGCGATATCCTCCATTTGCTGGCTGACCCGTTTCACGATGGCGGCATCCTCTTCGGCGGCCAGCAGGCGGCCCATCTCCTCCTGGACGGCAGCCAGCTCGCGCTGAGCCTTTCTGCTGCCCAGATGGTAGAAGGTAACAGCCACGCCGGCAACCACCACCAATGCTGTCAGAGCATATAATATGGTTGAACGGAGTTTCACTTTCTGCGGATTACTAATTGGGTAATATCATCACTCTGGGCAGCGCCGTCGGTGAATTCCTTGACCTTGGAGTTGACGGTGCTGACGATTTGTTTGCTGGTGGCTCCCTTCAGCTCGGCCAGGGCGGCTTCCAGGCGGGATTCACCGAACTGGTCGTGCTGGGGGTTTTCGGCCTCGGTTACGCCGTCCGTGTACATCACCAGAGCGTCGCCGGGGTTCAGCTGGAGTGTTTCGCTGGAGAAAGGCATGCCTTCCATAACACCCAGCACCAGATTGATGGTAGACTTCAACACTTCCACAGTACCGTCGGCCCTGAGGATATAAGGCGGGTTGTGGCCGGCGTTGGTAAAGGTAACCTGGCCGGTCTCCAAGTCGTAGATGCCGTAGAACACGGTTACGAACATGGAGCCCACGCTCTCTCCGCACAGGATGTCGTTGGCCGTCCTCATGCATTCGTCCGTCCGGGGCTCCTGAAGGCCCGTCGCCTTGATGAGCGTGCGGCTCACAGCCATGAAGATGGCCGCCGGAACGCCCTTGCCGCTCACATCGGCAATGGTGAAGCCTATGCGGTGTTCGTCGATGGGGAAGAAGTCGTAGAAATCGCCTCCCACATCCTTGGCCGCCAGCATGCTGGCGTAGATGTCAACCTGCTCGGCTCCCGGTATCTTCAAGTCGAAGGTGCGGGGCAGGATGGCCTGCTGGATTTCGCGGGCTACGGACAGGTCGGTCTGGATGTCCACCAGCTGGGCATGCTCCTTCTGGGCACCCCGGATGTACTCGATCTGCTCCACAGCCTTGTCGATGGTCACCTGGAGGTCGTCCAGGTCGATAGGCTTGGTGGCAAAGTCGAAGGCGCCCTTGTTCATGGCATGGCGGATGTTGTCCATGTCACCGTAGGCACTTACCATTATACATTTAAGGGACGGGATGCGCATCTCGTTGATCTTGGTCAGGAGGGTGAGCCCGTCCATTTCAGGCATGTTGATGTCTGAAAGGATAATGGCAATGTCCGGGTGTTCCAGCAGAACCTTCAGTGCTTCAAGTCCATTGTGGGCGAAGAAGAATTCGTATTCGCCATGTCGGATCTTTCTACGGAAGTATTGCGTCAACAACAGTTCGAGATCGGTCTCGTCGTCAACGCTGAGTATTTTTACGGCCATGTTTTTATGTAATATTATTTAAGTTCCAAAAATAAGTAAAATTCGCTAAAAACAAAAGTGTTAGCGTAATAATTCAGATAGAAAATTATAAAAAAAGCGGCTCAAATCTTTGTGGAAATGAGCCGCGGAAAAAGCAGAACCGAAAATGGGCCGATTATTTGATAACGCCCAGTTCTTTACCTACCTTCACGAAAGCAGCGATGGCTTTGTCCAGATGCTCCTTTTCGTGGGCGGCGCTCAGCTGTACACGGATGCGGGCCTGGCCCTTAGGAACCACGGGATAATAGAACCCGGTGACGAAGATGCCTTCCTGGGCCATCTTGGCGGCGAATTTCTGGGAGAGGGGAGCGTCGTACAGCATGACGGCGCAGATGGCGCTCTGGGTAGGTTTGATGTCGAATCCGGCAGCGAGCATCTTGTCCCGGAAATAGTCTACGTTGGACTGCAGTTTGGTGTGGAGGGCGTCGCTTTCCTTCAGGATTTTGAAGGTCTCCAGGGCCGCGCCGGCAATCATGGGCGGGATGGAGTTGGAGAACAGGTACGGGCGGCTGCGCTGGCGGAGCATGTCGATAATCTCTTTCCGGCCGGTGGTGAAACCGCCGACGGCGCCGCCGAAGGCCTTGCCCAGGGTGCCGGTGAAGATGTCGATGCGGCCGTAGCAGTTAAACTGCTCTGCCACGCCGTGACCGGTGGGACCCACCACGCCGGCGCTGTGGCTCTCGTCCACCATTACCAGGGCGTCGTATTTCTCGGCCAGGTCGCAGATTTTATCCATGGGGGCCACGTTGCCGTCCATGGAGAACACGCCGTCCGTGACGATTATGCGGAAGCGGCAGGCCTGGGCTTCCTGCAGTTTGGCTTCCAGGTCGGCCATGTCGGCGTTGTTGTAACGGAAACGCTGGGCCTTGCACAGGCGTACGCCGTCAATGATGGAAGCGTGGTTCAGGGAGTCGGAAATAATGGCGTCCTCGGCCGTGAAGAGGGGCTCGAACACACCGCCGTTGGCGTCGAAGCAGGCGGCGTACAGGATGGCGTCTTCCGTGTGGAAGTAGTCTGCAATGGCCTTTTCCAGTTCTTTGTGGATATCCTGGGTGCCACAGATGAAGCGCACGGAGGACATGCCGTAGCCGCGGGCGTCCATGGTTTTCTTGGCGGCCTCGATGAGGCGGGGATTATCGGCCAGTCCCAGGTAATTGTTGGCGCAGAAATTCAGGGCTTCGCTGCCGTCCTGAAGATGGATGCAGGCGCTTTGGGCCGATGCGATATTTCTTTCTCTTTTGTAAAGGCCGGCCTCGTCAATGGACTTGAGCTCGGCGCTCAGATGCTGTTGAAATTTTCCGTACATAGATAATGTGGCTTTTGTGGTTTCAAATTTAGCGATTTTATCTTGAATATATACTCAAAATGTAATAAATTTGCATGGATAAAACGGAAATTATGAAGAATGTTCTGGTGATTGGCTCTACGGGCCAGATTGGATCGGAACTCACGATGAAAATCCGTCGTGAGGTCCCTGGAAGCACGGTTGTGGCAGGCTATATCCCGGGTGCGGAACCCAAGGGAGAGCTTCTGGAAAGCGGTCCTTCCGCCGTGGCCGATGTCCGCGACGCCGCCGGCCTGGCCGCCATCGTGTCGGAGTATAAGATTGACACCATCTACAACCTGGCCGCCCTCCTGTCGGCCGTGGCGGAGAGAAAGCCCCTGCTGGCCTGGGACATCCAGATGAACGGCCTCCTGAACATCCTGGAAATTGCCCGTGAGAAAGGTTGCGCGGTGTTCACCCCTTCTTCCATCGGCTCCTTCGGCCCGGAAACCCCGCATGTGGGAACGCCCCAGGACACCATCCAGCGCCCCCGCTCCATGTACGGCGTCACCAAGGTGGCCACCGAGCTCCTGAGCGACTATTATTTCCATAAATATGGTGTAGACACCCGTTCGGTCCGTTTCCCGGGTCTCATTTCCTATACCACCCTGCCGGGTGGCGGCACCACAGACTATGCCGTTGAGGTGTATTATTCGGCCGTGAAAGGGGAGGAGTTCGTCTGCCCCATCGCCCCCGGTACCTATATGGATATGATGTACATGCCGGACGCCCTGCACGCCGCCATCCAGCTTATGGTGGCCGATCCGTCCCGCCTGAAACACCGCAACTCCTTCAACATTGCTTCCATGAGCTTCGAGCCGGAGCAGATCTTCGCCAAGATCAGGGAATACATTCCGGACCTGCGTGTCCGCTACGAGGTAGACCCCGTGCGCCAGGCCATTGCCACCTCCTGGCCGGATAGCATGGACGATTCCTGCGCCCGTGAGGAATGGGACTGGAAACCCACCTACGACATGGATTCCATGACCCGCGACATGATCCGTCACCTGAGGGACAAGCTGTTGTAAAACGGGTTTTTCAAGAGTGAAAGAAGAAAAAGGGCCGATGCTTAATGATTGTAAGCGTCGGCCTTAATTTTGCTTTCAAATTGTTATTTGTGAGGGGTTGTCTCTATCGTCTATGTTTTAACAAAATGCTGATAAACAACTAATTAAATCTTTTTAATAAGTATTCGAAATATTAGTCCTCAAAATGGCTTATTTGTAACACTATTGATTATCAGCGAATTAAGAAATTATTAAAAATTTTTGTTAAAAAAGTTTTGAAAAAATTTGCAAATCCAAAAATTTGCCGTACCTTTGTATCCGGATTGAGGAAGTGAGGTTCTCTCGACGGAATCAGTCTATTGGTTATTAGTTTTAGTGTTATTAATTATGTGGTTAGTGAGAGCGTCCGCCTGAGACAGGCCGACACTCTTTTTTTTATGCCCAGCGGGCATAAAAAAAAGAGTGTCTAAAACGTTTCACTCATTGGGGAGAGGACTCCCCAAGCCCCTCCCTCGCCGCTACGCGGCGGAAGATTTTGAAAGAGTCTTTCGACTCACTGGGGGCCTAATCCCCCAGACCCCCTGGGTCGGCCTTCGGCCTCCGATTCAAAGATTGCCACGTTTGCATCTGCATTGCGACAGAATGACGTTTTCTTGCAAACGTGGCCGAACCATGTAATCCGGAGGGAAAATGGTTTTTTGGGCAACTGCACAAAAAATATTTTCCTGGAGGATGATTATTTCTGATTGTATTTGAGTGAAGCGAAGCGAAACGAAGTCCCCCGGGAGGGTGTTCCTTCCGGGGGACTGTTTGTAGACCTATGTCTGCTAGGCTTGTTGCCACTGGGTGCGGAGGAGCTGGACCGCGGCGGTGAGGGTGGCGGCGCGGTCTTCTGAGCGGCAGCCGCATTCAAAGCTCACGTAGTACGGATAATCCAGTTCCTTGAGGGCGCGGAAGCCTTCCACGTAGTTGTCCAGCTCGCCGTCCTCACCGGGCGTGACCCGGTTCCCGCGGCTGGCGATATGGACGTGCTGGAGGTAGGATCCTGCTGCCATGAAAGCGGCGTAGTCGGAGGTCTCTTCCTGCATGTGCCAGAAATCGCCCATGCATTTGACGCCGGCGCTGTCGGCGTCGCGGCAAATGGCGGCGGCATCGGCCACCTGACGCAGGTAGAAAGCTTCCTTGCGGTTGAGTGGCTCCAAGATGACGGTGGTGCCGCAGCTGAGGGCAAATTCTCCAAGGTCGTGCAGCTGGGTGCAGAGGTAATCCCGTGTCTCAAGCGTGTGCGGCAGGACGGGTAATTGCCCGTTGAACGCCGGCACCATGATGACGCCCGTGGATTCCAGTTCTCCCGCGGCGCGCACAATCTCCCGCATGGACTTGTCAAATGCGGCCTTTTCCTCCGGGTTCTGCGCCAATATAAAGCCATCGAATCCGGCGCAAATGGCCGATAAATGGATGTCACGGCCTTTTAAAGCTTCGCGGATTTCCTGTACGCGTCCGGCCAGTCCACGTCCGCCCGGTTCGTATCCGGTAACGCCCAGTTTTTCCATGAAATCCAGCTTTTCGGCCAGGGTTTCTCCGGGCGTCAGGCCCTCCTGGAAGGAAATCCTGAGGGGCGTGGACGCTTTTTTCTCCTGCGTCTTGCAGGAAACGAGGGCGCTGGGCGCAACGGCAAGGGCTGCAGCCGAGGCTAATGTGGTTTTAAGAAAGGTTTTCCTGTCCATAGCCTATGCCTATTTGCCGGTTCCGGGTACGGGAACGGTGTACTTGCTCATGTCCATGGGGCCAAGCTCCAGTTTCTCCGGCATGTAATCCATTTCGGAGGCACTGATCTCGTCCCAGGTGATGGTTTTGCCCGTGTAGGCGGCTTCGCGGCCCATGGTGCCGGCAAGGGAGGACTGACCGGTTTCTGCTGCTTCCACATGGGCTTCGCCCTTGCGGATGTGGTTTACCCAGTCCACATGCTCCAGCACATAGGGGTTGTGCTGTGCGAATTCGGCCTTCGCGGCTTCCTCGTCATACTGCCACAGGATATTGCCCTGGAGGTCCCGGATGGCGAAATCCTCGGAATTCCAGGAGCCTTTGGTGCCCTGGACAAACTCGCTTACGTTGGAGGAGCATCCGTCAATCTGGCGGCAGAAGCTGTGCATGTGGATGCCGTTCTCGAATTCGAAATCGATGCTGAAATTGTCGTACTGGTCTCCGGTCACACGACGCTGGCGGCTGCCGACGCCGGTAGCCTTCACGGGGTGGGCGCCCAGCATCCAGGTGAACACGTCAATATTGTGGACATGCTGCTCCACAATGTGGTCTCCGGAAAGCCATTTCCAGTTGACCCAGTCGCGGATCATCCATTCCATGTCGCTCCAGCCGGCCTGGCGCTCCCGGTACCAGAGCATACCCTGGTTCCAGTAGACGTTGCCGCCCGTAATTTCGCCGATGAGGCCTTCCTGGATCTTCTTGAAGGATTCCACGTAGGCTCTCTGGTGGTGGCGCTGGGTTCCCGTGACTACGCTCAGGCCCTTGGCCTCGGCCTGCTTGGCGGTGGCCATGATGGTTCGGTAGCCCTTGGCATCCACGCAGATGGGTTTCTCCAGGAAGGAATGAACGCCCTTGGAGGTGGCGTACTGGAAGAGGATGGGGCGGAACACAGGCGGAGTGGCTACTATAACCATGTCCACGCCGGAGTCAATGACCTTCTGATAGGCGTCAAATCCTGTGAAGCAGTGATCGGCAGGAACCTCCTGTCCGTATTTCTCGGCAATGGATTTCCGGGTTCCCTCCACCCTGTCCGGGAACACATCTCCCAGGGCGGTGATGGTAATGCCTCCGGCCGCTTCCAGCAGATTGTCTACGGCGCCGTTTCCGCGGCCGCCACAGCCGATGAGGCCGGCCTTCAGGGGACGGCCGTCAATGGCCTTGTCCGGCAGTTCGGGAATGTAATAGGAACCGGGCTGGCGGAGGGGCTTCTGTTTGTCGTTGGAGCAGGACGTGAGAAGTGCGCCGCCCAACAGACCCGCGGCTCCTGCTGCTGCGCTGGCAGTCAGGAAGGATCTTCTGTTCATTTTTGAGCTCATGGATACTAGTATTAGATTAATAATTATTATTCAATTGTTTCCGGTACTTCACACACAACGCGGAAGCCGATTCCCTTGATGTCGGAATACCACCAGATGCTCTTGGGATTCTGCGGGTCCGTGCGAAGCCATTCGTCGTGCCGGGTATGGTTGCGGGCGGCACAGCGCACAAGGTCGGCAGCATCGGCATAACAGCCTCCGCGAATCACGTATTCGCTGCCTTCGGCGGGGCCTTTGGGGTCTACGGCTCCGTCGGGAATGTGCTCATAGGCATCCGGGGCGTAATAATCGGCACAATACTCCATTACATTGCCCAGCATGTTCTTAAGGCCGAAGGGATTGGGCTTCACCTGAGAAGGCTCCAGCGTACGGGCGGGGGAGTTGCCCTGGTAAATGACGTAACGGGCGATCATGGTGGTGTCTGCAGATCCCAGCAGGCGCCTGAGGCCACGAGGGGCGAAGCGTTTGGGATTTCCTTCGAAGAAGTAAGGGGTGGAGGTACCGCCGCGGGCGGCATATTCCCATTCCGCTTCCGTAGGGAGCCGATACTTTTTTCCGGTCTTGAGCGAAAGCCACTGGCAGAATGTTTCGGCTGCGTAGTGGGTCATGGTGATGGCGGGCCTTTCTCCCATGCCCCAACCCTGGTCGGGGAAGCCGAAGGGCGGGGTGGGACCGCTCACGGCATCTACATGCTCCCGGCTGTTGGCAACATAGATGACGGAAGGCGGCGTACGGCCTTCGGACATGGTCTCGTTGTAGAAGCTCCAAAACTGCCTCCAGGTGATTTCCGTTTCGGCCATGAAGAAGTTGGAGATGCGTACCCGCTTCTGGGGACCTTCGTCGGATTGGCGCAGAGGCTCGTCCCCGGGGCTGCCCAGGAGGAATTCACCGCCAGGAACGGCCACCATGCGGATGGCGGCGTTGGTGCCGGGAACCGTCTCGGTAAAGGATTCGAAATGTTCTACGGTGGCGGGAGCCTCATAGATTTCCCCGGGACCGGTGTCCACGGTGCCCTGAAGCTTCTGATGGGTGTATCCCGGGATGTAATGGCCGGCGTTGAGATGGCAGCTTACGCAGTTGAGATGGAGTTTTTCGGCATTCTCCTCATAATGGAGATGGGCGGAAACACCGTCGTCGCTGATGCCTTCCGGGTACAGGTCCTGGTGGCATTTGACGCAGGAAGAATTGTAAACTATCTGCGGGGCATAGTCTTGCTGGCGCTTGGCGGCCCAGTCAATTTGGTCCGGATCTTTGACGGCCTTGGCCCAGAGGTCTTTGGCGCCCATCCGGAGCTTGATCATGTAGTAGCGGTTGAGTCCGTCTTCCTTGGGGGGAAGATGGCAGGCTGCGCAATCCGTGACCACGCCGCTTTTGTTCAGGTGGTGGGACGACTGTTTCCACAGCCGGTCGGCCTCATCGTGGTAGTGGCAGCTCATGCAATAGTTGCTGGTGGTGGTATGGGTGTCCACCTTGGCAAACGCTATGACCAGCACGGCGGCCAGGGCGAAACCGCCCAAAACAACGCTCCAGATGATGCCTCCTTTTTTCATATCCCCAAAAGTACAAAAAAACAGTGACTTTTCCTATAACACCGTTCCTGTGCTGGTGGTGTCCCGGGAAGCTTCCAACCGGGCCTGGTTTTGCTGCAGGCGGGCCTGCTCCTCCTTGAGGCGGTTTATTTCCCGGGCCATTTCTTCCAGGCGGGCCTCCATGGATTCCAGCAGGGCCTGGTTCTCGTCCAGTTCGTTGTTGGTGTTGTTGTAGATTTCTTCTATGATGTTGTCCATGTCCTGCTGGGACAGGCCGAACGAGTGCTCGATGAGGGTCAGGTCTTTCTGCTTTATCTTGTAATGGCTTGCCTTTACGTAGATGCTGGCCCGGAGGTCGTCGTTCAGGGGCTCTCCGGCCATGGCAATCTCTGCCTTACGGCCCTGTACGCGATAATCATAAATATAGGTACGCGGCGCCACCAGGCGGTTGTTCTCTACGAAATTCTGGACATTCCGTTCGAAATTATTGTTGCGAATCAGGGTGAAGGCACTCCAGATGCTGGGAACCAGGATAATCACCAGAATGGTGCTTATAACCCGGCGCCGGCGCAGGGCCACTTCCTCGGAGATGCCCGAAACCGTTTTGAATCCCAGGTACTTGACCATGAAATACGTGGCCAGGGCAATGAATACGCTGTTGATGACAAACAGATACAGGGCCCCCAGGAAAAAGTGCATGTTCAGGTGGGCCAGGCCGTAGCCGGCGGTGCACAACGGCGGCATGAGGGCCGTGGCAATGGCAACGCCTGAAAGCACCGTTCCGCGCTCCTTGCGGCTGTTTTCCAGGATTCCGGCCATGCCGCCGAAGAAGGCGATGAGCACGTCGTAGATGGTAGGACTGGTACGGGCCTCCAGCTCCGTCGGGTTCACCAGAGACAGGGGAGAGAGCATGAAAAACAGCGTGGAAGCCAGCAGGGAGATGATCACCATCACCAGCAGGTTCTTACCGGCCGATTTCAGCAGGTCCGTGTCGTTGGTGCCCAGGGCCAGGCCGGCACCGATGATGGGGCCCATGAGCGGGGAAACCAGCATGGCGCCGATGATGACGGCGGTGGAATTGACATTGAGACCTACGGAGGCCAGGACAATGGCAAAGGCCAGGATCCAGGCGTTGGGGCCATGGAACCAGATGGACGACTTGATGCGCTGGGTGGCATTCTCCGTATCAATCTCGTCAAAGATGTAACCGTAATACCGGATAACGCGGCGGAAGCGGTTCCAAAAATGATTGAAGTCCATACCCATGTAATTTGACGCAAGTTAAGCAATTTTTCGCTATATTTGTAGAGATATGCACCAAGATATGAAAGAAATTGCAAAAGGAATCCGCTATACAGGCGTAGACGACGAGAATCTGGATTTGTTTGAAAGCCAATATGCCGTTCCGGAAGGAATGGCTTATAATTCGTATGTAATTGTAGATGAAAAGGTAGCCGTTCTGGATACGGCCGATGCCCGGAAAGGGGAGGAATGGCTGAAGAACCTGGAAGAGGCCCTGGAAGGCCGCCAGCCAGATTATCTGGTCATCCACCACATGGAGCCTGACCATTCGGCCTGCATTGCGCCGCTGCTGGACAAATATCCGGGCATTACCCTTGTGGGCAGCGCCATGGCCCTCAAGTTCCTGGGTCAGTTCCTCCCGGGCAGGGCCCTTCCTAACACCCTGGCGGTGAAGGAGGGCGACACCCTTCCTCTGGGCACCCATACCCTCAAGTTCCTGGCGGCCCCCATGGTGCACTGGCCGGAGGTAATGGTTTCGGTAGACTTGGCAAGCGGAATCCTCTTTTCGGCCGATGCCTTCGGCAAGTTCGGCGCGCTGTCCAAAACCGCCTTCTGGGCCGATGAAGACCCGGACTGGGCCTGCGAAGGCCGCCGCTATTACTTCAACATCTGCGGCAAATACGGCCCCCAGGTGCAGGCTCTGCTGAAAAAGATCGGTGGGGAGCAGATTTCCGTGATTGCTCCGCTTCATGGGCCTGTAATCCGCAAGGACTTGGGCTATTACCTGGATTTGTACAATACCTGGAGCAGCTACGGCGTAGAAACCGAAGGCGTGTTCGTGGCCTACGCCTCCATCCATGGCGGAACAGCCGCCGTAGCCATGAAGGTGGCCGATAAGCTCAAGGCCCTGGGCTGCCCCAAGGTGGCGCTGAGCGATCTCACCAGGGACGACCGTGCCGAGGCCGTGGAAGATGCCTTCCGCTATGGCCGCATGGTGGTGGCCGCCTGCTCCTACGACGCCGGCCTGTTCACGCCCGCACACGATTTCCTGCATTCCCTGCAGGTGAAGGGCTATTGCAAGCGCAAGGTGGCCCTCATCGAGAACGGCTCCTGGGCTCCCAGCGCCGGCCGCGTGATGAAAGAGATGTTCGGTGCCATGAAAGATGTGGAGATAGCAGGGGATTTGGTGACCATCCGCAGCCGTTACAAAACGGAGGATGAACCCGCCCTGGATGCCCTTTGCAAAGCTATAATGAAATGATAGTCAGAAGTAAAGCACCCCTGAGACTGGGCCTGGCCGGAGGCGGTTCCGACGTATCCCCCTATTCCGACCTGTATGGCGGCAACGTGCTCAACGCCACCATCAATCTGGCGGCCTATTGTTCCATAGAGCCCCTTCCGCGTCCCGTGATCCAGGTAAATGCGGCCGATGCCGGAATCCGCAAGGAAGTGAGCCTGGGCACGGGTCCCGTTAATACCGGAGCCCTCCTGATTGACGGCGTATACAACCGCGTCATCCGGGACTTCGGCCCCATTCCTTCGCCGGGATTCGCCATAACTACTTATAACGACGCTCCTGTGGGTTCGGGTCTGGGAACATCGTCCACCATGGTGGTATGCATCCTCAAATGCTTTGCCGAGTGGATGGGAATCCCCCTGGGCGACTACGAACTGGCCCGCCTGGCGTATGAGATAGAGCGCAAGGATCTCCTGCTGGCAGGCGGAAAACAGGACCAGTATGCCGCTGCTTTCGGCGGGTTCAACTTCATGGAATTCCTCCCCAGCGACATTGTTATCGTTAACCCGCTCCGCATAAAGGATTGGATTATATCAGAGCTGGAATCGTCTATGATTCTGTACTTTACGGGACGAAGCCGCTTTGGCGGAGATATCATAGCCCAGCAGCAGAAGGCCACCCGTTCGGGGGAAAAAGAGCCCGTGGAGGCCATGCATCGCATCAAGCAGAGCGCCATTGACATGAAACTGGCGCTGCTGCAAGGAGACATGGCCCGTTTTGCCTCCATCATGGGCCAGGCTTGGGAAGACAAGAAAAGAATGGCCGGTTCCATCACCAATCCCATGATTCAGGAGGTCTTTGACGTGGCCCTGGGTGCCGGAGCCATCTCCGGAAAGGTATCCGGAGCCGGTGGCGGCGGCTTCATCATGCTCATGGTCAAGCCGGAACGCCGGGTTGCCGTGCTGGAAGCGCTTTCCAAGCTGCCCGGCAAGGTGGTGCCTTTCCAGTTTACGGATAAAGGAGCCGTGGCATGGAAGTTATAGTCCTGGCCGGCGGTCTGGGTACCCGTCTCCGTTCCGTAGTCCATGAAATCCCCAAATGTCTGGCCCCGGTGGGTGAAAAGCCTTTTCTGGGGTATTTGCTGAACTGGCTGCAGGGCCAGGGGGTGAATCATGTGGTGTTTTCGGTAGGGTATTTGAGGGAGCAGGTGATTGCCTATGTGCAGGGGCGGGAGTGGACGTTCACGTACGATTTCGCCATAGAGGAGACGCCTCTGGGAACAGGTGGAGGAATTCGCCTGGCATTGAGTAAATGCCATGAGAATCAGGTGTTTGTGGCTAATGGAGACACCTTCTTTCCGGTTAATCTGAACGCCATGCCCTTCACCCATGCCGTAACCTTGGCCCTAAAGCCCATGAAGGACTTTGACCGCTACGGCTCGGTATCTGTTCAACAGGCATCTGCCAGGCCTGCGGCTTCAGAAAATTATTTTTCGGAAGGCTTTCCGAAAAACCAATTTTCCGAAGCCATCGCGAACCCCTCGCACGCAGATGCCCTGCAGGTTACGGCTTTTCAGGAGAAGCAGCATTGTGAAGAGGGGCTTATCAATGGTGGGGTGTATGCCATTGACCGCAGCAGGCTGGATTTGAGCAGCCTGCCTGAGAGGTTTTCCTTTGAGAAGGAAGTGCTGGAGCCGGGGGCGGCCATAGGGGAGATTGGGGGATGGGTGTCAGGCGCTTACTTTATTGATATAGGCATACCGGAAGATTATGCGCTGGCTCAGTGGGCCATTCCGGCCTGGTTTGCCGTCCAGAAGGCCTCTGAGGCCGTTTTAAAGGCCGATGCCACAACTCTGTTCCTGGACCGCGACGGCGTGCTGAACCGCCACCTCGAGGGCGATTATGTGCGCACGCCGGAAATGTGGGAATGGATGCCCGGCATCCTGACAGCCCTGGCCGGATGGTCCCGCAAGTTCCGGCACATTGTGCTGGTGACCAATCAGCGCGGAGTGGGGAAGGGCCTCATGACGGATGCCCAGCTGGCGCAGGTGCACGCTCACATGATGCAGGGTGTCCTGGAAGCGGGCGGCCGCATAGACCTTATCCTTACCTGTACGGCGGTTTCGGAGGAGGATCCCCGCCGCAAACCCAACCCCGGTATGTTCTACGAGGCCTGTCAGCTTTTCCCGGACATTGACGCAAAAAGCAGCGTCATGCTGGGAGACGCTCCCTCCGACGCTGCCTTTGCAAAGAATTGCGGAATTACCTTTATTCTTCTGAATCCGGAAGCGGCTTTTTAGGATTCTTAGGCACGCCCAGCTTGATGAGCTGGCGGGCCGACGTAAGGATGGAATTCCCGGATTCCCCAATCTTCAGAGACACTTTGTCGTATTCCTCCACGGCGGCGTGCAGTTTGTCTCCCATGGCGGCGTGCGCCTTGGCAAAGTCGTACACGCGGTCCACCATGGTCTGGGCTGCCTTGATAATCTTCTCCTGGTTACGGGCCTGGTCGTAATTGGTCCAGGCAATGCGGATCATGCGCAGGAAGGGCATGAGGGTCTCTTCCGTGGTGATGAGCACCCCTTGCTGGTAGGCTTCCTGGAATATATTGGGAGCCAGCGTCTTGGCCAGCTGGAGGGAACCGTAGTTGGGGATGAACATAATCACGTAGTCCAGGGTCTTGTAACCTTCCCTCACATAGTCCTGGTAGCGTTTTCCGGACAGGCTCTTGATCTGGGTGCGGATGGCCAGCAGGTTGCGCTGGGCGGCGTCGTCCTTGACGGCGGGGTCTTCGGCGGCATACCAGTCCGATAGGGCTTCCATGGAGGTTTTGGCATCGATGATGACCTCCGTCTTGTCCGGATAATGGAGAATGTAGTCCGGGCGCATCTTCTTGCCGCTGTCCTCGTTGTAGACCACATTGCCCTGGGCGTCGCGCAAGGTTTCTTCCTTGTCAAAGTCGCGTCCTTCCTCCATGCCCTCGTTCACCAGCATGTTGTACAGGATAATCTCGCCCCAGGTGCCGGCCATCTTGTTCTGTCCCTTGAGGGCCTGGGCCAGGTTGTCGGCCTTGGAGCCTATGGCCGATGTCTGGTCCTGCAGATGCTTGACGGCCTGTTCCACGGCGGTCTTGAGGGTGGCCGTACCCTCGGCCTGGGTGCGTTTCTGGGCGTCGAAGCTGTCCTGCATGGCCTTGAGGTCCTTGCCCAGCGGGCCGGTGAGGGTCTTGAAGGTTTCCTCTGCCTTCTTCTGCAGGGCTTCTTCCCGCTGTTTCAGGAGTTTTTCCGTCTCGGCCGAGAGTTGGCTGCGTACGGCCTCCAACTGCTTGGAAAAGGCTTCCTGTTGCATCTGGAGGGCTTTTTCGTGGGCGGCCGATTCGGCCTCACGGATGGCCTGCGAAGCCTTGAGGGCTTCTTTGGACGCAATGAGGTCGTTCTCCAGGGTATTGCAGGCCTTCACTTGCCGGGCATGCATGATGAGCCAGGTGATGACGATGGCCACAATGACGGCCACGACGGCCAGGATGAGGATTACTTCGGTTGTCATAGGCTGTTGGCTATGGTTTGGGCGCAGACGTAGCCGGTGCTCCAGGCGGCCTGCAGGTTAAAACCGCCGGTGATGGCGTCTATGTCCAGCACTTCGCCTGCAAAATACAGGCCCGGGTGCTGTTTGCATTCCAGGGTATTGGGGTTGATATTGCTCAGGGCTACGCCGCCGGCCGTGACGAATTCTTCGCGGAACTTGCTCTTGCCGGTGAGGGGATAGCTATCGGCCGTGAGCACGGCCACCAGCCGGTTGAACCCTTTGCTGCCCAGCTCGGCCCAGCGGATGGCGGGGCGAAGGCCGGCCTTGGCCAGAAGATGGCTCCACAGGCGGCTTTGGAGCAGGTGAGTGGTGGAAATCTGCTTCTGGGGGTTCTCCGTGGCTGTTTTCTGCAAGAGCTCGCGTGCCTGGGCTTCGGGGGCATGGAGCCAGTTGACGGTGACGGTTCCCTTGTAGCCGCTCTGGGCCAGGTGCCGTGCGGCATAGGAGGAAAGCTTCAGAGTAGCCGGTCCGCTGAGCCCCCAGTCCGTAATGAGGAGCGGCCCTTCGGCCTTGAACGGAGTGCCGGCCAGGCCGATGGAGGCTTCCACCACCAGCCCCATGAGGCTTCGCAGGCCGGGGTCCGGGATGGTGAAGGTAAATAGTGACGGCACTGGCGGAACAATTTCCAGTCCCAGCCCTTCCAAAAACGGCAACCCCTTGGTGGCTCCTCCGATTGTAACTACCACATAATCAAATGGTTCGTCATTTACATAAATGTGCGTTGGCTTTGCTAAGGTTTCGGAAAATTGGTTTTTCGCAACGCTTTGCGAAAAATAATTTTCCGAAACCGTCTGGGCTTTGGAAACCGAAAACACCGGTGTATTTAATCGTATTTCGGCGCCGTCCATGGCCTTTCTCAGGCATCGGACTATGTCCATGGCGTCCTGGGACTGGGGAAACCAGCAGTGGTCTTCCTGCAGGACGCAGGGGACGCCCCGGGACCCGAACCACTCAATGGTGTTTTCCTGCGAGAAGGCCTTGAGGGCGCGTTTCATCACGCGCTCTCCGCGCGGGTAAGCCTCTGACAGCGAGCGGATTCCTTCAAAGGAATTGGTCAGGTTGCATCGGCCCCCTCCGGTGATGGCCACCTTGGCGAGGGGCTTGGGGGCGGCTTCAAATACCGTAACAGCCAGCTCCGGTGCCCGCCTTCTGAGCTCGGCGGCACAGAAACAGCCGGCGGCTCCGGCCCCTATGATGGCCACGCTAGGCATCCTGAGGATGAATCTCGATGATTTGGTCGGCTACTTCCATGGCGGCCGGGCGGTGGGAGATGAACAGGATGGTCTTTTGCCCGTGATAGAGGCGGTGGAGGTTCCCGATAAGGGTTTTCTCCGTGTCGGCGTCCAGGGCCGACGTGCTCTCGTCCAGAATGAGCACGCTGCCGGGATGCAGGAGTGCCCGGGCTATGGCAATGCGCTGGGCCTGGCCTTCGGAAAGGCCGCTTCCGGTTTCTCCGCAAGGGGTGTCCAGCCCATGGGGGAGGGTGAAGACAAACGAGGCGGCAGCGGTGTCCAGGGCCTGTTTCATGGCTTCTTCAGTGGCCTTGGGATTGGCCAGCTGCAAGTTGGAGCGGATGGTGCCGCTCAGGAGCGAATTGCCCTGCGGCACGTAGAGGAAATTACCCCGCACGGAGGGTCCGGCAGGGATTCCGTCCAGGGTGACGGACCCTTCCTGGGGCCTCAGAAGGCCCATGACCAGCCTGAGCAGCGTACTTTTTCCTATTCCCGTATGACCGGCAATGACAGACATGCGGCCGGAGGGGAAGGTACAGGAAAAGTCTTTGAGAATGGGCTCCGGTGCACCGGGATAGGAGTAGGTAAGGTGGGAGACCACAATTTCCGGGGCCTTTTCCAGCCGGACAGGCTTCTCCCGGGGTTCCTCTTCCAGTTCTTCCAGCTCCATGAGGCGTTCGATGGAGGTGATGGCCTGGATGATGGCGGGAACCTGGCGGCCGAACTCGGCTATGGGCCTTTGTACCTGACCCACCAGCTGGAGGAAGGCCGTCATCATACCGTAGGTGACGGTCCCGTGCAGGATGCCGAAGATACCCCACAGGAAGGCAGCGGCGTGGCCGGCCTGGAAGCCCAGGAACATGAGCCCGCGCGATACGGCGTTGTAATTGAGGCGTTTGCGTGTATTGTCTTCAACGTCTGTCTGCAGCCAGCCGAACTTCTCCAGCACCCGTTCCACGTTGGTTAAGGTAAGCACCAGCACACGGTGCTGAAGGCTTTCCTGCATCACCTGCTGGAGCTCGCTCTCCCGGGTGCGGATGGCCGACATGAGCCTGCGCAGCTGCCGGAAAAAGAGCTTGGATCCGAATACGGCGGCGAACATGAGGATGAGCAGTACCCACAGCAGGTTGGGCGCCAGGATAAGCAGGTAGGCCGATGCCGCCAGCAGTTGCAGCAGGGTTATCACCAGCCCGGGGAAGCGGCTGCCCACCAGATCGGCCACTACCCTTATGTCTTCTTCCAGGCGGTTGACGGTGTCTCCGGAGAGGAAGCGGTCGCGGCCGTCCCATCGGCTGCGGAGTACGTGCCCGAACAACTGGAGACGCAGGATGTTCTGCGTTTTCACTTGCGTATAGCTCTCCCACCAGCTGGAAAGGATGAAGGTGCCGATCTGCAGCAGCAGGATGCCGACAAAAATGCCTATTCCCGTTGCCAGGGGCATGGAATTCTGGTGGGTGGCAATATCGACCAGCTGCTTGCTGGCCCATACGAACCCCAGGGACGCCGCAATACGCACCAGGCCGATGACCACGCTTACGGCCATGCGCCAGCGAACCGCCCTGGACATTTTCCAGACGGCGGCCATGCATTCCCGGAAACTCTTTTCTTGCTTGACAGGCATTCTACTCTAGCTTTGTTTAATCCTATAAATATAGATATTATCGGGAACAGTTCAAAGAAGATTCAGCGTATCTTGTACTGTCTCAGTTCTTTCTCCAGTTCCCGGTGGTTGGGGCAAAGGGACTCCAGAAGGGCATGGAAACGGGCTCCGTGATTCATTTCCTTCAGGTGGCAGAGCTCGTGGAGCATTACATAATCCTGCAAAGGCTGGGGGAGGGTGACCAGGCGCAGGTTGAGATTGATGTTGCCCCTTACCGAGCAGCTGCCCCAGTTGCTCACGTTGTTCTTGATGGTAACCCGGTTGTAGGTGAAACCGTTGGCATCGGCCAGCTCCTTGAGCCGCGGGGGCAGGGAAGCCTTGGCCCTGGCGCGCAGTTCCTCCACTTCGGGAGTCACCGGTGCCCGGCGGGGCTTTCTCCTCAAGATATAATACAGTCCCGTAAAAGGGTTGAAAAACACCCTAGGCATGCTGCTCCGGGGTATCTTTTACATGGACGTCCACCTGAGGGAAAGGAATCTCGATACCTTTCTCGTTAAAGGCTCTGTATATGGCTTCACGGGCCTGTCCGGGGAAGGATCGGTAGGTTTCCACGGTAGTATATAAAAGAACCGTCAAATTCACTGAACTGTCACCGAAATCGTCCAGGCGCACCGTAATCCCGCGGCGCTTGTCCACCACTTCGCGGCCGTACTTGTCCTTGTTCATGAGCGGCTGCAGGGCTTCCAGGATGGTCTGGCGGGCCAATTCCACATCCGTTCCATACTTCACGCCCACGCCGAAGGTTACCAGCTGGTAAGAGTTGTTCCGGGTAAGGTTCTTGAAGTTCTTGTTGAACAGGGCCGAATTGGTAAAGAACATGATGGAACCGTCCGTGGCCTCAATCTGGGTGGTCTGGTAGCTGAGGCCCACCACGGTGCCGCGGATGCCGTCACATTCCACAATGTCGCCAACCCGGACACGGCCGCCCATGAGCTGAACCCCGTAGAAGAAGTTGTTCAGGATATCCTTCATGGCAAAGCCGATACCGGTGGCCAGACCCGTGGAAACCAGCGCCAGGCCCGAGGCTGGAATCCTGAGCATCAGGAAGATAATGATTACATACAAGCCCCAGCCCAGCAGCGAAATGATGTTGTTGGCCAGGTTGAAATTGATGTCCGTCTCCTTGAAAGCCACATCGTCTCCCAGTTTCCGGATGGCGGCGTGGGTCTTGATGACCCGGTAAAATGCCTTGGCAGCATATACGGCATAGCGGAACACGAAGAACAGGCTCACCGTAAGGATAAGCTTGAACAGCGACAGTTCGAAGCCGGTGCCGTCTTCGCCCAGACTCTGTACAAAAGGATGGAAGAAAATCTTCTGGGCCACCGTTGTGAAGTTGAACACGTTGCAGGCCATAAACACGGAGGCCGGGAAGGACCAGATGCCCAGCAGAGGCATCACGCTGGTCTTGAGGAGGTCGTTGAGCCATGTTACCTCAATATAGGATCCCTTTGCCGATGAAAGCGGAAGGGAGGGATGCTGCAGGCGGTACTCGGCCTTGCGCTGCTTGATGCGGCTGTCGTAATGGCGGCGCAGGAGATTGGAAATGGCGATGACGGTTTCCAGCAGGGCCAGCTGGAACGTCCACCAGATCAGGAACAGCAGGGAGCCCATCACCACTCCCGCCCAGGAAATGAGGGTGGCCACCGTCATGGCTATGGCGCTGGCCCACAGGAGCACACGGTCGGCCCGGTCCACCTTCTGGAACTTCTTCACGTTCACCCAGTACTGGGTTACGGTGGCCAGAAGCAGCAAGGCGGGGAACAGCAGGTTGATGACGCTGTTGGGAATGAAGATAATGCGGAAATAGATGACGATAAAGGCCATTCCCAGTGTGGGCAGATAGGCCGCCAGGGTGCTCCGGATCTGGTATTTGTCCAGGCGGATGAGCATGGATACGAAGATGGCGGCAATGAGCCAGGCAAACTCTCCCATCATCTTGGAAGAGCGCACAATGAAGGTGTTGGAGCTCACAGTGGCGTTCACATACAGGAAAACGCCAAAGAGGAACACGCCCAGCAGGGCAATGACCATTCCCTTGTGGTGCCGGAACCATTCCGTCTTTCCAAACCGGCTGCGGCGGACGCCCCTGTTCACAATGAAGGTGGATACCAGCGTGGCCAGCCCCAGCACCAGCAGCAGCATGAAGGAGTAGAAATAAACGATGGGACCTCTCCAGGAACTTTCGACAGCCTGTTCGGACCGGTTCACATTGAGGCTGTAGCGGCTGCGCATGTCGGCCATGGCGCGGGAGAAACGGTGCGGGAAGCGGGCAATGGTCTTGAAATAATTGCCCTGGCCCTGCACAAAGAGCTTCTGCTGAACGGATTCATACCGCTCCTGCGCGTAATTATAGGCGCTTCTAAGCAATTCATCCGTCTGCACGTAATACTCGTTGTCCTTCTCTATCTGCTGCAGCTGCTGCCAGTAATACGCCACAATCTGTTCGGCCACAAAAAGGCAGCTGTCGCGCACCGCCACGGTGGAGCTGTCCATCTTCATGTCGAACTCGTTCTTGGCAAAGTCCGGCGTGGCCACAATCACCGTATCGGCAAGGGCGAGGGCCATGCTGGCCGAATCCAGGGCCACAGCCACCCGGGTCTCCTGCTCAATCTCTTCCGCCGTGCGCTCCGGCGGCATTTTCCGAAGGGTAAGCAGCAGGCGGTTGTACCGCTCCATTTCCGTGGTGAGGTTGGCCTTTACCTCGGCGTACGGGGTGCTCTCGTCTTTGAAGCTCTCGTACTGGCGGGTGACTTCATTGAGGGCGAAGGTAAGGTCGAAGGTGTTTTCAGAAGCCTGGGAGTACAGCATCACAGAGAGTTCGTTGCACTCGTCTATGAGCTCTACAAGCCTCTGATGTTGCTCCTGGATGCGCTTTTCGGCACTGCCGCTGAACTGGATAAGCCCGCTGTAGGTCTCCTTGAGTTCCATCAGCAAAACGGAAAGGGTATGGTTCAGGTTGTCTTCCTTGAACACCGCCCAAATGGGGCCTATGGCCACCAGAAGGGCGCAGAGAACCGCGATGATGCGTTTTTTCCTCATAACTTGCCTTGTTCTCCCAGATGGGAATCCTTGAATCCTAAGAAATAGAGTACGCCGTCCAGGCCGATGGTGCTCAGGCTCTGCCGGGCTTCCTTCTTCACGCGCGGCTTGGCATGGAAGGCTATGCCCAGACCGGCCTCCAGCAGCATGGGGAGGTCGTTGGCGCCGTCTCCGACGGCAATGGTCTGCGCCAGGTTCACGTGCTCGGTCATGGCGATGAGCTTCAGAAGGTCCGCTTTGCGGCGGCCGTCCACAATCTCGCCCACATAGCGGCCGGTGAGTTTGCCGTCGTCTCCCACCTCCAACTCGTTGGCATATACATAGTCAATTCCGTACTTGCGTTGAAGGTATTCTCCGAAGAAGGTGAATCCGCCGCTGAGGATGGCGATCTTGTAGCCGCAGGTTTTGAGAACGGACATGAGACGGTCTGTTCCTTCCGTAACGGGAAGATGGTCTGCAATATCCTGCATTACAGATATATCTAGTCCCTTAAGTAAAGCGACCCTTTCGGTAAAGCTCTCCTTGAAATCAATTTCTCCACGCATGGCGCGTTCGGTAATGGCGGCCACCTGATCACCTACGCCGTGACGGCGGGCCAGCTCGTCAATACACTCCGTCTGGATGAGGGTGGAGTCCATGTCGAAGCAGATGAGGCGGCGCATACGGCGGTACATGTCGTCTTTCTGGAAAGAGAAGTCCAGACCGGTCTCCGACCCCAGGTGCATCAGGGCACGTTGCATTTCGGCCCGGTTTTCCAGGGTACCGCGCACGGAGAATTCCACGCAGGCACGGACGTTCCGCTCCGGGTGCATGATGCTCATACGGCCCGTCAGGCGCTTGATGGCATCTATGTTAAGGCCATGGTTGCTGATGACTTCCGACGCGGCCTGGATTTGCTTGGCGCTAAGGCTTCTGCCTATGACGGTGAGAATATAGCGGTTCTTGCCCTGACGGCCCGCCCAGGCTTCGTAGTCTTCGTCCGAGATGGGCTCAAAGCCTATGGTCACACCCAGTTCGGTAACCTTGAAGAGCAGTTCCTTCATCACCTGGCCGGAAACATTCTCGTCAATTCGGATGAGGATGCCCAGAGACAGGGTGCTGTGGATATCGGCCTGGCCGATGTCCAGGATCTGGGCGTCGTAGCGCGCCAGAATGCTCATGATGGACGCCGTAAGACCAATCTGGTCCTTGCCGGAAATGCGGATGAGAATCTGTTCTTTCTTCATAGAAAACAAATGTACGAAAAAAGAGCTTCTTATACAAAAATAGCCCTGCGGAAGGGCAGGGCTATTCTTGATTCATGGGCTTCGCCTATTTGGCGTAGGTGGCTTTGACGAAGGGCGCCTCAAGCAAATAATCGGCGCTTTCCTTGAAGCTGATCAGGATGTCGTCGTGCTTGTAGCGCTCAATCTCTACCACGAAGTCTTCCAGGCCGGCCTTGTCGGCATTCTTGAAGATGGCGTCGAAGCCAACCATGCCGCTCTGGCCCACTTCCCACTCGTCCTTGATGTGGAGCATGGTGAAGCGGCCGGGATAGCGCTCGAAGTAATCTACGGGCGAGGCCTTTCCGATGACGGCCCAGTACACGTCCATCTGGAAGAACACCAGATCGGGGTCTGTGTGCTCCAGCATGTAGTCGTACATCACCTGGTCTTCCACTTTCTCGAACTCATAGGCGTGGTTGTGGTAGCCGTATTTGAGGCCGGCGGCCTTGCAGCGGCGGCCCACTTCGTTGAAATAGTCGCAGTAGACCTGGAGGTCGTGCAGGGTGGCCTGAAGGCCCATCCAGGGCGTTACCAGGTACTTCATGCCGGCCTTCTTGTGCACTTCGATGCACTTGTCCCACCATTCCAGGGCGGCGGAGAAATCTCCGCTGGTGAGCTGTTCAGGGGTTAAGCCGTGGGATACATGGGCGCTGAGGACCTTCATGCCGGCATCTTCCACCTTCTGTTTGAAGACTTCGGGTGTGTCTCCGTAGATGAGGCCTTTGTCTCCGTCATAGTTGGCGGTTTCCACGGCGGTGTATCCCATGGCGGCGATCGTCTTCAGGATATCGGCATAGTTTTCCGTGTTAAGGATACTGCGCGCAGAATACATCTGCACGCACATATCCTTCTTGACAGGAGCCGCATCCTTGGGCGCGCAGGCAGGAAAAGCCATCATGGCAGCAAAGGCAAGGGCGATAATACTCCTTTTCATATTAGTCCATCAGTTTGATACGGATGTTGCGGTACCACACGTCGTCGCCGTGGTCCTGCAGGCCGAAATAGCCCTCGTGGTTCTCGCCGCCGCAGTTGTTCAGCAGTTCGAAAGCGAGGGGCCAGTCCTTCTGGCTGAATTTGCTGGCCTGGAGCATGTCGGTCCACTGCTGGGTCCACAGGTGATATTCCAGCACCTTGACATCGTTCTGGAAATGCACCACGGTGCCCTTGTAAACCAGGATCTTGGTCTTGTTCCACTCACCGTAGGGATTCTGGTTCTGGGGAACGGCGGGGATCATGTCGTACAGGGACGCGGACTGACGGTTGCCGTCAACGCCCAGGAGAGCATCCGGGTGGTTGGCGTTGTCCAGCACCTGGTATTCCGGAGCGGAGATGTAGATGGGCTCGTAACGGTCGTTTCCGTTCTCGTCCTTGGTGGTGACTTCCTTGGCCAGGTAGAAGATGCCGGAGTTGCCTCCCTTGGAGATCTTCCATTCCAGTTCCAGGGTGAAGTTCTTGAACTGATGGGCGAAGATGATGTCTCCGCCTTCGCCGGTCTGGCCTTCGCCGGTGCCGGTGCCGTTGAACTTGAGGGCGCCCTCGTCAATGGTCCAGCGGGAAGGGAGTTCCGTCTTTCCGTAACCGCGCCAGCCCTTGGTGGAGGTGCCGTCGAAAAGGATTACGTAGCCGTCTTCATCTACCGGGAATTCATCCAGGTTCACCTGAGGGGCTTCCACTACCGTGTAGGCGGGAACGCCGCCCTGCTGCTTATTGTTGTTTTTGCAAGATACAGCGCACATGACCAGAAGGGTTGCTGCAGATAAGAATAGCAGTTTTTTCATATTATTAATTCGTTTTACTTGGTTTAGTCTTTGGGCATTTCCGGCAGCACCCAGCCGTCACGGAAGACGGGTTTGATGAGTTCTGCTGCATACTGGTTGGCATCTACGGGATCTGTGTACACGTTCTCGAACGTGGGGTGACCGTCGTGGATGGAGAATCCGTCATGGATCATGGTCTGGATGGTGGCATCCTTGGGGATGTTGGTGAATTTCATGTTCTCACCGTCCCATTCCAGTTCCATGTTCAGGCTCTGCAGGCGCACGGCAACCACACCCATGGCCACCATTTCATTGAACGGACCGGCCTGGGCGAAGTCGGATACGCAGGGCACGCGGTAGTCGGGGTCTTCCTTGCAGGCGCGGACCCAGTCCTGCTGGTGGGAGGTCTTAACCACGCGCAGCACGTGCGGGACCTCGGGGTTACGGCCGCTCAGCAGGTACGGGTTAACACCGTAGCAACCGCAGATAAGGGTGTCCTTGGTGCCGTAGAAAATGAGGCAGCCGCCGGAATCGTTGAGATTCTTGCCGACGGGAAGGCCTTCGGGACGGTCGGGCAGGATGCCGCCGTCGGTCCAGTTCACCACTACCTCGGGCATGGCCACCTTGGGCATGTTGTCACGGGCGGGGAAGACGAAGCGCACCTTCTCGGCCTGGGGGCAGGATTCAGTGAGGAGGGCGGTGGAGCTGCCCTGTACCTTGGTGGGATAACCCAGCTTCAGGGCTGCAAATACGGGATGCAGGATGTGGCAGGCCATGTCGCCCAGGGCGCCGGTGCCGAAATCCCACCAGCCGCGGAAATTCCAGGGAGTATAGATGGAATGGTAAGGACGCATGGGGGCGGGGCCGATGAAGCAGTCCCAGTTCATGGTCTTGGGCACTTTTTCCGCCTTGGCGGGGCGCTCCAGGCCCTGGGGCCAGATGGGACGGTCCGTGAAGGCATCAACGCGGGTGACTTCGCCGATTTCGCCGTTCCAGATCCATTCGCATACTTTGCGGACACCTTCGGCCGAGGCACCCTGGTTACCCATCTGGGTGGCTACGCGGTGCTTCTTGGCCAGCTTGGTGAGCAGGCGGGACTCGTAAACGGTACGGGTGAGGGGCTTTTCGCAGTAGACGTGCTTACCGGCTGCGATGGCTTCCGCGGCGATGATGGCGTGCGTGTGGTCGGCCGTTGCTACAATAACGGCATCGGCCTCAGGCAGCAACTCCTTGAACATGACGCGGTAGTCGCTGTACTTCTTGGCGTTGGGGTAGGTTTTGAACACGTGGTCGGCATACTTCCAGTCCACGTCGCACAGGCCGATGATTTCTTCGGTCTTGGCTACCTCCGCAATGTCCGCGGCGCCACGGCCGCCGATACCCACGGCGAGGACCTTCAGTTTACGGTCCATGGGCGGCGGGGGAACGTCCTTGGCTTTGGCGAATACCGATTTGGGGGCCACGGCCAGACCTACGGCGGCGGCGGTTCCAGCTTTCAGGAACGATCTTCTGGATAATTCTTTGGTCATAAAATAGTGTTTTGGGTTTAAATTGTTGCTTCCTCAACAAATTGTGATAAATATAATTCTTTTTTAAGAATTATCAAAATATTAACGCCTTCCATTAAAGATAAATACTGGAATTCGTGAAAATTCAGTAAATTTGCGAATAGAAATAAAGACTATGGCCCTCCTCGTCATATACCTGCTGTTGACAATGAGCATTTCTTTCCTTTGCTCGTTGCTGGAATCCGTGCTCATGTCAACCCCCATCTCTTACCTGACCATGAAAGAAGACGAGGGAGACAAAAACGCCGCCCTCCTGATGAAGTTCAAGCAGGACCCCGACCGCCCACTGAGCGCCATCCTGTCCCTGAATACCATTGCCAACACCCTGGGCGCTGCCGCCGTGGGTCACCAGGCCACACTCCTGAGCGGGGACCACTTCTTCGGCATAGTGAGCGCAGTCATGACGGTCCTTATCCTGGTTTTCTCCGAGATTGTGCCCAAAACCATCGGCACGTCCCACTGGAAAGACCTCCTCTGGCTGGCCCGCATCATGAATTTCCTGGTGTACCTGCTTTTCCCCATTGTCTGGCTCATTGACAAGCTGCACAACAGCATCTCGGACGAAGATCCGGATCTGGGCATCTCCCGCGAGGAAGTGTCGGCCATGGCCAATATGGGCGAGGAAGAAGGCGTGCTGGACAACAGCGAGAACAAGGTTATCCAGAATATCATCAAACTGGACGACATCAAGGCCTACGACATCATGACGCCGCGCATTGTGGCCGCCATCGCCCCGGAATCCATGACACTGAGGCAGTTCTACAAGCAGGAAGAGCTCTCGCACAACTCCCGCATTCCGGTATATTCCGATTCCCCAGAGTTCATTACGGGATACATCCTGCGTTACGACGCCTTGGAGAATCTGGCCGAAGACAAGTTTGACATGCGCCTGAAGAGCATCAAGCGCAAGATTGCCGCCTTCCACGAAGAAACGTCCGTGTCGGACATCTGGGAAAGCCTCCTCAAGACCAAGGACCAGATTGCCCTCATTATTGACGATTACGGCTGCTTCCAGGGCATCATCACGCTGGAAGACATTATGGAAACCATTCTGGGAATGGAGATTATAGACGAGAACGACACCATTACGGATATGCAGCAATATGCCAAGGAGCGCTGGCTCAAACGCAAGAACCAGTACAAGCAGATTGTGCTGCCAGACGATGACGCGGAAGACTAGGGAAGGGCTTCCAGAAGCAGTTCGAACAGGCGGGGCTTGGCGTAGTTGTCAAGCTCCGTTTCTTTTATCCAGAAGTAGCCTTCCGGCAATTCCGGCCGATTCTCCGGCTCCCACAGATAGAAGTCGCAGATAAGGGTCCGATGCGTAAGCTGGTGCCTGACGCCCTTTCGAATCAACTCAGCTTCGGAAAATTGGTTTTTCGCAAAGCCTTGCGAAAAATAATTTTCCGAAGCCAACGGCTCAGCAGAAAGCTTCGCCAATGGCTCATAGAGTCCTTGCCAGATGTCTCCAGAACCTCTTTTGCGGATAGCAGTGTAGCCTCCGCAACGGACATAAATGTAGCTAAAACGGCGCTCCTGCACCTTGGCTGCGGGTTTCTTGAGGGGCAGCAACTCCACCCGCCCGGTGCGGAAAGCGTTGCAGGAACCCTGCAGGGGACAGGTAAGGCAGTCCGGGTTCTTGGGGGTGCACTGCAGCGCTCCGAAGTCCATTATGCCCTGGTTGAACCGGGCAGGGGAGTCCTGAGGGAGAAGCTGGTTGGCGAGTTCGGTGAATTCCTTTTTGGCTTCCGTGGTGCCCACGGGGGTGGTAAGACCGAAATGGCGGGCCAGCACGCGGTAAACGTTTCCGTCCACCACCGCGGCCAGAAGGCCGAAGCAGATGGAACCTATGGCGGCGGCAGTGTAATCACCTACGCCTTTGAGACTCCGTATGCCTTCCAGGGTATCCGGAAAGGCGCCCAAGGCCACAATCTGTTTGGCGGCGGCGTGAAGGTTGCGGGCACGGGAATAGTATCCCAGGCCCTCCCAGAGGCGCAGGACCTCGTCTTCGGTGGCATCGGCCAAGTCCTTGACGGTAGGGAAGCGGTCCATGAAACGGTGCCAATAAGCCGTCCCCTGGGCTATACGGGTTTGCTGGAGGATGATTTCACTGAGCCACACCGCATACGGATCCCCGGTCCTCCGCCAGGGCAAATCCCGGGCGTTCTCGGAGTACCACTCAAGGATAATGCGGCTGAAGGGGTTCACGCGAATCTCTGTAAGGCTTCGTATACGCGCTGGACGGGGAAGCCCACCACGTTGAAGTAAGAACCCTCGATGCGGGTGATGCCAATATGGCCTATCCATTCCTGGATAGCATAGGCCCCCGCTTTGTCAAAGGGCTTGTAAGTGTCTACGTAATAGGTGATTTCGGTCTCGGAAAGGGGTTTGAACCACACCTCTGTGGTAACATCGAAGGTTTCCTCACGGGAGGCGCTTCGCAAGGTGACGGCGGTGGTTACGTGATGTTCGCGGCCGGAGAGGTCCCGGAGCATTCGGCAAGCGTCTTCCCGGTCTTTGGGTTTGCCCAGAATCTCACCGGGGTTGCCGCCCGAAGGCGGGAGGATGACCATGGTGTCGGCCGTGATCAGGATTTCGTTCTCCCGCAAGGGGCGGTGGAAGCCGTGCGACTTGCCCTGGGACATGAGGCGGGGTACCTGGTCATAGGGGATATCTGAACTGAAGGATTCCTCGAAGTTGTTATTAGTATCAACCTCAAAATCAATGTCTAATCCTTTTAGTAATTCACGCCTTCTTGGGGAATTGCTGCCCAGGATGATATGCTTGGAACGAAGGTCCATGACTTAGAATTGCCGCTTGTATTGTTCCGGGTCAAAGTTCCATTTTCCCTGCTTTTTCAGGGTCTTTTCGATGGCTTCCCTGAGGCAGCCCTTGCCGCCGGGAGCGTCGGTTATCCAGTCGGCTACTTTCTGAACTTCCGGTACGGCGTCGGAAGGGCAAACGCCGCAGCCGCAGGCCTCCATGACTTCAATATCCGGAACATCGTCCCCGAAGTACATCACTTCTTCAGGTGAAAGGTTATAACGTTCACAGAATAAAGTGAATTCGTCCATCTTGTTTCTGCAGTGCAGGAACACGTCCTCAGGCTTGACTCCGCTGGCCTTCATGCGGATGCGGATAGTTTCCGAGCTGCCGCCCGTAATCACTGCCACAGGGTACCCGTTCATGGCTGCCATGCGGATGCCGAAGCCGTCTTTTGCGTCGTATATACGGAGAAAATCGCCCTCTGAGGAACAGAGAAGGCTGCCGTCCGTGGCCACCCCGTCAATGTCGAAGGCAAATGCCTTAATGTTTGATAAATTCATATTGTATTGGCGTACAGATCCTTCGTCGCTAGTGCTCCTCAGGATGACAAGGATTAGGATTTATTTCCTCCGCCTCCCAAGGGGCCGAAATCGGCCAGATTGAACGTAGTTCCCTGCGGGCCCTTGCCTCCCAGGTCAATGACGCCGAACTGGGCCTCGTACTTGGAGATGTTGTCGAAAAGGGCATTCATGAGGCGCTTGGCGTGCTCCGGGGTCATGATGATTCGGTTGCCTATCTCAGGTTTGGTCAGCCCGGGGAGGGTGGTGGCAAAGTCTATGATGAACTCGCTTCTGGAATGGGAAATGATGGCCAGGTTGGAGTAAGATCCCTTAGCTACTTCCGGTTTGAGTTCCAGACTGATCTGATTCTGGGGTTTGGGTTGATTATTGTCCATTGTAAGAGTATTCTTTCTGCAAATTTATGTGCAAACCGAGAGAAAACAAAATTTAATTCTGTTTTCCGAGGCGAAGCCATAAATGTCATTATTCTTAATAATGAAAATTAACAAATTTTCCGTACATTTGTAGGATTGATAATATGTAACATACTATATGAAGGAATTAGCTGCCAAGTACAGTGCGAAAGAAGTGGAAGATAAATGGTATGCCTATTGGCTTGACCATAAGTTCTTTCACAGCGAACCCAATGAGAAACAACCTTATACCATAGTGATTCCGCCGCCCAATGTGACAGGTATCCTGCACATGGGGCACGTGCTCAACAATACCCTTAACGACGTCCTCATCCGCAAGGCCCGCATGGACGGAAAGAATGCCTGCTGGGTGCCCGGAACAGACCACGCCTCCATTGCTACTGAAAGCAAGGTGGTGGCCAAACTCAAGGCCCAGGGCATCCGCAAGGAGGACATCGGCCGGGAAGAATTCCTGAAGCACGCCTGGGAATGGAAGGAAGAGCATGGCGGTATTATTCTGCAGCAGCTCAAGAAGTTAGGTTGTTCCTGCGATTGGGACCGCACGCGGTTTACCATGGAACCGGCCCTGAGCGAGGCTGTCATCAACACCTTCGTATATTTCTACAAGAAAGGGTGGATTTACAAAGGTGTGCGTATGGTGAACTGGGACCCCGAGGCCCTCACGGCCGTGAGTGACGACGAGGTCATCCACAAGGACACCAAGAGCCATTTCTATCATCTGAAATACTTCATCTCGGACGGCAACGGCAACCCCACGGACAAGTACCTGGTCATTGCCACCACCCGTCCCGAAACCATCATGGCCGATGCCGCCATCTGCGTGAATCCCAAGGACGAGCGCCACTTCTGGCTCAAGGGCAAGAAGGTGCTTATCCCTCTGATCAACAGGGAAATCCCTGTGATCGAGGACGATTACGTGGAGATGGACTTCGGTACCGGCTGCCTCAAGGTGACGCCCGCCCACGACGTTCACGACTACGAAATCGGCCTGCGGCACAACCTGCCCGTGCTGGAGATCATTGACGACCACGGCAAGCTGAACGAGAAAGCCCAGATTCTGGTGGGTGAAGACC
>JAFZWC010000009.1 GCA_017617475.1 Bacteroidales bacterium
AACGCCGCTCTCAACCGCGTTGTTACCGTGGAAGTCAAGTAAGTTTGACTCACACAAAAGGTTCAAGAGACATTCCTTCGGGGATGTCTCTTTTTTTTGTACCTTTGCAGTCTGAAACTTAACAAGTATGAGACGCAAACCCATCATAGGACTCATCTACGACTTTGACGGCACCCTCTCCCCCGGCAACATGCAGGAGTTCGGCTTTATCCAGGCCATCGGCCAGACGCCGGAGGAATTCTGGGACAAAAGTAACCGCATTGCCGTGGGTCAGGACGCATCCAACATATTGGCCTACATGAAGTTGATGTTCGACGAGGCCAAGAAGAACCATATCAAGCTCACGCGGGAGGATTTCCGCCGCTACGGCAAGGATATCAAGCTGTACGACGGCGTACGGGAGTGGTTCCACAATGTGAACCAATATGGCAAGGAGCATGGTGTGGTCATCGAGCATTACATCAATTCTTCCGGGCTCACGGAGATTATCGAAGGCTCTCCCATCGCCAGTGCTTTCAAGCATGTGTTTGCCGGCAGCTTTATCTACGACGAACACGGGGAGGCCGAGTGGCCGGGCATTGCCGTGGACTTCACCGCCAAAACGCAGTATCTGTTCAAGATCCAGAAGGGCATTTTCTCCTCCCGTGATGCCGAGAAAGTGAACGAATCCCTGGCCGACGAAGCCAAGCGCATTCCCTTCGCCCACATGATCTATTTTGGAGACGGAGAGACGGATGTGCCTTCCATGAAACTGGTCTCCATGTTCGGGGGCAACGCCATTGCCGTGTTCGACCCCGCCCGTCCCGCCAAGAAAGCCGTGGCGCAGAAACTACTCAAACAGGGACGCGCCAATTTCATTACACCGGCCTCGTATACCAAGGACAGCCGCACGTTCCGCCTGGTGTGCGCCATCATCGATAAAATCAAGGCCGACAACGAGTTACGTCAATTTAGCCGCTACAGATAATGAGGACACTGAAAATTGGCATGGTGCAGCAGCACTGCACCGCCGACATCCCCGGGAACATCGCCCGCCTGCAGGGTTACATCCGTGAAGCCGCCGCCCAGGGGGCTCAATTGGTGGTGCTGCAGGAATTGCACAACAGCCTGTACTTCTGCCAGGAAGAAAATGCCAAACTCTGTGACCTGGCCGAGCCCATCCCGGGGCCGTCCACGGAGTCTTTCGGTGCCCTGGCGCGCGAGTTAGGCGTGGTGATTGTGCTGTCTCTGTTCGAGCGACGCACCCCTGGCATCTACCACAATACGGCCGTGGTCATCGAGGCCGATGGCAGCATTGCCGGCAAATACCGCAAGATGCACATTCCGGACGATCCTCTTTTCTACGAGAAGTTCTATTTCACGCCCGGAGACATGGGTTTCCAGCCCATCAAGACTTCGGTAGGCACGTTGGGCGTACTGGTATGCTGGGACCAGTGGTATCCCGAAGCCGCCCGTGCCATGGCGCTGAACGGGGCCGAGATGCTCATCTATCCTACCGCCATCGGCGGCGTACCCACGGATCCGGACTGGGAGCAGGCGCAGCAGCGTCAGGCCTGGCAGCTGGTTCAGCGCGGCCACAGCGTAGCCAACGGCCTGCCGGTCATCACCGTGAACCGTACGGGCGTGGAGGCCGATCCCACCGGCCACTCCACCGGCATCGACTTCTGGGGGCATTCCTTCGCCACCGGAGCCCAGGGGGAATTGCTCACCGAGTTTGAAAAGGCCGAAGAAGGCGTACACGTGGTAGAAGTGGACCTGGAACAAAGCGAATACGTTCGCCGTGGCTGGCCCTTCCTCCGTGACCGTCGCATCGACGCCTACGACGTTCTCCTAAAACGCTTTGGGAAGTAGCGGCAGGCCCCCTTTCGGGGGACTCCGTTCGCTTCGCTCACTCCGGCCCCTCCCATTGTCTACTTCGTCCCTTCGGGACTCGTATCCAACGGGCCCCTCCCCCGACCCTTGTGCGGGGGTGCCCAAGCCCCCGAAAAGGGGGCCTGCCGCTACTACCACCCCTGGGGGTAATTCATCGTAATGCAGTGGAGGCCGCCGTGGCCGGAAAGGAGGGCACGGCAGTCGATGGTGATGACCTGGCGGCCGGGGAAGGCGGATTGAAGCTGGGCGGCAGCAAGCTTGTCCAGAGGGGAACCGGCGCCGGGCATGAGGACGGCACCATTGATAATCAGGAAATTGGCATAGGAGGCCGGAAGGCGGTAGTCGTCCAGATAAAGGGGTTCAGGAAGCGGAAGCGGAATGAGCTTGTAGGGCTGGCCGGCCAGGGTGCGGAAGGTCTTTAGCTGGGCTTCCATGGCCTTGAGAGGGGCATAGTTCTCGTCGGCCGGATTGTCACAGGCGGTATAGGCGATGGTATCGGGGCCGCAGAAGCGGGCCAGGATGTCCACGTGACTGTCGGTATCGTCACCGGCAATGCCGCCATAATCCAGCCACAGGATGCGCCGGAGGCCGAAGGCTTCCTTCAGACGGGCCTCGATCTGGTCCCTGGTGAGGTATTCGTTGCGGTTGAGGGAGCACAGGCATTCGCTGGTGGCCATCAGGGTGCCGGCGCCGTCACAGTCTATGCTGCCGCCCTCCAGGACGAAGGGACGCATGTCCCGGTATTGGACATCGGCCGCAAATGCCTGGGAATCAAACATCCGGCGGGTAATCTGGTTGTCCATATCGGCCGCGAACTTGAGCCCCCAGCCGTTGAAGACGAAGTCCAGGATGTACTTCTCTCCCCTGTCTCCCAGCACGGAAATGGCACCGTGGTCGCGGGCCCAGGTATCGTTGATGGGCGCCTGGACAAAGCGGATGCCTTCCAGGGACTCCAGGCCGTTGTGGCGAAGGTCGGCCTGGATTTCGGCCACGTCCCGGCCCACGATGACCAAGGGTTCGAAGCGCAGGATGGCCTTGGCTATCTGCGTATAGCAGGCCTGAACCTTCTCCACTTCATACCAAAGTGAATCCTTGTGCGGCCATGTAAGCTGCACAAAACCCTGTTTTTCCCATTCGGCAGGTAATCTCATAGACATCCGTTTAGTAAGGCAAAGATACAGAATTTTTCAAAAAAATTAGTATCTTTGTACATTGTACAAAACCATAAAACCCATTATAATGGAAACCAAGTACCCGCATTATCTGCAGCGTCTGCAGGACGCAACCAAGAAGTTCTGGGACAAGCCTGCCCTCAATACCATCGGCGGAGATTCCTTCACCTATGCCCAAATG
>JAFZWC010000010.1 GCA_017617475.1 Bacteroidales bacterium
ACGGGGTTCACCTTGCCGGGCATGATGGAGGAACCGGGAGCCATGGCGGGGAGGTTAATCTCGTGCAGGCCGCAGCGGGGACCGGAAGCCATGAGGCGGAGGTCGTTGCAGGTCTTGGAGAGTTTCACGGCCAGGCGCTTGAGGGCGGCCGAGTAGCTGACGTAGGCACCGGTGTCGGGCGTTGCCTCCACCAGGTCGGGGGCTTTCTCGAAGGTGTCGCCGGTGAACTCGGTCATCTTCTTGGTGCAGAGCTCGGCAAAGCCGGGAACGGCGTTGAGGCCGGTGCCGATGGCGGTACCGCCCATGTTGATCTCTTTCAGGAGAACGGCGTTGCGCTCCAGATTGGCCATCTCTTCTTCCAAGTTGTTGGCGAAGGCGTTGAATTCCTGGCCGGAGGTCATGGGAACGGCGTCCTGCAGCTGGGTACGGCCCATCTTGATGATGTCCTTGAATTCCTCACCCTTGGCGCGGAAGGCGGCGATGAGGTCGGCCAGGGCTTTCTCCACATGCTTGTTCATGCGCACGAAGGTATAGCGGAAGGCCGAGGGATAAGCGTCGTTGGTGCTCTGGGCGCAGTTCACGTGGTCGTTGGGGGAGCAGAACTGGTACTCGCCCTTCTTGTGACCCATGATTTCCAGGGCGCGGTTGGCGATGACCTCGTTGGCGTTCATGTTCACGGAGGTGCCGGCGCCACCCTGCATCATGTCCACGGGGAACTGGTCCCACAGCTCTCCGGCCACAATCTCTTTGCAGGCCTCTACAATGGCGGCGCCAATCTTCTTGTCCAGCACACCGAGTTCGGTATTGGCGGCTGCGGCGGCCATCTTCACATAGGCCATGGCAATGATGTACTCCGGATAGTCGCACATCCGGGTGTTGGAAATCTTGTAATTGTTGATGGCCCGCTGGGTCTGGACTCCGTAGTAGGCATCAATGGGAACCTGGAGTTCTCCGATAAGGTCGCTCTCGACCCTGAATTTCTGTTCTGACATGATGTGGTTAGTATGTTATTGTTAATGTTTGCAAATCATACAAATGTACGCATTATTTTCCAATTACCAGCAGGCTGTATACCCCGTCCATGGTGGACGCCAGAATGCAGATGCGGCCGTCTTCCTCCCAGGCGGTAACGGGGTTTACCAGGGCTATGGAAAGCTTGTGGTACCACAGCGGGGCACCCGTGGCGGCATCCAGGGCAAATAGGTTGCCCTTGTCCGTTCCGGTAATCACCTGCCCGTCCAGCTCTTCAATGGCGGTGGGGCTAATGTCGTAGCCTATGCCGTTCTCTATCCTCCATTTTTCGGCCGGAGCCTCGCCGGCCTTGGGAACGGGAACATCGGCCTCAAAGGCGTAGGACTGGTGGTACATGGTTTTGGCGTAGACGGTTTTTCCGTCCCGGGACAGGCCGATGGCTTCGCGCCCGCCGTTTACGGTGAAGAGGACCTGCCCGCTGCTGGCGTCCAGGGCATAGACCTTGCGGTCCGGCACGGCAACGAAAATGCGTCCGGCCGATTTTACCGGCCACACAGCGGCGGGGGAATACATCCGGTTGCTGCCGCGCGGGGTCTTCCAGACCCACTGCAGCTGCCCGGTGCGGGTGTCCAGCGAGTACAGTTTGCCGGCCCAACCGCCGAAGACCACCTGGTCGGCATCCACCCAGGCGCGGCATTCCACAAAGCCTTCCACGCCGTCGAAGGTCCAGACGGGGGAGCCGTCGGCCAGGTTCAGCGCGCGGAAGCAGCCGTCGGAGCCGCCGATGAACACTTTCCCTTCAAAGATGACGGGCGACCCCAGGACGGATTTGCCGGCCGGGACGCTCCACCGGACAGCACCGCTGGCGGCATCCAGGGCATAGATGTTCTTGTCTGTGCAACCAAAGACCACCAGGCCGTCGGACATGGCCGGGGTGGAGAAAATCTTTCCGGGGAAGGTCTGGCTCCAGACGGGAGAACCGTCCTTCACGCGGATGGCCTTCACCAGGCCGGAGGCGGTGGTATAGACGGCCTGGTCGCCCTCCCGGGCGAAGCCGGCGACTATATTGCTCTCTTCCTGCAGGCGCCACACTTCCTTTACCTGGGGGTACTTTTCGTTGACGTCGTAACGCATATACGGGTAGGAATCGGGCAGGCCGTGGGCGTCGTACTTAACGGTGTCCGGCACGGGGGCCAGGGTGGCGGTGTACCAGGGATCCAGCTGGGTGAAGGCCCCGTCCACTTCCCGCCGCTCGGCCACGGTCACCTCTCCCTTGCCGGTGATGCGGAAGATGTTGTAGCCGCGGGGCTTGTTCTTGTCGGCCATGGAGGAGCGGCCCAGCACGGCGGGGATGCCGTCGTAGCCCAGGATGTAGTTGTTGTGCCAGTGGCCGCCAATCTCGAACTGGACGCCCACGCGCTTGAGCTCGCGGGTAACGTCGAACCAGTTGAGCACGGACGTGTCCTGGGGGTAGTGGTTCACGAAGATGCTGCGCTGGCCGCCTTTCAGGCCTTTAAGCCATTCCATGCTTTCGCGGGGAATCAGGGCCGGAGCCATGCGCATGTCCGGACCGCAGTTGCAGCCCAGGAAGCGCCAGCCCTTTTTCCGGAATTCAAAATGTTCATAGCCGAAGGCTTCCCGGAAGGTGTTGCAGCCGCTTTCCGACCATTTGGCGTCGTGGTTGCCGGCCACCAGATAATAGGGGTAGCGGAGGGAATCCAGCATTTCCTTGACGGCATAAATCTCGGCGTCCGAGCCAAAGTCGGTCATGTCTCCGCCGAAGAGGACGAAGTCCAGGGAGTCCAGGGTGTTGATGTCCCGGAGGCAGGCCCGGAGGTCCTGGACCGAGCGGGAGCCGAAGGAGAAATGAGTGTCGGACAGGTAGGCGAAACGGACGGGTTCCCGCTGGCAAGCCACCAGAAGGGCGGCCGTGGCCAGGCACAGGAAGAAGCGGCTGAAATTTTTCATTATTTATGGGTTCTTTCTATACAAATGTAGCAAAAAAATACTAACTTCGCTTCCCGAAAAACCACCTATTTACCATGAAAAAGACCTTTGTCCTTCTGGCTGCATGCCTGGCCTTCGTGACCGCTCCCGGATGCAAGAACGCTCCCAAGAAAAACGTCCTGACCCCCGAACAGGAGAATGCCATTGAGGCCCAGCTTTCGCAGATGAGCCTGCGGCAGAAGGTGGGACAGCTGTTTTGCGTACGTCCGGAATCCCTGGACCCGGTGTTCCAGTCCTCTGGAACCGGCATGATGGCGTACCGCATGCAGGCCGTGAATGAAGAGACCAAGGCTTTTTGTGAGCAGTATCCCGTGGGTGGCGTAACGCTCTTCTCCCACAACATCGACAATCCCGATCAGGTGAGGGCTTTCACCCGTGACCTGCACGCCCTGGCCGGCGCACCGCTTCTGAGCATAGACGAAGAAGGCGGCCGCGTGGCCCGAATCGGCAACAACGATAATTTTGACGTGCCCACCTTCGCTTCCATGGCTGCCGTGGGCGCTACGGGAGACCCTTCCAAGGCCCTGGAGGCAGGCGTCGCCATCGGCACTTATCTTAAGGAATATGGCTTTGACATTGACTTTGCCCCCGTGGCCGATGTCAACACCAATCCCAAGAATATCGTCATCGGAGACCGTGCTTTTTCCAATGACCCCAAGAAGGCCGCTCCCATGGTGGTGAATTTCATGAATGGCCTTCATAAGGTGGGGGTAAGTGCCTGCATCAAGCATTTCCCGGGCCACGGAGACACCACCGGAGACTCCCACAAGGAATATGTGCAGACGGACAAAACGTGGGAAGAACTCCTGAACTGCGAGATGGTCACCTTCAAGGCCGCCATCAAGGCCGGCGCCCCCATGATTATGTCGGCCCATGTGGCCCTTCCCAACGTGACCGGTGACAATATGCCCGCCACGCTCTCTTCCTACATCCTTCAGGATAAGCTCCGCAAGGAACTGGGTTACAAAGGCCTCATTATCACTGACGCCATGGGCATGAAGGCCATCAGCGACCGCTACTCCAGCGGTGAATCGGCCGTGATGACCCTGAAGGCCGGCGCCGACATTGTCCTGATGCCGGAGAACCTGCCCGAGGCCTTCGAAGCCGTGATGGCTGCCGTAGAAGACGGTACCCTCCCCGAAGCCAGAATTGACGAAAGTGTCCGCCGTGTCCTGGCCCTCAAGCTTACCCTGAATAATTAAACGAAGTGGTGTCCCTTCACCAGAAACGAAAGCGCCTGGCCGTC
>JAFZWC010000011.1 GCA_017617475.1 Bacteroidales bacterium
GGCGGATGAAGGTCATGGTGGAAACCATGCCGATGCGCTGCTCCCAGATGGTGCGTCCGTTTCGCGCAAGGTCATTCAGCAGCGAACGGTCCTTGTCCAGAAGCCATTCACCCAACAGGGGATAGCACGAAAGGTCCACCAGGTCCCAGTTGTTAATGTATTGGGTATGTGCCAGATAGAAGTCTATGCACTTGCTGCGAAGAGATTCTTCGCTTCGCTCAGAATGACAAGGCGGAAAACCAGCTGCGGGAAATTGGTTTTTCGGAAAGCCTTCCGAAAAATAATTTTCCGCAGCACCCTTTCGACCAGCATGCTTAAAGATCTCCACCAGGGCTAGCAATGCGGCCAGGCGCACCTCGTGGTACTCAGAGCAGATGCACTCCTCCAGGTCTTCAAAAGTAACGGACTTCCAGCACTCTTTTACCACCGCGCGCGTCACGGGAACCTTGATTCCCAGGAACTTATCCCCGTAACCATACTGCCCAGGGCCGGTTTTGAAAAAGCGGGCCAGGCCGGCTACCTGCGACGGGTCGGCATGGGATAGCATTTGTGAAAGGAGAATGTTCATTCGGCCTGGGCGTTCAGTTTCCTTCCCAACATGAAGCCTGTGGCGCCTACGGCAACGGCAAGTGCGCAGATAACCACCTCCACGGCCACCATGTCCACTGACTTGCTCAGAATCACTGCCAGGGCGTCCACAAGGGCGTGCAGCAAGATGGCGGCGGGGAAGAGCCAAAGCCATTTGCCGCCGCGGCGAACCGCCGTCCACACCATCATGGACAGACCCAGCTGCAAAACCAGAGCCGATATGCGCTCCCAGAAGCCGATGGCGATGGTCCCGGCGTTCAGTCCCTGCAATGCGGCAAACTGTGCCTGAACCTGCGCCAGCTGCTCTTCCGGCACCTTGGCCGTGAGCACATCGGCCTGCCCGGAGTTTATCATTGCGGCCACCGTCAGATTTGAAATCATGGAAATGCCAAAGATAATGAGCATCTCAATGCCTCCGTGGCCGGTACCGTAGCCCACGCCCGGAAGCGCAGTGGAAGGCTCCCGCTTCATCAGGAACTTCATTGACAAAAACCGTCCCGTCTCCTCAAAGAGGCCGGCCGCCAGCCCTCCGTAAAGTGCATAGTACCAGACGTTTGCCATCATTTGTACGCCATACGGGCCTTGGAGCACCACCTTGTGCAGGATGGGCTCCAGCACCAGCGCAAACACAATGAATGTTGCGGCACCAATGAGGATGGTCTGCCAGCGGATATGATATTTGCGCACCAGCCACCAGGCCAGCACAACCGGCACGGCAATACCCAGAAGGGCCGCCAGCGCCATGGAAATGAGGGTACTTACAGGTATCATGCTCAAAAATACTTATGATCCTTTACAAAGTTAGCCATTCTCAACTTTTTTGCAAAATCGGCAGGGAATTAATAAAATGTAGCTTGAAATGTCATTATTATTGTTTATCTTTGCGTACAAGGTGTTAAGATTATGAATTTTCTAAGGAAGATTTTTGCATCTAAGGTATTGCCTTCCTGGGTAATCCTTATCATGGACGTAGGTGTATCGCTGGGGGCCGTGGCCATTGCATTCATGCTCCGGTATTCTCCGGCCGAGATGGAACCCCGTGGGAACGAGGTCCTCATGGCAATGGGGCTCACCTTGTTTTTCAACCTGATCTTTTTCCACACCTTCCATACGTACTCCAACGTGCTGCGCTTCTCGTCTTTCACGGACGTACTGAATATCAGCTTCGCTCTTATAAGCTCCTTCTTCAGCTGCATCATAGTGACGGTGGTGTCGTATTACGGTTTCCGTTTCTTGATGGTAGACCATGGCGTGCTCACCATCTCCTATGTGGTGATGTTCGTGCTCATGTCCATGGTGCGAATGACCATCAAGGCGCTCAACGATTCCCTGAACGAGGACCGCGTAGTAACCTATAACACATTTGTTTACGGCACCAAGATCGGCGGTATCAACATTGCCAAGGCCATCCGTATGGCCCGTCCCAACAAGTTCCACCTGAAGGGATTCGTGGCCGACGACCCCGCCATGAAGGGCAAAGTGATGATGGGCGTGAACGTGTACCTGAACGACGAAAAGCTCATCGAGCGTATCCATGAGAACAACGTGGAAGCCCTCATCGTTTCCCCGTTGAAGGCCGATAAACTGAAGGAAACCGATATCGCAGACCGCCTGCTCAAGGAAAACGTGACCATTTATCTGGCTCCGGATGTGACGGACGACTGGCAGGGCATCCAGAAGGCCAACCTTATCCGCCAGGTGCAGATTGAAGACCTCCTGGGCCGCGACCCCATCCACATCAACATGCACAAGATTGCCGAGCATCTGGAAGGCAAGCGCGTGCTCATTACGGGTGCCGCGGGCTCCATCGGCAGCGAGATTATGCGTCAGGTGGCCGTCTTCAACCCTTACGAGCTCATTCTGGTAGACCAGGCCGAAACGCCGCTCCACGACATCCGCCTGGAACTGCACTCCAAGTGGAGCTACTTGGAGGCCCCCACCATCGTGGCCGATATCTCCAACAAGAAGCGCATGGAGGAGATTTTCGACAAATATCGGCCGGAATACGTGTTCCACGCAGCTGCTTACAAGCACGTGCCCATGATGGAGGATAACGTGAGCGAGGCCATCCAGAACAACGTGCTGGGCACCAAGGTGCTGGCCGACCTTTCCGTAAAGTACGGCGTAGAGCGCTTCGTGATGATTTCTACGGACAAGGCGGTGAACCCGTCCAACGTGATGGGTTGCAGCAAGCGCATCTGCGAAATCTACGTACAGGCCCTGGCCAAGAAGATCCAGAAGGACGGCAGCGCCCCCACGCAGTTCATTACCACCCGCTTCGGCAACGTGCTGGGCAGCAACGGTTCCGTGATTCCGCTTTTCCGCCAGCAGATTGAACGCGGCGGTCCCGTTACGGTTACGCACCCGGACATCATCCGCTACTTCATGACCATCCCGGAAGCCTGCCAGCTGGTGCTGGAGGCCGGATCCATGGGTAAGGGCGGAGAAATCTTCATCTTCGATATGGGCAAACCGGTCAAGATCCTGGACCTGGCCAACAAGATGATCCGCCTGAGCGGACGCACGGATGTGAAGGTGGAATTCACCGGCCTGCGTCACGGCGAAAAGCTGTACGAGGAACTGCTGGCCACCAAGGAAAACACCAAACCTACCAGCCACGACAAGATCATGATTGCCAACGTGCGCGAGTACGATTTCGACGATATCTCCGACGACATTGATGCACTCATTGAGGCCAGCTACCATTTCGACCCTATGAGAATAGTGGCCCGCATGAAAGACCTGGTGCCGGAGTTCAAGAGCCTGAATTCCCCGTACTCCATCCTGGATTCGGGGGGGGCGGTAAATAGCTAATAATAAGCGCCTTGGAAAACTCCAAGGCGCTTATTGTATAGGTGCGTAGAAGGTTTACTTCTCGAAGTAGCGTTTGTACAGGCCGTAGAAGCCGGCGCCATGGCGGGCTTCGTCCTTGGCCATTTCATGAACGGAATCGTGGATGGCGTCGTAGCCCAGCTGCTTGGCACGAGTGGCGATGGCCAGCTTGCCTTCGCAGGCGCCGGCCTCGGCCTCATAGCGTTTCTTGAGGTTGGTCTTGGTGTCCCATACGACCTCGCCCAGGAGTTCGGCGATGCGGGCGGCATGATCGGCCTCTTCGAAGGCGTAGCGCTTGAAGGCGTCGGCAATCTCCGGATAGCCTTCACGCTCGGCCTGGCGGCTCATGGCCAGGTACATGCCTACCTCGGAGCATTCGCCCTTAAAGTGATCCTGGAGGCCGTCCCAGACCTCGGGGTCGCAGCCTTTGGCAACGCCCAGTACGTGCTCACAGGCCCATTGGGGTTTCTCTCCCTGTTCTTTGATTTCTACAAACTTTTCGGCCTTGGCATGGCATACCGGGCACTCTGCGGGGGGATTTTCTCCTTCGTGTACATAGCCGCACACCAGGCATCTGAATTTCTTTTTCATATTAGTGTTATTTAATGTGTTGTACTTTAGAAAATTTCTAACGTTTACAAATATAGGTATTTTCCGTAATTATTGCTAATTTAGTGGGCAAAGTTATGACACCCTTTTTAAAGCAGGTGGCCGTCCATTATCTGGAGGCCCAAAGAATTGAGGGACTGTGCTTCATCTTCCCCAACCGCCGCTCCCTGGTCTTCTTCAAGAAGTACCTGGGAGATCTGCTGCAGGGCGATGTCCCGCTGCTGGTGCCGCCGCTTTACACCATCAACGACTTTTTTTACAAGGTGGCCGATGCCCGCACAAGCGACCGCCTGCGCCTGCTGCTGGAGCTGTACGGCTGTTACACCGCTCTTAACCCCCAGGCCGAGCCGCTGGACGAGTTCCTCTTCTGGGGAGAAGTGTTGCTGGCCGATTTTGACGACGTGGACAAATACCTGGTGGATGCCCGGGGCCTCATGCAGAACGTGGGGGATTTCAAGGCCATCCAGGACCAGTTCGAGTACTTGAGCGAAAGCCAGAAAGAAGCTATCGGCCATTTCCTGGCGCATTTCCGCGATGCATCGGGCCGATGGAGGCTGAATCCTGACGGCGAGGACGTGAAGGCGCGGTTCCTGCGCCTTTGGAACTTGCTGTACCCGCTGTACCAGAGCTTCAACGAAGCCCTGGAGGCCAAGGGAATGGCGTATGAAGGAAAGGTATACCGGGCCCTGGCCAGCCGCCTGAAGGCCGGAGAGTCGGTGGCCGATATCCTTTCGGCCGCTTTCCCGGAGGTTTCCGGATACGTGTTTGTGGGCCTGAACGCCCTCAATGAATGCGAGCGCACCGTCCTGGCCCGTATGCGGGACGCCGGTCTGGCGGAATTCGTTTGGGACTACGTTTCCCCGGAGATTAAGGACCGTGCCAACAAGTCCTCCTTCTTCCTCCACCGTTTTGTGGTGGACTTTCCGCAGGCGTTTCCCGTGGAGGGCGGCACCCGCCCGGAGGTGACGGTCATTTCCGTCCCCTCCTCCGTGGGGCAGTGTAAGCTGGCGCCGTGGATTTTGAAGGAGATTGCCGGTCAAGCCGGAGATTCTCTCGGCCCTGAAGGGCCTCGGAATGACAAGAGTGTTGAAACGGCGTTTGTACTGCCGGACGAGGGTCTGTTGCTGCCGCTTTTGAATTCCATTCCGGAAGAATACGATAACGTGAATGTGACCATGGGGTATCCCATGACGGCAAGTGCCACCTATGCGTTGCTGTCGGCCCTGGGGCAGATGCAGCTGAAGCTGCGCCACACCGGCGGAAAATGGTATTTCTACCACAGGGAACTGCGGGAAGTACTGGGCTCGGGGCTGCTTAAGCCGCTGTTTACGGACGAGGAGAAGGAAGTGGTCCGGCAGGTGAAAGCGGCTGCCAAATACTATGTGCCGGTGGAGGATTTTAAGGGCTGCCCCTTGCTGGAGCGGCTGTTCCAGCCCGTGGTGCAGCAGATTACTGCGCCGGACGTGACGCAAAACCACAGGGTGGAAAGCTACTTCTCGGAGTTGCTGTCTTTCATCGGCCGGCAATTGACCCAAACGGGCGATTTGCTGGAGCTGGATTTTGTGGCACGGTGTCACAAGCAGCTGAACATTCTGCAGGAGATGGATTTGGAGGTGTTGCCCGCTACGCATTTGCGGATGCTGGACCGCCTGCTGCAGGGCATTTCCGTGCCTTTCCGCGGGGAGCCGCTGCAGGGTCTGCAAGTGATGGGCCCGCTGGAAACCCGTGCGCTGGATTTCCGCAATCTGGTGATTCTGAGCGCCAACGAGGGCATGTTCCCCCGAAAGAGCGTGAGCGCCTCTTTCATTCCTCCGGAGTTACGCAAGGGCTTCGGCCTGCCAACATACGAATACCAGGACGCCGTGTGGGCGTACTACTTCTATAGGATGATTCAGCGGCCGGAGCATGTGTGGCTGGTGTATGACAACCGCACCGAAGGCCTCAAAAACGGCGAGGAGAGCCGTTACATCAAGCAACTGGAATACCACTTCCAGTGGCCCCTGCATCGCATGGCCGCCACGGCCGCCATCAGCACGGTGGAGGAGGAGGGTGCCATTCCCAAGACGCAGGAGCATGTGGACAAGGTTCGCGCCGGGCTCTTGTCGGCCAGTACGCTCCAAAGCTACCTGGCTTGCCCCGCCAAGTTCTATTACCAGGTGGTGGAGGGCCTGAAGGCGGCCGATGAAGTTTCCGAATCCCTGGACGCCGGCATGCTGGGCAACGTGTTCCACCACGTGATGCAAAAGCTCTACACGCCTTATGTCATTTCGAGCGAAGTCGAGAAATCTCTCCTTACCAGGGCCGATCTCGAAGCCATGAGAAAGGACACCGCCCGTATACGGAAACTCATCCGGGCCGAGGTCCTGGACCAGATGCATTCCATTGAGGTCACCGGCCGCAACCTGGTGCTGGAGAACATCCTCCAGGGCTATGTGGAGGAAACCCTCTCGCACGACCTCCAGCTGCTGCAGGAGGCTGGCTCAGAGGGATTTACCATCATCGGCCTGGAGCAGAAGGTGTTCTGTGAGATTAACGGTTTCCGTTTTATCGGCTTTGTGGACCGCCTGGACAGCTACAAGCCCGGCGAGGTGCGCATAGTGGATTACAAGACCGGCAAGGTGGAGGACAACGACATCCTCATTGACGAGGAAAATGCCGCCCAGGTGGTGGAGCAGCTCTTCGCCCCCGACTCCAAGTCCCGCCCCAAGATTGCCCTCCAGCTCTTCCTGTATGACCATATGGTGGAGATTGCCGGTCAAGCCGGCAATGACGGGAAGGGGCAGGCCGGCAATGACGAAAGGGGTCAAGCCGGTCCTTATTTCCGTCATGCCCGACCTGATCGGGCATCTCTTGTCAACTCCATCTACAGCACCGCCCGTTTGTATTCCCAGCCCCTGCCGGACGTGCCGGTATCGGCCGAATTCATGCGCCTGGCCCTGCAAGGCGTAAAGGGCCTGTTGAATGAAATCACCGACCTGAACGTCCCCTTCCGCCGCACCGAGGATACCAAAACATGCGAATACTGTGATTTTAAAGCAATCTGCGGCCGCTAACCCGTTGCACATACCACGTATGTACAGCAAAACCCATCTCTACGCTTGTTTTTGTGTACATACCTCCCCCAAAAAGGCCCAAAACCCGTATTCCATACCACGTATGTACAGTAAATCGGCCTCTGGTGTAGATTTCAGTGTACATACCAGGTATGTGCACCCTGAATGACAAGAATTGATTAACTTTGCACCATGGAAAATAAGATACTTTCACCTATGAAATTTCTGCCGGACAGGCAGGAAATGCCTTGGGGCACGGTTGAATATATGCTGGCCGATCTGGGATTCGTAGATTCCGTGGCCATTGAGGGATGGCTCAAGGGAAATACCCTGAGCGATATTATGCAGACATATCTGGAACGCGTGGTGGGCGAAACGGCCTTCGAGTGGTACGGAACGCAGTTCCCGGTATTGGTAAAGCGCCTGGAAGTGAAGGGCCGGACCTCGCTGCACATTACTCCGGACGACGAAACGGCCGAGCAGCGCTACGACGCCTTCGGCAAAACGGCCCTCTGGTATGTGACTGAGGTGGGCCCGGAGGCCCGTCTGTATTTGGGTTTCAAGCGTCCGGTGGGGGCCGATGAGTTCTATCGTGCCTGTGCCGACGGCAGCGTGGAAGATTTGCTGTACAGCGTAAAGCCGCGGGTGGGGGAGAGCTACCTCATTACCCCGGGCCTGGTTCATGCGGCCAAGGACGTGACGCTCCTGGAAATTGCAGAAAGCTCCGAACTCTGGTTCCGCCTGCACGACTGGGGCGCCCTGGACCGCGAGATGCATCTGGATGAGGCCTTCGACCTCATCGATTTTAACCAGTACAGCCGTCCCAAGGCCCCGTCCCGGGAACTGCTGGCGGCCGAGGACCAGTTCACCGTCGGCCAGATTCACCTGAAAGCCCCGCTGCAGAGCCATGCCGGTCTGGAGGAGACCTTCCTTATCTATATATGTGTGGGAGGTGAGGCCACTCTGGAGGCGCAGGGCACCAAGTATGCCTTCAAGGCTGGCGAGTTGGTGCTGGTGCCGGCCGAACTGGCCGAATTCACCCTGGCTCCCGTTGGCGACGCCGCCGTGGTGTTGGAGGTGAGGATGGATCCGAGGGAGTCCAATGACATTGTTTCTGAACCGGTGGATGAATAACAGATCCTTCGTCGCTGGCGCTCCTCAGGATGACAAATGATTGTCATTCTGAGCGAAGCGAAGAATCTGTAAATAGTATTATGGAAGGAGTTAGAATAGACAAATACCTTTGGGCCATCCGGGTGTTCAAGACCCGGACGGATGCTACGGATGCGTGCAAGGGCGGAAAGGTGAAGATCGGCACGGTGAACGCCAAGCCTTCCCGCGACGTTCAGGTGGGCGAGGTTATTGCCGTGCGCAAAGGGGTGGCTACGTTTACCTACAAGGTGTTGCAGCTCACGGACCATAGGCTGGGCGCCAAGCTGGTGCCGGACTTTGCCGAGAACCTGACGCCCGAAGAAGAGATAGCCAAACTCCGTGCTCCGGTAGAGAGCTTCTTCCTTACCCGCGACCGCGGTGCCGGCCGACCCACCAAGAAAGACCGCCGGGAAATAGAACAGATTTGGGACGCCATAGACTTTTCATCTTTCCCTGACGACGATGACGAATAACGACTATATGTTCCCTACGTCCGTGAAGGAGGTGGAGGCCCTGGGGTGGGATTACATAGACATAATCCTGTTCTCCGGAGACGCCTTCATTGACCATCCGTCGTTCGGAACGGCCGTTATCGCCCGCTGGCTGCAGAAGTTCGGCTACCGCGTGGCCGTGGTGCCCCAGCCCAACTGGAGGGACGACCTCCGCGATTTCCGCAAGCTGGGCCGACCGAGGCTGTACTTCGGCCTTAACGCAGGCGCCATGGATTCCATGGTAAACCACTACACCGCCTCCAAGCGCCTGAGGCACGACGATGCCTACACGCCGGAGGGCAAGGCGGGGGCAAGGCCCGACTACGCCGTCACGGTGTACACGCAGATTCTCAAGAAGTTATACCCCGACGTCCCCGTCATAATAGGCGGCATCGAGGCTTCGCTCCGCCGTCTCACGCACTACGACTACTGGAAAGACTGCCTCATGCCGTCTGTCCTGTTCACCTCCGGGGCCGATTATCTCTGCTACGGCATGGGCGAACGCCCCATGTTGGAACTGACCCGCGGCATAGAAAAAGGCTGGAGTCTGCATCGCATGCAGCAGATTCCGCAGATAGCTTTTTATATTAATAAAAAATATAAAAGGACGGAGGGGGTGGAGCCTCCAAAACCTGTAGCCACCCTCGGCTCCATAAGAGGGAGGGGCCCGCTGCCGGAGGCAGTGGGAGGGGTCGGCGAAGCCGACGGTTTTGGAGGCTCTACCCCCGCAGGTACATTAGTGCTTCATTCATTTGAAGAATGCCAGAAGGACAAGCGGGCGTTTGCAGAGAACTTTCACTGGATTGAGACGCATGCCAACATGATGCACCCGGATACCATCATTGAGCCGGTGGGACAGGGGTATGTGCAGATTAATCCGCCTTATCCGCCGGCCACGCAGGAGGAGATGGACAGTTTCTGGGACCTGCCGTTTACCAAACTGCCGCATCCCAGGTACAAGGGCAAGCGCATTCCGGCGTACGATATGATCAAGTTCAGTGTGAATACGCACCGGGGATGTTTTGGCGGATGTAACTTCTGTACCATTGCGGCGCATCAGGGCAAGTTTATCCAGAGCAGGAGCGAGAAATCCATCCTCAAGGAAGTGTCGGCCCTGAACAACTTGCCGGATTTTGCGGGCAACATTTCGGACGTGGGAGCGCCTACTGCCAATATGTACGGCATGCATGGGAAGAACTTGGAGCTGTGCGACAAATGCAAGCGGCGCAGCTGTCTCTTCCCCAAGCGGTGCCCCAATCTGGACTGCGACCATACGCGGCTCATGGAGTTGTACAAGCGTATCGACAACACCAAGGGCATCCGCCACAGCTACATCGGCAGCGGTATCCGCTATGACCTGTTCCTTACGGAGGACGATTTTGTGGATGCCAGTTCCAAGCCTTATCTGAAGACGCTGGTGCTGGACCATACGTCGGGCCGGTTGAAAGTGGCTCCGGAGCACACGGAAGACCATGTTTTGCAGAAAATGGCCAAGCCCAGCTTCCGGCTGTTCGAGCACCTGCGCAAGGAATTCGACAAGATTAACCGTGATGCCGGAACGCATGTAGGACTGGTCCCGTACTTCATTTCCTCACACCCCGGATGCACGCTCAAGGACATGGAACGGCTGGCCAGCCACCCGGCCCTCAAGGGGATTTGGATGGACCAGGTACAGGATTTCACCCCTACGCCCATGACCACCAGCTCGGTGATGTTTTATTCCGGACTGGATCCGCGGGACATGACGCCCGTTTTCACCGAGCATGATCCGCAGAAAAAACAGGAACAAAAGTCGTTTTTCTTCAAAAATTCTTCGAAAAATGCGGGAAAGCACTTGCAAGGTTCAAAACAATCCACTAATATTGCAGCCAGATACAAATCCCGTAAAAAGACGAAATAGGATTAAAACCAAACCAGACTATGGCAGACAAGAAAAGACATGTAGTGAGCTATGAGAAGATGAACGCTCATCCGGATTTGGCGGCAGCTTTTGCAGAGAAGTATCCGAAGGGCTTCAGCGACTACCTGAACGATTTGGTAAAATATCCCAAGCCGGACGGAACTTCCTTCTACGCCGTTACCGTTGAGGTTCCCGACGCCATCTACCTTGTAAAGATCAACGTAAAGACGGACGACCTGGAAGACGTGGCCCGTTGGCTGGAAGGAGAAGAAGACGCCGAGAACGAGGCCGTAGCCGGTGGCAGCGCCGACGCTTCCGACGCCAGCGGAGAAACCCTCCCGGACGACAACATAGCCCAGTATTCCACTGGGGCCGACGACGAATAAATGGCCAACCGCAGTGGCATAAAGTATATATGGGGTCCTTTACGGACCCTTTTGCGTGATATACCCGAGAGCCGGGTCCTGCTGGGCCTGAGCGTGGTGACGGGGGTGTTGTGCGGCCTGGCCGCCGTGGTGCTCAAAATGGCCATCCATGGCATTCAAGGTGTGCTGGCCGATTGGCACGGCGACATCCGCTGGGCGTATCTTCTGCTTCCCGGCGTGGGTATGCTGCTGAGCCTGCTCATCGTCAAGTATATCATTAAGGACAACATAGGCCACGGGGTTACCAAAGTGCTTCAGGCTGTTTCCAAGAACGACTCCCGTATTAAGAAGCACAATTGCTGGAGCTCCATGCTTACATCGGCCCTTACCATCGGCTTCGGCGGATCGGTGGGTGCCGAAGCCCCCATTGTGTACACCGGCGCGGCCATAGGTTCCAATCTGGGCCGATATTGTGGCATGTCGTACCGGGGCATGACCCTGCTGCTGGGCTGCGGGGCCGCCGGGGCTATTGCGGGCATCTTCAATGCTCCGCTCGCCGGCGTGCTGTTTACCCTGGAAATCCTGCTCTTCAACCTGTCCATGAGCGGCGTGCTTCCGCTGCTGCTCAGTTCCATATCGGCCACGCTGGTAAGCTATCTGTGCCTGGGCAAACAGACGCAGTTTGCCGCTACGCTGGTGCCTTTCTCCATGCAGAATATCCCGTTCTACGTGCTTCTGGGTATCTTTTGTGGGGTTATGGCGCTGTATTTCATCCGCACCACGCTGGCTATGGAAGACAAGTTGGGGCGGGTGAAGAATCCATACCTGAAGTGGGCTGTGTCGGCCTTTTGCCTGGGGCTGCTCATTTATCTGTTCCCTCCGCTGCATGGTGAGGGCTATAACTTCCTGGAACCACTTCTTAACGGGCATCCGGACATCTCCTTCGGCGGATCCACGCCGTTCAACCATTTTGCCGGCTGGCGTTGGGCCATTCCGCTGTTCTTCCTGCTGGTGCTGCTGCTGAAGGTTTTCTCCATGACGTTCACTAACGCGGGCGGCGGCGTGGGCGGTACCTTCGGCCCTACGCTGTTTATGGGCGCCATTGCGGGTTTCGTGCTGGCGTATTCCATCAATCTGGTGATGCCGGGCAAGGTGCCCACTTCCAATTTTGTGCTGGTGGGAATGGCGGGCCTCATGGCGGGGGTCATGCAGGCGCCGCTCACGGCCATCTTCCTCATTGCCGAGATTTCCTCGGGGTACGAGCTTCTGGTTCCGCTCATCCTTACATCGGCCGTTTCCTTTGGCGTAACGCGTATCTTTGAGAAGTATTCCATTTATACCAAGCGTATTGCGGCCAGCGGCGAGCTCCTCACGCACGATTCCGATCAGGCGGTGCTCACGCTCATGCACGCCCGGGACCTGCTGGAGAAGGATTTCCTGCCGGTGCGCATTGATGCCTCCCTGCGGGAACTGGTGGAAACCGTGTCCAAGAGCGAGCGCAACCTTTTCCCGGTGCTGGATTCCAAGGGCCGGTTCCAGGGATATGTGACGCTGGGCCGAATCCGTAAGGATATGTTCAGTCCGGAGCTGTACGATGTCCGTAGGGTATATAACTATATGGAAACCGCCCAGGAGTACGTGCACCCCGACGAACCCATGGATTCCATCATGCGCAAGTTCGAGAAGACGGGCGCCTGGAACCTTCCCATGGTGGGGGAGGACCGCCAGTATTTGGGATTCTTGTCCAAGTCCAAGATTTTCAATGCCTATCGCGAGGAGTTGAAAGACTTCTCGCAGGATTAACCTTTTGAATGACAATAATTTAGGCCGCAGAAAATCTGCGGCCTTTTTTGTTGGCGGGAGTGTTGGAACTCCGTATCTTTGCCTTGCAGTGTCTATCTGCCGGATTCTCGATCGCCGCCAGGTAGTGATTCGTTCGGTGCCGGCCCTGTTTCCCCAGGGGCGGGCACCGTTCTACCGTTTTACCACGCGAACCACCAGGTTCACCAGGATGTATAGGCAGAAGATAAGAAGGACGGCCAGGCTCCAGTTGAGGCGCATCACCGCCACGAAAACGATGGCGGCCGCCGCCAGGCAAAGGAACACGATGCGCTTGGTATCCAGGAGCTTGTGCCCCTTGGCTATCTTCATCCCGAACATGGGAATCTCGCTTACCAGCAGGAGTCCCAGCACCACGGCCACAGCCGGCAGGAACCACTGCGTGCTAACCCAGGCATCCAGCACGGTACCGGGATGCACTGTGACAAAGTAGCATAGGGAGCCGCAGATGATGGCCGATGTGGGCGTGGCTACGCCAATGAAGTCACTGGTCTGACGTTCGTCCACGTTGAACTTGGCCAGGCGCAGGGCGCTCATTATGGCCAGGAAGACGGGGATGACCTCCGCCCAGCTGTCCGTTCCGTGCTGCTGCATGGTGCCGATGAGCATGACCGCCGGCAGTACGCCGAAGCTCACCATATCGGCCAGGGAGTCCAGTTCCTTGCCCATGGGGGAGTAGGCGTGAAGCAGCCGGGCGGCCAGACCGTCACAGAAATCGCAGACGGCCGCGATGAGCATCAGGACAAAGGCGTAGTCCGGCCTTCCCTGTAAAGCGAACACCACTCCCACCGTGCCGCAGAGGACGCTGGTGGAAGTGATGGTGTTCGGGATATACTTGGTCAAAGACATTTATTTGACGCCGATCTTCTTGAGGATTTCCTTGGGAACGGCCTTCTTGTTGACCACGATGTTCAGGGTCTTACCCTTGGCGAATTCCTCGGACATGTACCAGATGCCCTTGTAGGCACCGGCCTCGCCCCAGGAGTTCTTGATCATGTAGAATTTGTTGCCGTTCTGGTCCTTGGCAATGCCGAACAGGTGCATGCCGTGGTCGTCGGTGGAGGTCTTCTCGTCGTAGTACTGCTGGCGGAGTTCCTGGGTTACCTTGATTTCCTTGACGGCGGGCTTTTCGGCCGGCTTGTCTTCGGGACCCTTGCCTACCCAGCGCTCCTGGTCGGAACCGGCGGTCTTTACACTGGTGTCAATCAGGAGGCCCACACCGTCGCGGGTGAAACCGGTTTCGGAGACGTCGCCGCCCCAGGCCACGGTGTAACCGTTCTCAACGGCGTAGTCCATGATGGCCATGAACTCGTCCAGCGGAACGTTCCAGGACGGGGAGTTGCGCCAGTTGTCGCAAACCTCCATGGCGAACTGGGTGTAGAACGGATGGTGGGTATAGGAGGTGAAGCCGATATAGTCGTCCAGGTTGATGCCCTGGGCGTCCAGATACGTCATGGGGGTGTAGGTGACACCGTTGACTACGAAGGTCTCGGGAACCTGGCCCATGTAGGCATCCAGGATGCCGTCCACGCCCTTGGGCCATACGGCGGTGAGCTTGCGGTTGGGGTTCTTGACCACGGCGCTCACATAGCCCTTGAGGCCGGCGTCCAGCTCTCCCTGGACGGGGAGGTCGTAGCCGTACTGCATGCCGGTGTAGGCCTTCTGGTCGATGAGGCCGTATTTCTTGGCGGTCTCGATGGCGTCGCCGAAGTCGGAGCCTACGGCGAAGTTGAGGTGACCGTCCAGGCGGACATACTTGATGGCGCGGTCATAATAGGAACGACGCACGATATACATTTCGGAGTAATCCGGATACAGGGCGGGGTCCTTGATGCCCTTGGCCTTGATGGATTCGCTCTCCAGGAAGGAGAGGGCGCTGAAGCACCAGCAGGTACCGCTGTTGTTCTGGTTTTTGACAGGGGTAATGGCGTTCTCCTTCACCACGGTGAAAGTGAAGTCCTTGGGGCTCACGGGGCTGGCCGGGCGCTGAGGCTGGGCCTGCACCGAGACGGAGGCCACCACAATGGCCAGAGTCAGAATACACTTTTTCATAATATCACTTTTTGTTTTGTGTTGGTTCAAACGTGTCTTACAAATGTAAACACAATATTTGGTTTTTCCAACAAATGAGACAGATGGCCGGTCAAGCCGGCCATGACTGGGCATCTCTTGCAACTGCGCGTAGAAATGTGTATCTTTGTATGATATATGAAACAACGGATTTTTATCATTGGACTGGCACTTATGGCGGTGGCTGCGTGCAAGCAGGCGGGCAGCGCGCCGCGCGAGGCTATCGGCCTGGTGCAGAGCATAGTAGAAGATACAACCGGCGTGCGTGAACTGGTGGCGAAGGCAGGATGGAACGGGGCCGAAGGCTCCATTGCCCTGCTGGGAGAACCGGAGGATGTAGTGGTCCTGGCGCGGCGCTTCCGCTTCACGGACCGGATGGACAACGTGGATGGCCGGCAGAAGCCCGACTCCCTGCCGGATTTCGCCGGCGAGACGCTTCATGCCCTCATGGATGCTTACAATGCCCCTTATCACCAGTTCCTGGGTGGGGCGCAGGCCTTGGACAGTCTCCGGGAAATAGCCGTGAACGGTGCCCTCATGGCATGGGATACCGTTTGTTACCGATCGGCCACGGACCGCAAGGCCCTGCTTAAAAAGGCATCTGCCAAAATCCTGATTTATACTTCTTCGTTGCAGGCAGAATACGGTGTCTTTGACGTGGATACGCTGCAGCAGCTGGTGGGCGGAAAAAGCCGCGTACTGTCTCCTGTGAACATCCTGATAGATAATGCCCTGGCCGCCGGAGCGCAGAATATGCTGGTCTGGGCCCCGGAAGCCGTGCGCGAATCCAAGGTTTGGGAAAAGGCTCTGGCCGAAAAGCACTGTGCTGACGCTACCCTGGCCGTCTTCACGCCCAAGCCGGCGCTGGATGTGCGCACGCAGCTGCGCGACGTCCTTCGGCAGTATCAGGTGACCGGTTTGCCGCTGGACGCCCTTATCATCGACAGTTATCAGGTGAATCTGATGCCGCTTCAGTCTGAACTGGGGCTTATCCGCCTTTCCGGTACGGAAGAGGATGCGGCCATGGACAAGATGCTGTCGCCTGGATTTCAGTTCTTTGAGCCGGCCGATGCCGTCCTGGACTACACGTACAGCCTTCTGCGGGAACAGAACCTCTTTGCACACAAGATTGCCAAGCCCCTGGTGAAGTATTACGAGAGCGTTGAATCCGGATCCGGGCAGGTGGTTCTGGTAGAGGCTTCCGATTCTTATGTAAACAGCACCTATGTTCCAAGTCTCGATTAGCCCGGAAGAAATAGCGGCCTTGGAGCTGGCTTCGTTCCCGGGCGAGATTGTGCTGGTAGACGCCGAAGATGAGGTGTTCGACCAGGCCGTCCGCTACCTGAAAAAGCAGAAGGTCCTGGGGTTTGACACGGAAACCCGGCCCACTTTTTCGCCCGACCAACACTCCACGGGAACGGCCCTGCTTCAGCTTTCCGGCAGCGGGAAAGCCTTCCTGTTCCGGCTTAAGAAGTGCGGCCTGCCGCGGTCTCTGGCGTCCATTCTGGCCAATCCGATTATCCTGAAAGTGGGTGCCGCCACGCTGGACGACGTGCGGGGCCTCCAGAAGATTACCAAGTTCGCCCCCAAAGGTTTCGTGGACCTGCAGAACATGGTATGGGAATACGGCATCCGGGACAAATCCGTAAAGAAGATGACGGCCATCATCCTGGGCGTAAAAATCTCCAAGGCGCAGCAGCTGAGCAACTGGGAGGCCGAAAAGCTATCCGAGAGCCAGCAGAAATATGCCGCTACCGACGCCTGGGTATGCCGCGAGATGTACCTGAAGCTCCAGGCTTCCGAAAAGAACCCCCTTACCCCCGAGCAGCATGGATAAGATTATCTTGAAACCCCGCAGGGAGGAGTCTCTCCTGCGTTTTCACCCCTGGGTGTTCTCAGGGGCCGTGGCCCAGATAGTAGGCCATCCGGCCGAAGGCGACCTGGTGAGTGTCTGTTCGGCCGACGGCAAACTGCTTTGCTGCGGCCATTACCAGGTGGGCTCCATCGCCGTGCGGGTTCTGAGCTTTGACGAGGACCCCACGCAGGCCGATTTCTGGCTGCGCATGCTCACCCGGGCGTACAAGCTGCGGGAGGCCTATGGGCTGGCAACGTCGGCCCAGACCACCTGCTACCGCCTGGTACATGGCGAGGGCGACGGGCTGCCGGGGCTTATCATTGACTATTACGACGGCGTGTGCGTGCTGCAGGCCCATTCCGTGGGCATGTTCCGCGCCAAGGCCGCCATTGCCGCCGCCCTGCAGGAACTGTACGGTCCCCGCCTGAAGGCCGTATACGACAAGAGTTCCGGCACGGCCCCCTTCAAGGCCGGCCTGGACCTGGTGGATGGATACTTGTATAAAGGAGATTCTCTCGGCCCTGACGGGCCTCGGAATGACAATTGTCATACCGAGCGAAGCGAGCGTATCTCCGGTGACGAGTTGGTCGTATTGGAGAATAACAATAAATTTATTGTGAACTGGTGCGAAGGGCAGAAGACAGGCTTCTTCCTGGACCAGCGGGAGAACCGCTTCCTGGTGGGCTCCCTGGCCCGCGGCCGCCGCGTGCTCAACCTTTTCTGCTACACCGGCGGCTTTTCCATTTATGCCCTGGCGGGCGGCGCCGCCCATGTGGATTCCGTGGACAGCTCCAAGCGCGCCATGGATATGGTGGACCGCAACGTGGCCCTGAATGGCTTTACGACGCAGCAGCATACTTCCTACTGCACGGATGCCATTGAGTTTGTGAAGAATGTGCCGGATGGCGCATACGACCTTATGATTGTGGACCCGCCGGCATTCGCCAAGCACCGTGGAGCCCTCAAGAATGCGTTGAGGGCCTATCAGCGCCTGAACGCCGTCGCCATTGCCAAGGTGGCTCCTGGTGGCTTCGTCTTCACCTTCAGTTGTTCGCAGGTGGTAGATAAGGAGGCGTTTGCGCTGGCCGTGTTCTCCGCCGCCGCCGAAACCGGCCGCAGCGTGCGCATCCTGGACCGCCTGAACCAGCCGGCCGACCATTCCGTGAACATCTACCATCCCGAGGGCGAATACCTCAAGGGCCTCCTTCTGTACGTGGAATAAAGACATGAAAGAACTGTATCTGAATTATATAGCCCAGCTGCTTCGCATCCAGAAGTGGCAGGTGGAGAATTGTGTGGAATTGTTCCAGGAGGGCTGCACCATCCCGTTCATCAGCCGTTACCGCAAGGAGCGCACGGGCGGTCTCACGGACGTCGAGGTAGGGGAGGTGAAACATTGGGCCGACGTCTTCGAGGAGATGGAAAAGCGCAAGACTTCCATCCTGGGCACCATTGAGGAGCAGGGAAAACTGACGCCGGAACTGCAGAAGGCCATAGAGGACTGCGTGAGCAGCAGCGAGCTGGAAGACTTGTACCTGCCGTATCGGCCCAAGAGAAAGACGCGCGCCACAGCGGCTGTTGCCAAAGGTCTTGAACCTTTGGCCGATTTGCTCTGGAACAACAAATCCCGCAATCCGGAGGCCGATGCCGCCAAGTTCGTGAAGGACGAGGTGGCCAGCGTGGAGGAAGCCTTACAGGGCGCCCGGGACATCTTGGCGGAAAGAATCAGTGAGACGGCTCACAACAGGGAGACGCTCAGGAACATTTACCGTACCCGCCGCGTGTGTTCCACTGTTACCAAAGCCGGAAAAGAAAGCCCCGAGGCCGCCAAATACCGCAGCTATTTCAATTTCTCCCAGCCTCTGGCCAAGATTCCTTCCCATAATCTGCTGGCCATGTTGCGCGCCCAGGACGAGGGTTTTGTGAAAGTGGTAATTGATGCCGACGGAGAAAAGTGCGGCAACAAGCTCTACTACGACTATTGCCAGGAGCACGGTTATCCTTCGCATCGGCAGATCCGGGAGGCTGTGGACGATGCCTGGAAGCGTCTGCTGGACCCTTCCATCACGGGTGAGGTGCTTCGCGAGGCCAAGGAAAAGGCCGATGTGGAATCCATCCAGGTGTTCGGCGACAACCTGCGCCAGCTGCTCATGGACCCTCCGGTGGGCCAGAAGCGCGTGATGGCCATCGACCCGGGCTTCCGCACCGGCTGCAAAGTGGTGTGCCTGGACGAGCAGGGCAATCTGCTGGAACACGACGTCATTTACCCGCATCCTCCGGTGGCCAAAAAGATGGACGCCATCATCAAGGTGGCCGATCTGGTGGACAAGTTCAAGATAGAGGTGATCGCTATCGGCAGCGGCACCGCCGGACGCGAGACGGAGGAATTCGTGCGCAAGGTGGGCCTGCCGGAAGAGGTGCGCATCTTCTCCGTGAGTGAAGACGGCGCCTCCGTTTATTCGGCCTCCGACGTGGGCCGGGAGGAGTTCCCGGAGTACGATGTCACCGTCCGCGGGGCGGTTTCCATCGGCCGGCGTCTGATGGACCCTCTGGCGGAACTGGTGAAGATTGACCCCAAGTCCCTGGGTGTGGGGCAGTATCAGCACGACGTGGACCAGGGCCTCCTGAAGGAAAAGCTGGACAATACGGTGGAGAGCTGTGTGAACCACGTGGGAGTGAACCTGAACACCGCCAGCCCGTATCTGCTGCGTTACGTGAGCGGCATCGGCCCTGCCCTGTCCAAGGCCATTACGGATTACCGCGCCAAGAACGGAGATTTCAAGAGCCGCGAGGAACTTCGCAAGGTTCCCCGTCTGGGTGACAAGGCTTTCCAGCAGTGCGCCGGTTTCCTGCGCATCCACGGGGCGGCTAATCCGCTGGACAATTCGGCCGTGCATCCGGAGGCTTATCATATTGTGGCCAGGATGGCCAAAGACCTGAACCTGAGCACCAAAGAGCTGGTGGGCAATGCCGAGGCCTGCAAAGGCATCGATGCGCAGAAGTATGTAGAGAAGGACTTCGGCCTTCCTACGGTGAACGACATTATCCAGGAATTGCAGAAGCCCGGCCGCGACCCTCGCGAGAGCGCACAGGAGTTCGCCTTTGCCGACGATATCCACGAGATTGACGACCTCAAGCCCGGCATGGAACTGCCTGGGATCGTGACCAACCTCACGGCCTTCGGGGCCTTCGTGGACATCGGCCTGCACGAGAACGGCCTCATCCATGCTTCCCAGATGGGCGTGAAGGGCATGGCCGTTCCTTCCAAGGTGCTCAAACTGCATCAGCACGTTATGGTTCAGGTGCTTAGCGTGGACCTCGAACGAAACCGCATAGGATTAAGACTAATCAAATAACCAATGAAACGATTTCTTACTGTTTTGGCACTTGCCGCCGTGTGCGGCCTAGCTGCCGCCAAGGATTACACCGTGACGTCGCCGGACGGCCACCTGAGCGTGAAGATTGACGCCGGGAAGGCACTTACCTACAGCATCGAGCGCGACGGGCTTCTGCTCATCAAGCCTTCCGTGCTGCAGCTGACGCTGGAGAACGGCACGCTGTGGGGCCCTTCGGCCCAGATTAAGAAAGCCGTCACCCGCAGCGTGGACAATACGGTGGATTCCCCCATGTTCAAACGCGCGCAGGTACGCGACCATTTCAACGAGCTGGAGCTCCAGACCAAGGAGTACAAGCTGGTTTTCCGCGCATATGATGACGGCATTGCCTGGCGCTTTGTGCCCGTGAAGCCCGTTACGGTGAAGGCCGAGGACATCCTCTTCAGCTTTGCCCAGGACTGGCCGGCTTATATCCCGTACGTAAACCAGCACACGCAGACCCTGGAGGGCCAGTTCTTCAGCTCCCAGGAGTCCCATTATACCCATGCCAAGATTTCGGAATGGAACAAGGATCGCATCGCCTTCCTGCCCATTACGGTAGAGGCCGACAAGGGCATCAAACTGTGCATAGTGGAGGCCGATCTCATTGACTACCCCGGCATGTACCTGTACAACGGAACCTCGGGCCTCTCGCTCAAGGGGATGTTCGCCAAGGTTCCCGCCAGCTATGAAGCCGAAGACGGAGACACTTTCCAGCGCATCATCACTTCCCGCAAGGACGTGATTGCCGAGAATGTGAGCGTAATGCCCTGGCGCGCCGTTATTGTGGCTCCCGAGGCCAAGGATCTGGCCCAGAGCGACATGACGTGGCGTCTGGCCAGCCCGCAGGCCGTGGCCGATATTTCCTGGCTCAAGCCCGGCAAGGTGGCCTGGGACTGGTGGAACGGCTGGAACCTTTACGGAGTGGACTTCGAGGCCGGCATCAACACGCAGACCTATAAATATTATATTGACTTCGCGGCCGCCAACGGCATCGAGTATATAGTAATGGACGAAGGCTGGGCCAAGAATACGGTGCTAAACATGAAGGAATCGCAGCCGGACATCGACCTCCCCGAACTGGTGCGCTATGGCAAGGAGAAGGGCGTGGGCATTGTTCTTTGGACCATCGCCCGCCTGTTCGAAGACCAGATGGAGGAACTGTGCGCCCAGTATTCGGCCATGGGCGTCAAGGGCTGGAAGATTGATTTCATGGACCATGACGACCAGAACATGGTGCACTTCTACCGCAATGCCGCCGCCATGGCAGCCAAATACCACATGTTCGTGGATTTCCACGGCGCCTACAAGCCGGTGGGTATGTCCCGCACCTATCCCAACGTCCTCAATTACGAAGGCGTCTACGGCCTGGAGAACATGAAGTGGGGCGGTGACAAGGTGGACCAGGTGGCCTACGACGTTACCATTCCCTTCACCCGTCTTGTGGCCGGTCCGGCCGACTATACCCAGGGTGCCATGCGCAATGCCAAGAATGGTAATTTCCGCCCCGTGGGCGACGAACCCATGTCCCAGGGAACGCGCTGCCACCAGCTGGCAGAATACGTAATCTTTGACGCCCCGCTCTCCATGCTGTGCGACTCTCCTTCCAATTATATGCGCGAGCCCGAATGCACGGCCTGGATTGCCGCCATTCCTACGGTTTGGGACGAGACCGTTGCCCTGGCCGGTGAAATAGGGGAGTACGTGGTAATGGCCCGGCGCAAGGGATCGACCTGGTACGTGGGCGCCCTTACCAACTGGGACGAGCGCGACCTGGAACTGGATCTGAGCTTCATCCCTGCCGGCACCAAGGTTCAGATTGTGGCCGATGGCGTGAACGCCCACCGCGCCGCCCGCGACTTCAAGATGACGGAGAAGGTGCTGGACGGCAAGCCCGTCAAGATTCACCTGGCCCCTGGCGGAGGTTGGGTATTGAATACCAAGTAAACGAAATCCCCGGTCGTCTGGCCGGGGATTCTTATTATGCTTTAGGGCTTATTTTTCGGAAGCGGAGGCCTATCACGCCCCAGAAGGCTTCGCCGAAGATTCCGCCGCTCATCTTGGAGGTGCCCTTCTGGCGGTTGGTAAAGACGATGGGCACTTCTTTCAAGGTGAAGCCCAGCTTCCAGGCGGTGTATTTCATCTCAATCTGGAAGCCGTAACCTTTCATTCTCACGGCATCCAGGTCCATGGTTTCCAGAACTTCCTTTTTATAGCAGACGAAGCCGGCCGTGGTGTCGTAGATGCGCATACGAAGCACGGTCCTTACATAGGCCGATGCAAAATACGACATGATGATGCGGCTGATGGGCCAGTCAATCACGCTCACGCCTTTGCAGTAGCGGGAACCTACAGCCAGGTCGGCCCCTTGTGAAGAGCATGCGGCGTACAGACGCAGGAGGTCTTCCGGACTGTGGGAGAAATCGGCATCCATTTCAAAAACATAGTCGTATCCCTTTTCCAGCGCCCAGCGGAAACCGGTGAGGTAGGCCGTGCCCAGTCCCAGCTTGCCGCTGCGCTCAATCAGATGCAGCCGCTCGCAGGGAGCCGGCTCCCTTTCTTCCGCTAATAATTGGGCCGATGCTCCAGAAACGGAGCCAGTTCCCTGGATCTCTTTCACGATGGCGGCGGTACCGTCGGGGGAGCCGTCGTCTATGACCAGCACGTGGAAGTTGCCGGGAAGGGCGAACACGGCGGCAATGATGTCCCGGATGTTCTCCTTCTCGTTATAGGTGGGGATGATGACCAGTTTTTTATCCATAGACTACAAATATACGTATTATATTTATATATGTCACTCTGAGGCTCTTCTTTTTTGTCATTCCGAGGCCCTTCGGGGCCGAGTGAATCTCCGGAGATATACTCGCTACGCTCGGTATGACAAAAAAATCAAAAAAAGTTGGAAAAAATTTGTGCAATCAAAAATTCTTCGTACCTTTGCAGTCCCGCTTCAAAACAGAGCGGGTTTTTAACGCCCTACCGAAAGGCGGGAGTTATTAAAAAAGTTCATTGAAAAGACTGAAAGAAAGTACAAGCAAGTACCGAGAAATTGTAACAACAATTTACTTTAAACGAGCGTCAGTTTCTTAGGAAACAGCGTCAGGGCAAGCTAAGCATTA
>JAFZWC010000012.1 GCA_017617475.1 Bacteroidales bacterium
AGCGATGACCACGTTCTTCATGTCTTCGGCAGTGAAGTTGTACAGAACGTTCTTGGTCTGTGCGGTAACAACGTCGAAGTGCTTGCCGGCCTCACTCACGTCCAGATTTTCACCCACGCAGAGGATGACCTTAAGACCGGCTGCCAGGGCCAGCTGGGTTTTCACCACCAGCTTTTCATCGGTCTCGCCATAGTACTGACGACGCTCGGAGTGACCCAGGATGGTGTACTGGCAACCCAGGGAAGTGAGCATGTTCACAGCTACTTCACCGGTGTAGGCGCCTTTCTCATGGTCGGCGCAGTTCTGGGCGCTCAGCTGGACCTTGGAGCCCTTCAGGACCTCGGCCACTGGGGCCAGATGGGTGAACGGAGGAGCCACAACCAGCTCAACGTTTGCGGGGAGATCTTTGGCTTTCTCAACGACAGCCTTGGCAAGTTCAACGCCTTCGGGAACGGTGGTATTCATTTTCCAGTTCCCAGCAACAATGTATTTTCTCATGATATCTAATTGTATTATTTGTTTTTCCAGGGGTTCTCTTTTCAAACCTTTGCCACCCTCGGCTTAATAAGAGGGAGGGGCCCTTTAGGGAGGGGTCGCGAAGCGACGGTTTGAAAAGAGAAGCCCCTGGAAAACACTGTTATTTCACAGACATTACGGCGGAAGCTATGGAGTTGAGCTTCACATCTACGGAATCGGCTCTGGAGGCCAGGATGCAAGGGACCTTGGTGCCCACCAGGAAACCGGCCTGACGGACGTCCTTGGCCAGTTTGGAGTTGGTCTTCCAGAACACGTTGGCGCTCTCGATGTTGGGGAACAGGAGGCAGTCGGCGTCTCCGGCCACGGGGCTCTTGAGCTTCTTGATCTGAACAGATTCCTCGTCGATGGCTACGTCCAAGGCCAGGGGGCCGTCGCCGATGGCCTTGATCTGGCCACGGTCGCACATCTTGGCCAGCATGGCACCCTCGATGCAGGCGGGCATGGAATCCAGCATCTGCTCGGAAGCGGCCACAAAGGCAATCTTAGGCATGGCAATGCCGAAGGAACGGGCAACACCGGTGACGAAGCCGGCCATCTTCACCTTCTGGCGGAAGTCCGGCAGAGGGATAACGGCCATGTCGGTGATGAAGATGAGCTTGTGGTAGTTGGGGTTCTCGATGACGCCCACGTGGGAAAGGAGGCCCTTGGGAGGCAGCAGACCCACTTCCTTGTTCAGGATGGCGCGGAGGAACTTGTCGGTGGAGCAGAGGCCCTTCATGAGCACGTCACCCTCGCCGTCATGAACCATGCGGACAGCCTCGGCCACAGCCTTGAGCTCGTCCTTCACGTCCACGATCTCAAACTTGCCCATATCTATCTTGCACTCCTCGCACACTTTTGCGATGAGGTCCTTGTCGCCCACCAGGGTCACTTTGACAAAGCCCATGTCGCTGGCCAGGGATGCAGCCTCGATGGTGTGGGAATCCACGCCCCAGGCGGCTACCATTTTCTTGCAAATGCCTTGTGCCTTGAGTTCGGCAAACAGATCGTTAAAATTGGTAATCATGGTTTATTCTTGATTTTCTAATACTAAATGCATGGTGTCGCGGGCAATGACCAGTTCCTCGTTGGTGCAGATGAGGGCTGCCTTGACCTTGGAATCCTCAGTGGTGATGATGGCGTTCTGCTCAAAGGCCACGTTGGCTTCGTAGTCTACCTTTAGGCCCAGGTAGGAGAAGTTCTCCAGCACGCGGCGGCGCAGACGGCTGTTGTGTTCGCCGATTCCGCCAGTGAAGATGATGAGGTCCACTCCGTTCATGGCGGCGACATAGGAGCCGATGTTCTTGATGATGTCGTAGGTGAACTTCTTGAACACGAGCTTGGCCTTAGGATCTCCCTCGTTGGCCAGGGCGTCCAGCTCACGGGCGTCGGAAGTCTTGGTGGAAACGCCCAGGAAGCCGGATTTGCGGTTGAGGATGGTGGTCATCTCGTCCGGATCCACTCCCAGTTTCTTCTCCAGGTAGAGGACGGCGTTGGCGTCGATGTTGCCCACGCGGGTGCCCATGATCATACCCTCCAGCGGGGTGAAGCCCATGGAAGTGTCTACGCACTTGCCGTTCTGGATGGCGCAGATGGAACTGCCGGCGCCCAGGTGGCAGGTGATGATCTTGGAATTGTTGATGTCCAGTCCGGCCAGTTTGGCGCCGACTCCGGCCACGAACTGGTGGGAGGTGCCGTGAGCACCGTAACGGCGCACGCGGTACTTTTCATAATACTCGTAAGGCAGGCCATACATGTACGCGTAGGCCGGCATGGTCTGGTGGAATGCGGTGTCGAAAGTAACCACCTGGGGCACGCTGGGCAGGGCGTCCTGCATGGCGTGGATACCCAGCAGATGGGCGGGATTGTGAAGCGGAGCAAAGTCGGCGCAGAATGCGATCTTGTCCAGGACGTCGTCGTTTACGAGCACGGAACCGGAGAAGAAGTCTCCACCCTGCACGATACGGTGACCTACGGCCTCGATGTCTTCCAGGGATTTGAGGACGCCCGTCTTGGGGTCTGTGAGTGCCTGGAGGATGAGCTTCATGCCCTCTTTGTGATCCGGGATGGGAACATCCAGAACAATCTTGTCTTTGCCCGTGGGAGCATATTGGAGAATGCCGGCAGGCAGGCCGATCTTCTCTGCGATACCTTTGGCGATTACGTCAAAAACGTCGTCGTTTTTCATGTCCAGAAGCTGGTACTTGATGGACGAGCTTCCGCAGTTGATTACGAGAATGATCATATAGGTTGAAATTAAATTTCAGTACGTCATGCAAAGATACGAAATTATTACTAATTTCGCACGTATGGTCCATTAAAGTCCCTCCCCCGAGGGGAGGGGTTTCGGGTGGGGGTAACGTGGGCGCAATTTTTGTGGGAGGGTCTCGTATGGCGTTGGCGAAAAGCATAGAGATGCTCTCGGGATTCTTCACCGCGGGCGTGGTGGCGGGAACGGTGGTTTCGGCCGGTTCTGCCGGGGCCTTGAGCGGCCTGCTCCTGCCCCTGGTCCTCCTCCCCGCCTTCTTTCGTAAAAAACTGATTCTGTTCCCCGAGAAATGGGCCATCGGCCTTTGCTGGACCTCTTTTCTGCTGCTGGGGTTTTTCTGCGCCGCCTCGCGCGCCATCCCCGGAATAGAGGAGACGTCGGCCCTGCAGAACTGGGCCCTGGGGGCGGCCGATGCCCTGCGTGCCCGCATTGACGCGCTGCCCTTCGGGGCCGATACCACCGCTCCCCTGCTCAAGGCATTCCTCACCGCCGACCGCAGCGGCCTGGAGGCCGATACCCTGGCCACCTTCCGCACCAGCGGAGCGTCCCACCTGCTGGCCCTCTCGGGTCTTCACATGGGCATCATCTACCTTCTTTTTGACAAACTGACCCTGCCCTGGGGCGGGTCCCGCACAGCCGCCGTAGTCCGCTTCCTGCTGTTCGGCCTGGGCGGAGGCTTTTTCACCCTCATGACGGGGGCCGGTCCCTCCATCGTAAGGGCCTATCTGTTCATCCTTATCGGTGAAATCCTGAGGGTGACCGGGCGGCCCAGAAAACCTTCCCGCGTGCTTTGCCTAGCGCTTCTGGTGCAGCTGGTGCTGGATCCTTCCGTCATCGGCACGGTGGGCTTCCAGCTCTCCTATTTGGCCATGGCCGGCATCTTTGTCCTTTATCCCGTCCTGGAAAGCTGGTACCCTTCCGGCTCCCGCTGGAACCCCTTCCGGCGCATCTGGCAGGCATCGGCCCTGGCCATCAGCTGCCAGCTTTTCACCGCTCCCCTGGCCTGGCTGCGTTTCCATACCTTTCCCCGCCATTTCCTGCTCACCAACCTCATGGCCATCCCCGTCACCACGGGGCTGCTCACATCGGCCGTGGCCGCCCTGCTGCTGGACGCCGTTCACCTGTGCCCGCCCATCCTTATAAAAATAACAGACAGCCTGAGCCGTCTGTTACTATGGATTCTGCAAGTGATTGCCGGAATGTAATTACTGCTTGAGGGTAAAGCCCGGAGAAACCCATTCTTTCATATTGCCCTGGTCGTCCGTATAGATAAGGTAACCTTCCAGGTTGGGGTCTCCCAGGATGAGCACCTGGGCGCCGTGAAGACCGGTGACCATGCACCAGGTGGCAATAGCGTCGGACTCGGCGGCGTTGGCTGCCGATACCACGGTGGCGCTGAGGAGGTTATGCTCTACCGGATAGCCGGTACGGGGGTTGATGGTGTGGGCATATTTGCGGCCGTCGCGGATGTAGAACTTGCGGTAGTTGCCGGAAGTTACAATACCGGCGGGCTTGCCTTCCGAGCTCCAGATTCCGCTGAGGCCCTCTTCCGATTCCTGACCGTCGGGACGGTCAATGGGGCGGTCCACACCCACGGACCAGGGCTGGCCGGACGGGCTGAGGCCGTCGCACCAGATTTCTCCTATGTCGATGAGCATGTCCTTCACGCCCAGGCTATACAGGTATTTGGCAATGATATCGCAACTGTAGCCCTGGGCTATGGCGTTGTAATTGAGCCGGGGATTACCCATGGCGGCGGGGTCCACGTAGCCGTCCACTACCGGAAGTTCTGCCGGGAGGTGACCCATACCGCACTGGGCCAGCAGCTGGGCAATCTCTTCGTCCGTAGGGAAGGTACTGTTGCGGAAGCCGAAGCCCCATGCGTCATAGAGGGGGGCTGCGCCAAAATCCAGGGCACCGCCGGAACGTTCCCACAAGCGATAGGCTATGCGGTACATGTCCAGGAACATCTGGGTGGAAGGAACCTTTTCTCCGGCATTGAAGCGGGAAAGGAGGGATTTCTTGTTGTATCCGGAAAGGGTGGTATCGATTTGAATGATGAGGGCGTCAATACTGTCGCGCACGGTTTCCACCGGTACGGGGACTCCCTTCATATTCATTTTTACCGTGTAACTGTTACCCTGGGCATAACCACTGATCTGTACATATTCATCCTTCTGCTCCCCGCACGAGGACAGCACCAGCACCAGAAGGGCAGATATGAACAAAAGCTTTTTCATATTGGTTATTATCTTGGCAAGATTTTTGTGCAAATTTATAAAAAAATAGCGATATTTGCCGAATCCAATTAAAAAAGATGAAAAAAACCGTATTCTACGCCATATTCTTACTGCTCATTATCGCCGCAGTAAGTTGCAAGAAGAAAGAAGAAGACACCACCAAACCCTCCCTCACCGGCCTTGATATTATCAGCGACTACGAAAGCTACATGGGAGAGAATACGGTGGTACATGTAAAGGCCGACATCTCCGGTCTGGGGCTCTCCGATACTTCCTACGATATGCCGGAGAAAATCGGCATTTATTATGTGGTCAACTCCGCCGCCCGCGATACCGTTACCACAGACGCAAAAAACAATAATCCCACCTATACCGTCAATATCGGGGAAGCCGGAACTTATGTAATCTATTGCTACGCCTTCGGCGGAGACAACTACTACAACGCATCCACCAGCATCTCCATCACGGCCCTGAATCCGAAAACCGCCATCACCGGCCTTCCCGAGCTTACTTCCGAAGAAATTGACGGCAATAAGTTCTATACCATCGACCTGAACGGCACAACCTGGATGGCCAACAACCTCTACGGCACCGAATCCGGAACCAACTACCAGGATTCCGAAATCCTCACCAGCGTTTTCGGCAAGTATTACTCCTGGACCGAAGCCCAGACGGCCTGCCCTGAAGGCTGGCACCTCCCTTCCGGCGCCGAGTTTGACCAGTGCCTGGGCACCAACGCCGGTTCCCTCATGGTGGATGCCTCTTTCGTGAACACGACCATGTGGAGCTACTGGCCGCAGGTGAAGATTACCAACAGCACCCAGTTCTGCGCCATTCCCGTAGGTTACCGGGACTTCACCAACGAAGACGCTCCCGAGAACGGTTTCAAAAAGTTCGCCTGCTTCTGGACCAGTGACCAGCAGGAAGACCGCGGCGTGTTCCGCTCCATCTTCGAGGAGGACGTGGACGTAAAACAAAGCCAGGGAGACAAAGAGACCCTGGCCATGAGCGTCCGTTGTGTAAAAGACGTCGTTGACGAAGAAGAAACAGACTAGCGCAAATCCGTTATCAGATAATCGGGAAGCGATTTCTCATTCACTGAGAAGTCGCTTTTTCCTTTCTTTGCCCCGAACACAATGTTCTTAAGGACAAAGCGCGCCTGGGTTTCCTCGTCCAGGGTCAAGGTTACGTCCAGCGAGTTGGAACCTGAGCTGTTGACCTTGATCTGGTCCATGTAGTTTTTATAGGAAGCAATGAAGAGGGCGGGATTGGTGAACAGGTCCTCTTTAACCACGGTTTCCACCATGGCTTCCTTTGCATCGCGGTCCAGCGTCCAGCGTGTGGTGCCGTCACTGATCACTTCCATCCCCAGTCCCTGCAGGATGTAGGCATTGTCTTCCAGGGTGACATTTCCGTCCGTAACCGGCGAAAAAGCGGATCCTTTCTGGGAAAGGCTGTAGGTATAATGGAAAGTGACCCTGTGCCCCTGTACTTTGTCCAGGAGAGGAATGTTTCCCTGTGCACGGGCGCCCAGGGAAAGGGCGCAAAGGAACAATATGCTTAAGACTCGCTTCATTGTTGCATGAAATGCTGCAGGATTTCGTCCAGTTCGGCCATGTCCTTCACCAGGACTTCGCGCGGTTTGGCCCCGTTCTGCGGGCCCACGATGCCGGCGGCTTCCAGCTGGTCCATCACTCTTCCTGCTTTTGCATATCCCATGCCAAGTTTGCGCTGCAAGTCAGACGTAGAACCCCTCTGGTTAAGCACCACGGTGCGGGCGGCTTCTTCGAAACGCTCGTCCAGGGTCTTCATGTCCACCATTCCACCGGGGCCTTCATCACCCTCGGTAGGGGCGGGCTCGGGCAGGTAATAAGGGGTATTGTAACTCTTCTGATAGCCAATCTGGTCTCCCACGGCCTTGGTAAGGTCGGAGATTTCGTCATTGCCGATAAAGGCGCACTGCACGCGCTCCATCTCCACGCCGCTGTACAGGAGCATATCGCCCCGGCCGATGAGTTTATCGGCGCCCGGCTGGTCCAGGATGGTGGAGGAATCGATGCGGGAGGTGACGCGGAAGGCAATACGCATGGGGAAGTTGGCCTTGATGAGGCCGGTAATAACATCCACCGTAGGGCGCTGGGTGGCCAGGATCACATGCAGGCCGGCCGCACGGCCCTTCTGGGCCAGACGGATGACCGAAGTAGTGATGGAGCGGGCCAGGGCCTTGGACTCCGGACCGGCGCCCACAGACATGGTAAGGTCGGCGTACTCGTCTATCACCACAACAATATAGGGCAGGAAGTGATGCCCTTCATCGGCCCTCAGGTGGTGTTCCTTGTATTTGGCGTTGTACAGTTTGATGTTGTTCACCATGCCCTTGGACAGGAGTTCGTAGCGGGCGTCCATCTCCACGCACAGGCTTTGCAGCACGGCCGCGGCGTCCTTGGCGTTCTTGATGATGGCACGCTCCCTCTCCTCTTCCGCCGTTCCGCAGGGCAGGACGGCCAGATAATGGTGCAGCAGCTTGCCATAGGCCGAGAATTCCACCATCTTGGGGTCGATGAACACGAACTTGAGCTCGGAAGGATGCTTGGAATACAGCAGCGAGGCCACAATCACGTTCAGACCCACGGACTTGCCCTGCTTGGTAGCACCGGCCACCAGCAGGTGCGGGGCATCGGCCAGGTCGAACACCTTCACCTGCTGGGAGATGGTGTAGCCTATGGCCACGGGCAATTCGGCCTTGCTCTGCCGGAAGGCGTCGTCGTTAAGAAGGGACTTGAGCGGCACAATAGAGGCTACGTCGTTGGCTACCTCTATGCCTACGGAATCGGACAGGGTGGTGATGCGCACGCCGCGGGCGCCCAGGCTTATGCCGATGTCTTCCTGCAGCTGCTTGATGGCGGCAATCTTCACTCCGGGGGCCGGATACACCTTGTACAGCGTAACGGTGGGGCCCACGATGGCCGTAACGTCCTTCACCTGGATCTTGTAATTGGCCAGGGTGTTGCGGATCTTGGTATTGTTGCGCACCAGCTCGTCCTGCGACACCTCGTGGCGGGCGTTGGCGTAATCGCCCAGGATGCCCAGCTCCGGCGTCTTGTACTTGGGAAGGCCGTCCGGCGGATCCAGGCGGTTGTCGATGGGCTTCAGGGGCTCTTTCACCTCCTGCTCCAGCGTATCGTCCTTGATAATATTGATATTGGGCTGGTCATCCCCGTCATGCCCGACCATATTCCCGTCATGCCCGACCTGATCGGGCATCTCATGCGTGGGAGATGTCACGAACACGGGGGCGGTCTCTGTCATACCGAGATCCGAAGGATCGAGCGTATCTCCGGATTGAGATTCTCTCGCTTCGCTCGGAATGACAACGGGTTCTGGTTCGGGCTCCGGCTCAGGAGATTCCTCGACTTCGCTCGGAATGACAGAAGGCTCCCTCTTCTTACCCATGAGCCAGTCGGAGAAGCGGCGGCTCATGCAGAAACACCAGAGCAGGAGCAGCATCAGCAGGATGACTCCGGTTACAATCTCCCCCACCTTGGAAATGGCGAAGCCCACCAGCGCAGCGCCGGCGCGGCCGCCCATTCCCCCGCCGAAGAGGTATTCCCACGGCGTGAAAATATCGGCCAGGGCAAGAATCCAGGAAAAGAGGAAGGTGAAGGTGAGCAGGCCGAAGAACCACTTGCCCATGCGGAGGCGCGAGCCGCTCCAGACCAGCTTCACCGTCCAGCCCAGCAGGAAAATCACCACGCAGAAGGCCGCCAGGCCGAAGCTTTCCGTCACCAGGAAATGGCCGATGGAGAGCCCGCCGGAAGCGGCGGCGTTGCGGATATTCCCGCCGGACGCCAGGGCGCTCTGGTCCGGCTTCCAGTTAAAGACATAGGAGATAACCGACACGGACACCAACACCGTGAGCACCAGCACCACGGCTATGCCCACGAAGCGCAGGCCGGCCTGCTTGCGCTCGCTCTGCCTGTTCCACCACTTTTTGACGGGATTCATTATTTCTTGCCTTTTTTACCTCTGAAATTGCGGTTGAACTTGCCGCTTTTCCCACCCCCGAAGTTCAGGTTCATGCCCGGGCGGTTGAAGTTGGCATCGGCCGATATCTTGGACAGCTCGATGCCTTCCGGTACGCGGACCCGGCCGCCGGAGAGGCGCTCGATGTCCTGGAAGATGGTGGCATCGGCCACGGTGTCCTTGTTCCAGATGAGGTATTGCTGCCGCATGTAGATGGCCAGGGAGCGGATCATGGCCGTTTTGGTTTCACCTTCCGGTTCGGAGGCAATCAGGTCCAGGATGCTCTCTATGTTGCGGCCATAATGGCGGGCGCGGATGGGCTTGGTATTCAGCGGAATGGGATCCGGTTTGCTGTTGACCACCTCCGGGACGGGCTTGGGGTAGGGGGAATCTACGTCCAAGTCGTAACCTGCTATGATGAACAGGTGGTCCCAGAGTTTCTGGGCAAAATTCTCCTGCTGGTGAACCTGGGGATTCAGGCTCTCCATCACCTTCACAACGGCCTGGGCCTGCTCCGTACGCTTGGCCTTGTCCGGAATATCCTTGAGCTGCTCCACCATCTTGAGCACGTTGCGTCCGTACTCCGGCATCTGCAGTTTTTCCACTTCTGTATTGTAATAAAGCTTGATAGAATTCTCGCTGGCTTCCATATAGAATATTTCTTTAGCTTACAAAGATAATGAAATTATCTTCCAAATACCAGATGTACCCATCAACTTTTTTGTAACCCATTTTCCTGTAAAGGTTTACGTAGCGCCTTACCTGGTACTTGTATTTCTCTTCCTGCTGGCCGAACTTGTAGTCTATCACCTGCACCGAACCGTCGGGGAACAGGACCACGCGGTCGGGACGGTATTCCTGGCCTCCGGCGGAGAGGATGGCCGACTCGGAGCGCACACGCACGCCGGGCGAAAACCAGCCCCGGTCCTTGACGGAGGCGATGCGGCCGCCCAGCAGCGCCAGGGTGTCTTCCTTCATGGCCAGCGGGAGATCGCCGGAGAGGATGGCGGCCTCCACGGCGCCGGGAAGATCTTCCGGCAGGGTGACCGCCTGCAGGATGCCGTGCAGCACGTTGCCCCGGATACGGGTACTGGCCGCCGGACCCACCAGGCCGTCTTCGCCGAAGTAATCGGCCGCCTCGGGGCTGAAGCGAAGGCGGCTTCCGCTGTCGGCCGGGTAGGAAACATAGTCCAGTTCCAGTTCCTTCACCGGACTCTCCTCGCGCTTAAGCTGACGGAAGTCATAGGGCGTTCCCGTAAGGAAGTCCGTGGTTTTCACGTAATCGTACAGGAAATGGGAGAGGTTTTTCCAGGTGAGTGCCTTGGGCGGCGTAGCCGCTATCACCTTGAGTCCGTACTGCGCGCGGGTAAGGGCCACGTAGAAGACATTGATATTGTCAATAGCCTGAAGCTCAATCTCTTTCGCGTAATCTTCCCCGAAGAAGGAATCGGCCGATGCCTTGTCCAGCTGCACCCGGTAAAGGCCGTCGGCCTCCTTTTCCAGGGCCGATCCTTCCACCTGCGGCCGGGCCCAGGCGGTGGGGGCCTTGTAAAGGGTCACCTTCTCGGCGAAGGGGACAATCACGAAGGGAAATTCCAGGCCCTTGGACTTGTGGATGGTCATCACCCGCACGGAATCGCCCGCCGCCGGGGAGGATATCTTGGGCTTGGCCTCTTCCCAATGGCGGAGGAAGGCGTCCAGCTTGTTGCCGCCGGTGGCCGTCCAGTCCTGAAGATAATCCATGAAGGACTGGATGTAGGGAATTTCGGCCTTAAACAGGTCGGGGTCGGCCTTGCGGAGGTCCCGGAGAATGGATTCCGCCAGTTCTACCAGCGAGTGGTACTGCGCGGGAATCTCCACCTGGAGGGAACGGGCCATGTAGCCGGCAACGTCGGGTTTGCCCTCGCGGGGAACGGATTCCACCAGTGACAGCTGGGACACCAGCCGGCGCACCGTGACGGACGTCTTCACGTATAGGGAATCGTCCGACACCACGGGGATGCCATGGGCCACCAGTTCCGCGGCTATCCGGGCCCCGTCTTCATTTCCGCGCACCAGGATGGCCACATCGGCCCACTGTGCTCCCCTTCCGCGGACCTGCTTCAGGGTGCCCAGGATCTCCCCCATCTGGTCGTCGGTGAACGTAACCTCCACCGAGCCGGGCGCCGGATCCTTGAAGCGCACTTCCTGCGTCACGTCGGCATACAGGGTGGAAATGCGGTCCGTTCCCAAAACCTGGTCCATCTGCGCCGCGGCGTACCGGAAGAAGCCGTTGTTGAAGTTCACGATTTCCCGGCAGGTGCGGTAATTCCCGTCCAGCGGTTTCACCTCCGGGCGGAGGAATTCCTGCTCCAGGCGGCTTCCCAGCAGGCTCCAGTCGCTTCCCCTCCAGCGGTAGATGCTCTGCTTTACGTCGCCCACCACCAGCGAGTCGTTGCCGGAGTCCACACTGCCGTGTACCAGCGGACGGAAATTGTCCCACTGGACATCGGAGGTGTCCTGAAACTCGTCCAGCAGGAAATCCTCGTACCTCACGCCCATTTTCTCATAAATGAACGGGGTGTCGGTTCCGTCAATAATCTTGCGGAGGATGGTATTGGAATCGTCCAGGGACAGGACATTCTTCTCTTTTTGGATTTGGACAAATGCGTCCTTTAATTCTTGCGCAACACCCAGGCTGTAAAGCTGCCCTTTAAGGATGATGGCCGTATTGTATTCCTGATAAGGCTGACCGAAAAGCGCCAGATAATCTTGGAGAGGTTTCTCCAGAACCGGTCTTACAGAGTCAAGCAGCGAAGATTTCGCCTTTGAGAACCACTGGTCCGGATCCTGGGCATTCCGGACGAAGGCCGGGCTGGGCTTCTCTACTCCATCCAGATTTTTGCGGACTGCTTTCAAGAAGCCGCGGTTGGTATCTTCAGGCTCTACTCCCACGCTTTGCAGGGCCTCCAGAATGGCATTCACCGCTGCCTTAACTTTCTCGGGATAATCTTTAACAATCTGACCGCACCGCTTCCGCAGGCGTTCCATGGCTTCCTTGTCATACCGGATCTCCCCTTCCGGGATTTGGGAAAGGTCGGCCGCCATCTTTTGAAGGTCCTCTTCCAGGCCGATTCTCCCGCGCTCCTGCAGGCTTTCCTGGGCGCTTCGCGTGAGCCAGTCCAGCATGGGGGCGTCGTTTTCCGAAAGGCCGTCCAGCACCCGGTCCACACTCTCGGTAATTAGCGATTCGCGGTCTACCTGCACCTGATAAGAGGCAAACTGGCCGATTTCCCGGGAAAAGGCGCGCAGCGTCTGCTGGAAGAAACGGTCTATGGTGCTTACCGCGAAGGCGGAATAGTCGTTCAGGATGGCCGACAACTGCTGCTGCGCCCTTTTCTGGAAGGGCCTCAGTTCGGCATAAGGCGAAGCCTCCGGATCCGTGGCCAGGGTATACAACTCCTTGAGGATGCGCCTTTTCATCTCGTCCGTGGCCTTGTTGGTGAAGGTCACCGCCAGCACATGACGGTATGCGTCGGGCTGGTCACTCCCCACGATGAGCCGGATGTATTCCCGTGCCAGGTTGTATGTTTTGCCGGAGCCGGCAGAAGCCTTCAGAATCTTAAGCACAGACAAAATTAGTCATATTCTTGCGAAACTCAAAGGGCGAAATTGACCTTATTTATGAAAAAATATTAAGAAATAAGTACAACGAAAGGAAAAAATTAATATATTTGGGTGTTTAAATGGGAAAACTATCCGCTAACCTGGAACTTAAAACACACATCTAACCCTAATATTAACTTTTTCTTTATGCTAAAACGATTCATTATGGTTGCGCTTGCATGCCTGGTAGTAGGTATGCAGGCTTTCGCCCAGAATGTCGTGACCGGTAAGGTCGTGGACCAGAAAGGCGAACCTGTGATCGGCGCGGGAGTCCAGATCAAGGGCTCTACCGCCGGAGTAGCAACTGACTTGGACGGCGCATTCGGCATCCGTGTCGACAACAACGCTACCCTCGTCATCTCTTCCATTGGCTACAAGACTGTTGAGATTGCGGTCCGTGGTCAAAAGAACATCAAAGTCGTTCTCGAAGAGGACACCCTGTTCCTGGACGACGTGGTGGTTGTGGGTTACGGTACCGCCCGTAAGCGTGACGTTTCCGGCGCCATTTCCAGCGTCAATTACGGAAACGACGCCAACGTGGCTTCCCTGCCTAACCCCAACGCCCTGTCTGCCCTGTCCTCCAAGGTGGCTGGCTTGAGCTACGCTCCTACCACCAGCGCCGCCGGCGACAACACGCAGACCATGACCATCCGTGGTAAGAACTCCATCCCTACCGGAGGCTCGATGTCCGCATCGGCCCAGAGCGTTAACCAGCCTCTGCTGGTCATCGACGGTGTTCTTTCC
>JAFZWC010000013.1 GCA_017617475.1 Bacteroidales bacterium
GAGCGCTACACTGATAATGTAGAGGTCGGCAGTTCAACTATGCCAGGGCCTTCCAAAACGTCTGCCATACCAGGGGTCGACGTTTTGTAGTAAAAGTCGCCTGCAGGCGACCGGCCGGGCCGGGTTTTTGCGAAAGCAAAAACGGAAAGGCGGAAAGGCCGCGGGGGAGTATGAGGGGGCAGAGCCCCCTGTATTGAGGGGGTATAGCTCAGCTGGTAGAGCACATGCTTTGCAAGCATGGGGTCGCCGGTTCGAATCCGACTACCTCCACAAAAAAACGGACGTCCACTTTTGCGGGCGCCCGTTTTTCCGTTTAAGAATCCTTAGTTCTTGTGTTTGATCTGGGCTATGCTCTCGTCATAGGACAGATTCTCAATGGTTTGATCCTTGGCCAGCCAAATCTCTTTCAGATAAGGGTTCTCGCTGCACGACAGGGACTTCAGGGCAGTGCAATAGCTTACGTCCAAAATAGCGAGTTGATTCTTGCCGCAGTCCAGCTTTTCCAAAGCCGTATTGTGGCTTACGTCAAGGCTGGCCAGCCCCGTGTTGTAACAACCCAGCTCCTTCAGCAGCGGATTCTTGGAGACATCCAGGCTCTTCACATTGTTGTTGTAGCATTGAATCTTGGTCAGAGCCGGATTGTGGGTCACATCCAGGGAAGTAAGCTGGTTTTTGCCGCAATCCAGAACCGCCAGGTTGGGCATGAACTCAATTCCCTTCACGGAGGTAATGCCCTTGTCATAGAGGCTGAGTTCCGTGATTTGTGCGGCCTCGGCAGCGGTTAGCTCGCCGTCGCCGTCCACGTCGTATTTCTCTACGCAGTATGCTTTGAAATTGGCATCGGCAAACTCAATGATGGGCTGAGGGCCCTGGGCAATGGTGAAGGTCTTGAGGGTTTCGCCCTTGGCATTGAGAACATTGATTACGGCATAGCGTGCGGCCGTTTTTTCATTCTCCGGGGCCGATATGGCGTGCTCAAGCGTGGTCAAACCCTCGTGGGTTCCCTTGTCGGCCATTTCCCCAATGGTTATCCATTCCTCGCCCTCGGCGATGGCCAGGCTATAGTCAATATTGGTGACCACGGTGAGGTTGACGGTACCTCCCTTGTACGAGAGGGAATCCTTCTTGGGAGAAGAGCTCAGATAGTCCGTCTGGGCCTGAACAATCTTCACCGTGCCAGTAAGGTCTCCGCCTTTCTGCTTAAAGGCAATGGCAGTTTCCCGGTCCAGGTATTTGGTGTTCTCGGCAATGGAGAAAGTTACCCCATCCGTAGCCAGTCCCTTGGTGCCGGCAATGGAAACCCAGTCTTTGGCGGCGTCGGGAATCACTATTTCATATTCCACATTGTACCTGACCTCCACTTCCACCGTCTGCGCATCCTTTGAGATGCTAATCTCTTCAGGGTCTACCAGCAAGCCGTAATTGACCGCCTGATTCACAATGATTTCGCCCGTGAGGGTGCCGTTGGTCTGTTTGACCGTCACCTTTCCGGTGCGGGCGTCGTAAGTGTCGTTGGCATCTACGGTGAGGGTAATGGTGGACGATTTCAGGGCTTTGGTCTCTACATAATGGATCCAGTCTACCTCCGGAGTCACGCTGAAGGTTACATTGGAATTGACTTCAACGCTGAGCGTGTGGCCCTCGTCGGAAAGGTTGTATTCGGGCGTGGTGATGAACAGGCCGTCCGTCTGGCTCTGTTTAATTACAACAGATTCAAATAGAGGTCCACCGTTTTGTTTAAAGGCAATAACCCCTTCCCTGTCATCATATGTCTCATTAGCGGCAATACTGAAAGTGAGTTTTTCGGAAGTGAGGCCTTTAGTGCCTGTATAGGTAATCCATTCCCGGGCATCAGGATCAATAGAAAAGCCGTACTCTACATTCTTTTGTACTTCAATCTCTATTGTCTGGGCGGCATTGGACACCTCTATGGTCTTGGGCGTAACCACAAGTCCCAGACCGGTTTCCTGGCTTACGGACAGGGATTGCGTCAATTCATCGGCCTTGATGGTCAACGTGGCCGATCTGGCGTCGTACGTTGAATTGGCTTCGCAGGTAAGGGTCACGGTAATGGGGGTGTCCGATCCGGAACCGGATGAAGGCGACACCTTGCACCACGATTGGGAGGAAGACACGGTCCAGTCCCGGTTGGTGGTAAAGGTTACTCTCTCGCTGCCACCGTCCCTTGTAAAGGAAAAACTGGTGGAACCGGTAAACTCCAGTACAGGAGCTTTCTGGCAAGAAAACAGAGCCACGGCAACGCCCAGACAGGCAAGGACTCGGGAAATAACTCGCTTCATATGGGTTGAAAAGTTTTGTGTCAACTACAAAGATACACTATTTCCGTTAAACAATGAAACACAAATAAACCACCCCATGGTTTGGGGTGGCGTCTAACTTGAGAAATATTCAATCCATCCTTTGGTAGGTGAAGTTACCGATGGTAATCCTGCCGTCATCAAGGAATGTAATGGGAGTGCCGTTATCGAAATGCCCGGAGCCTTCCATGAGGTGATCAAGGTGATTACTATCTCCGTTGATAAGGTATGCCCAGGGCCATTCACGGTAGATTTTCCCTCCTTCCACCTTGTACATTAGCGGTTTGTAAAACGCCTCACCGGGTGTGTCCATAAAGAAGTTCTCGAAAACATCCTTCCCGTCCTTACGGAAAAAACGGTATCCGGGGATGGTAGTGGTTTCTTCATATCTGAGCTCCGGATTCGTTCTGGCCACCCTCACGCATGAGACCGTACCATGCGAGTCAGCGGGACCGTCATAATAATAGACGTATCCTATTCCTATTGTTCCATCGTCATAAGTACCGCTGGCGAACACCGGCTTCCATCGGCCTTCCAACTCATTGTACGGCGATTTTTCGCACCCGGCCAGCATCAGCACCCCGGCCAATAACAATATGATTCTGTAAAGCTTCATAATAGATTCTGGTGGTTATCTACTACCTAAACACAAAAATACGCATTTTACGTCACATTCGGCCATGCTATTTTTTTTTTGCCATATTTCGTCGGTGCACATACCTGATATGTACGGGAGAACAGCTTTCTAGGGGCCTGCAGGTGTACATACCTTGGTCAAAAGAGGAGAAAATGGCCTTTTTGCCGGAGGTATGTACATGCAAACCACACTACAAGGCCGATATCAGGTACATACCAGGTATGTGCACCTGTAAATAGTACGAAAACAAGCTCTCTGGTGCTCGGAACTGTTAGGTTGGAGGAGCGAAGCGACGATGCGCTCTGCAGAGCGCCGGCCGTACCCGGGATTTTGCCATTAGGCAAAATCGTAGAGGGAGAAAAGGCCGCAGGGGTGTATGAGGGGGCAGCGCCCCCTGTATTGAGAAAGCCCCGGCTTTTCAGCCAGGGCTTTCGTGCGGATGAGAAGAGTCGAACTTCCACGAGCTAATGCTCACCACCCCCTCAAAGTGGCGTGTCTACCATTTCACCACATCCGCATTGGGACTGCAAAGATAAGACACATTTTTGAAATCCCAAAACTTTTGGGCGAATTTTTTCATATATGAAATATTCTTGCTATCTTTGCAAGCTCCCACGAGTTGGGGCACAACGCATTAATAATTATTTAAAAACAGATTCACAATGGCTGTTAAAATTAGACTCCAGCGCCACGGTAAGAAGAATTTCGCATTCTTCCACATTGTAGTGGCCGATTCCCGCGCACCGCGCGACGGTAAGTTCATTGAGCAGATTGGTTCCTACAACCCCAACACCAACCCTGCTACCATCGTTCTGGATGGTGAGAAGGCTCTGGCTTGGCTCAAGGTAGGTGCCCAGCCCACTCTCGTTGCCCGCCGCATCCTCTCCTATGAGGGTGTTCTCCTCCGCAAGCACCTGGCAGAAGGTGTTGCCAAGGGTGCCCTGACCGAGGCCCAGGCCGAAGCCAAGTTCGCCGCTTGGAAGGAAGAGCGCGACAAGAAGATTGCTGCCAAGAAGACTGGCATCAAGAACGACGAGATTGCTAAGGCCAAGGCCGCCAAGGCTGCCGAGGCTGAGGTGAACGAGGCCCGTGCCAAGGCCATCGCTGCCAAGAAGGCAGAGGCCGAGGAGGCTGCCCGCAAGGCCGCTGAGGAAGCCGCCGCAGAGGCTGCTCCCGCTGCCGAAGAGGCCGCCGAGGAACCCGCCGAGACTCCGGCAGAATAATGCTGCGGATAGGCAAGGTTCTCAAATCCAACGGGACGGAAGGCGGGCTCGTTATGAGCTTTCTGGACATTGTCCCCGAGGATATTGACCTGCAGGAACCGGTATTCATCGAATTCGATGGACTACCGGTTCCTTTCTATTTTGAATCTTTCACCCCCAAGGGAAACAATCGCGCGCTGGTGCAGCTCACGGGTGTCCGCAACCTCAAGGACGCCGACGAACTGGCCGGGGCCGACGTCTATGCCGACTACTTCGAGGAAGACGAAGAGGAAGATTTCACCGGCTGGACCGTCCAGGACCCGCAGGGCCGGACGGTGGGCGTGGTATCGGCCCATGAAGACATTCCCGGCAATCTCTGCCTGTGGGTAAAAAAGGCCGATGGGGAGGAAGTCCTTCTCCCGCTCCACGAAGACCTGGTCCTGGAGGTGGACGAAAATCGGCAAATCCTGACCCTGACCATTCCGGAAGGAATCCTAGATTTATAGCACCATGAAACACGTAACCATTCTCTTAACCGCACTTTTGATGGCCGCCTGCACCACCCAGCAGGGTTCCCTGCGACTCACGCAATGGGACATGCAGCAGGAAGGAGCTAGCGAGTCTTATCAGGTAACCGCCCCCACCACCGTTGCCGGCGCCCTTCACCGTGCCGGTGTCTTCGGCGAGAATCCCCTGGAGGAGCTCCGCCTCTACGACATCGACAAAACCCGCTTCGACAGCACCTGGGTCTTCACCACCCGCTTCCCGGGCGGCAAGGGTCACCAGATCCTGCGCATGGACGGAATCGGTTACTCGGCCGATATCCTGGTGAACGGCACTCTCATCGCCAGTGCCGACACCACGCTGGGCGTCTTCGCCGCCCGCGAGTGGGACATCACGCCGCAGGTGCAGAAAGAGAATACGCTGGAGATTCGCACCCACAAGTCCCCCTGGGGCAGCCTGAACCACGGTTTCGTGGACTGGAACCCCCACGCCCTGGACGAGTTCATGGGCCTGATTGCTCCCGTGAGCATCATTCGTACGGGCGACGTTCAGGTGCAGGATGTTTACGTGCGTCCGGAACTTTCCGAGGACCTCACCAAGGCCTCCATCATAGTGACCACCACCCTGGTAAACCGCAGCGACAAACCCGTTGAGGGCATGCTGAAGGGCCAATACGAAGGCGGCAGCTTCTCCCAGAAGGTGAGCCTGAATGCCGGGGAAACCAAGGTTGTTTGCCAGAAGGAAGAAGTGGCCGATCCCCGCATCTGGTGGCCCCACGACATGGGTACCCCGGAGCTGTATCACCTGCAGATGGCTTTTGAAGGTTCCCACAGCAAGGAAGTGGCCTTCGGCCTCAGAAGCGTATCCAGCGAGGTGGATTCCCTGGGTCACCGCCAGTTCTATGTGAACGGGAAGAAGATCCTGTTCAAGGCCGCCGGCTGGACCGACGACTACTTCATGGAAGACACTCCCAAGAGCATTCGCCAGCAGCTGGAACTGGTTAAGAACATGGGTCTGAACGGTATCCGCTTTGAGAATATCTGGGGTACGGACGACACGGTGTACGACCTCTGCGACCAGATGGGTATCCTGAATCTGGTGGGCTGGAGCTGCCTGTGGGAATGGCCCGGCCAGTGCGGCCTTCCCGGCGATTCCAAATACGGCTGCATCATCACCCCCGAACTGCAGGACCTGGCCGTGCGCTATTTCCACGACCAGCTCATCCGCATGCGCAACCATCCGGCCGTCATCGGCTGGCTCACCGGTTCCGACATGCTGCCCCGTCCCGAGCTGGAAACCCGCTATCTGGAACTATACAAGGAGCTGGAGTATAGGCCTTACGTTTGCTCGGCCGCCAACCGCACCAGCACCCTCTCCGGCCCTTCCGGCGTAAAGATGGAAGGCCCTTACGACTACGTGGCTCCCGACTACTGGTACCTTGACACCAAGCTGGGTGGCGCCTACGGCTTCAATACGGAGACCGGCATCGGCCTCAATATGCCGCAGAAAGAGAATGTACGCCGCATTGTGGGCGAGGACAACCTCTGGCCCGTGAACGACGTGTGGAACAAGCACTGCGTGAGGGGTAAGCAGATGAATACCAGCATCCTGCTGGGCGTACTGGCCGGCCAGTACGGGGAAGCCACCGGGTTTGAGGACTTCGTGCGCAAGGCCCACGCGGCCGATTATGACGGCACCCGCGCCATGTTCGAAGCTTTCCGCTGCCATATTGACCACGCCACCGGCATTGTCCAGTGGATGCTCAACAGCGCCTGGCCCGCCTTCTACTGGCAGCTCTACGACTGGTACCTGGCCCCCACGGCCGGCTACTACGGCACCCAGAAGGCCAACGCTCCCTGCCAGCTCATCTATAATTATGGGGAGCACGCCGTTTACGCCGTGAACGACGTAATGCCCGAAATCAGCTACGACGCTGTGATCAAGGTGTATGACAAGGACTGCAAGCTGGTCCGCCGGGACGACAAGCCCGTGGACTTTACGCCTCGCAAGCCCCTGAAGGTATATGACGGAATCGAAGGCCCCTGCTTCGTGTCTCTGGAGGTAAAACTGGGCGACGAAATCATTGCCAGCAACTTCTACTGCGTCCCTGCCGGCGACAACGTGTACGACTGGGAAGCCTCCAACTGGTTCATCTCTCCCATTAAGGAGTATGCCGACCTGTCCTTCGTGACCGCCCTGCCGGAGGCTAAGCTCTCCATGAAGGTCAACAAGGCCGACAAGGGCTTCGAGGTAACGCTTACCAACACCTCCGAGGTTATCGCTTACCAGAACATCCTCAAGGCCCTGGACGAAAAAGGACAGCTGATTCCAGCCGTCCTTTGGTCCGATAATTTCTTTGCTCTGACGCCTGGCGAAAGCCGCACGGTCCGTTGCACTCTCCCCGAGGGGGCGGGCGACGCCCGGATAGCCTTCGAAGGCTGGAACGGAGTTCTCTAGTCTAATCCTCCGTGGATTTCATAATCGGCCTTTACCTCCTCGTAGAAGGCCGCTTCGGCCGTTTGCATGTAGGGAGCCAGCCACAGATAGCCGATACCGGCCGTGAAGAGGCACAGGATGGCCCAGCCGATGAAGCTCAGGTACAGCCAGAAGAGGTCGAACTTGTGGCCTTTCATCATCATGCGGCTGCGGTGGATGGCTTCCACGGGAGAAAGCTCAGGATATTCATCCAGAATAAAGGGAGTCATGGCATAGGAGAAAGCCTTGATAATGCCGGGGATGATGAACAGGAGGGTCCACAGGAAAGTAAGGATGGCCATCCATAACATGCCGCCTATCTTGCGCCAGTAGTTGCTGAAGTTGAAGGTGTTCCCCAGAATATTGGTGTCCAGGTTCACCAGCAGCTTGCGGAAAGCGTTGATGAAGCCCACCTCCAGAGGAAGCAGAAGGAAGATTTCAAGCAGGAACATGAGGGACGAGGCTCCGTTGCTCTGCTTCTGGGCGGCCGCGAATTCAGGATCGGCCGCCATATCCACGATGTCCGACAGGGAAGTGAAGGAGTAGTCCTGCATGAGGGCCTGGGTCCGGTAAGAAGTATAAGCTGCCGGAGTGGAAATGGCACCAATAATGAGCACAAAAACCAGGGTGGTCAGTACGGCACTTCCCCAGTTTCCGCGCAGGGCGGCCAGGGCCGAATCCTTAAAATAGGTGTTGCTTTTCATCTTTCTGAATATTTTTATTGACAAATATACACTTTTTTCGGATATTTGTGTGATGTAAACTTTTAACGCTATGACACTGATTATCGTAATTGCCGTTGTCGCCCTCCTGGTTTTGTGGGTGATTTCCGTTCAGAACAAGCTTGTCAAGAGTGACGAAATTTGCAACAATGCCCTGAAGCAGATTAATGTTCAGCAAATTAGCCGATACGACGCCCTCCAGGCCCTGGTTAAGCTGACCCGCGAATACGCTTCCTACGAGGGCGAGACCCTCCAGAAAGTGATTGAGGCCCGCAAGATTACCTCTTCGCCCGCCCCCACCGCGGCCGAGATTAACGCCAACGAGCAGGCTCTCTCCGAGATTGCCTCCCGCCTCATCGCCGTGGCCGAGGCCTATCCCGAACTGAAGGCCAACCAGAACTATCAGGACACCATGCAAAGCATCAAGCAGTACGAAGAGAACGTACGCTTGTCCCGCATGACGTTCAACGACACCGTCACCCGCTACAACCAGCAGGTGCGCGTATTCCCTGCATCCCTCATCGCCGGAATGCTGGGCTTCGCCAAGAGAGATTATCTTGCTGACGATGTCAGCAAGAAAGATTACCCGACAATCTAAAGATTGCCGGACAATCTTATTGTACTCAAGGGGGCTCTGCCCCCTTTAAATACACCCCCGGGCGCCTCCGGCGCCTTTTTTGTCATTCTGAACGAAGTGAAGAATCTGTAGATGAAGAAGTTTCTTTTTGTCGTTTTCTTGTTCGTCAGCCTGCTGGCGCAAGCACAAGCCATCCGGGAAATCCGCGATGTAGATATAAAGGTAGAGCTGCAGAAGGACGGATCGGCCTGGATTACGCAGGTTTGGAACGTGGAGGCGGGCTCTTCCGGTACCGAGTTCTACATCCCCATCGGCAACCTGGGCCCCATGACGGTGAGCCGGCTCTCCGTGTCGGAGAACGGCCAGGCCTTCGAGAGCCAGGGCGAAAAGTGGGACGTGGACCGTTCCCGCAGCTGGAAAACCGGCAAGTGCGGTATCGTTCCCAAACGGGACGGCGTGGAACTGTGCTGGGGCCTGGGAGAGAAGGGAGACCATATATGGACGGCCCGTTTCCTGGTCACCGGCCTGGTGCAGGCCTATGACGACGCCGACGCCTTCAACTTCATGTTTGTGAACAAGGGCATGGATCCCGCTCCGGAGCACGCCCGCGTTACCATAGTTCCGGCCTTCGACTGCCTCGGATGGACCTCCGACAACACCCGCGTATGGGCCTTCGGCTTTTACGGAGACATCAACGTAGTGAACGGCACCGTGGTGGCCGAAACCTCCGAAGACATGGGTTACAGCAGCAGCCTCATCTGCCTGGTGAAATTTGACAAGGGGATGTTTGCTCCCGCCGTGGAGAAGGGCGGTCCGGTGCAGGATCTCATAGACCGCGCCCTGGACGGCAGCTCTTATGGAGATGATGATGAAGACGAATGGCCTCTCGTGATCTTTGCCATTGGCTTCATCCTGCTTTTCGTCGGCGGCATCTTCGTTCTAATCTGGGTAGCCGTTGCATCGGCCCGGGGATACAAGTGGAAATCCTCCATCTTCGGTAAGAAGAAGATTGACGGCTGGTACCGGGATATCCCGCTGGAAGGCAACCTGATGGCCGCCTATTACCTGTTGTCCAAGGGCAAGCGCTTTGAAGTGTCTTACGGAGCCAACAACCTCATTGGCGCCCTGTTCCTTCGCTGGATCATGGACGGGAGCCTGGCGGTGGTGCCGGATCCCAAGTCGGAGAAGCGGGTCAATCTGGAATTCAAGGCCGATGACGCTTCGGCCGACGACGTGGAGAATGACCTCTACCGCTGGGCCCGCACCGCCAGCGGCACCAACGACATCCTGGAAAAAGGTGAATTCGAGAAGTGGAGCACCAAGAACTATAAGAAGCTCACCGCCTGGCCGGACCGCGTCATCGCCCGGGGCAAGAGCTGGTTCCGCGGAAAAGGCTACTTCAAGGCCGATGGCATCTGCACCGAGGAAGGTGCCGCCCAGGCCTGCCACCTGGTTGAGTTCCAGAATTTCCTGAAAGACTTCACCCTGAGTGGCGAGCGCAGTGCCCCCGAAGTGGGCCTGTGGAAAGACTATCTGGTGTTTGCCCAGCTCTTCGGCATAGCCAGCAAGGTGGCCAAGCAGTTCCAGAAACTGTATCCGGCCGCGTTTGAAGAGCTCACCCGCCAGTCGGGCCTGGATCCCGTTTCCTTCCTGTACATGATGAACTGGACCAACAGCATCAGCGCCCGCAGTTTCAGCAACGCCACGGCCAAGGCCGGCAGCGTGAGCGGAGGCGGCGGCCATTCCTCCTTCGGCGGAGGTGGCGGCTTCTCCGGTGGCGGCTTCGGCGGCGGCGGAAGATAGACATCGGCCCATCTCTTTATAAAAGAAACCTCCTGAGAATCACTTCTGAGGAGGTTCTTTTGGCTAATAGTATGTTTAACTAGTTCGTTTTAGTCGGCTTAGCCAGGCCGGAAGCGTCAGATACGCGGTTTCTGGATAACGCGCAGGATAAGGGAAATGAAATACACGATGAGGCCGTAGAGCACGGCAATCATGGCCACTTTGAGGCCGCCGCACAAAATGGGGAAGCTGACTTCGTCGCCAAACATCTGAACGGCATCAAAGATCTGAACCAGGCCCAGGAGCGTAGCGAAAACGCCTGCTACAAGGGCGCCGATGCCGATTTCCTTGACCCACTTGGGAGCCTTCCAGGCGGCAATCAGCATCAGAATCAGCAGGACGGAGATGATGGTCATGAACCCCGCTCCTCCTTCTACATAGAGCCGGGCTATGGACATGGCCGGGCGCTCGATGACTTCCTGGTGACTTACCCCCAGGGAATCCACAACATAGTAAATTTCTTCTTTCATGGCTATATGGTTTTTTAGGTTGGTACAAAGGTACGAAGGACCCGGCCATATTTGCAAAGTAGAAACCCGTTCCAGCCCTGTCAAAACCCACTGTGGGCTTTAAGCCCTTGCATTAGCGGCACTTTTTACCTATTTTTGTTCTGCGATGAAAGCCTTTCTGAGAATAGCATACTGGCTGGTGGCGCTCACCCTGGTGTCGGCCATTCTGGTAAGCCTGGACTACACCCTGTCCCAGGCTATTCTCATCAGCATGATCTTCGGCCCCTGCGCCTTGGGACTGGAATACCTCATGCCCAAAGCAAAAAGGCCGGCCGACAAAGTCTATCTCTCGCTGGCCTTCCTGGTGGGTGTGGTTTTGCTCATCCTTATCCTTCACCAGTTTGTGTGGACAACCATCACCCAGGAAGGTTATGTGCGGCCGGCGAAGGAGGTGGCCCCCATGCTCATCAATCCGGCTTTCCTGGGGTTCATCCTCATAGTCCTTTCTATCGGCGATTATCATTGGGGCCAGTGGGTCTCCAAGCGCTACAAGAGCCCCGACCGCAGCCTCACCTTCTTCTCCGACCGCAAGAGCGTCACGCTCAAGAGGGCCGATATCGCCTACATCGAATCCAACGACACCGAGGTGCGCGTGGTCACCGTCTCCGGCGAGTCGTACCGCAACAAGACCGGCATCGGCCAGTGGGAAAACCTCTTGGGAAGCGATTTTCTTCGCATCCACCGTTCCTATCTGGTGAATACGGCCCTGGCTACGCTGTCTTCTTCCGACACGGTTTCCGTCGGCTCTGTCCAGCTCCCCGTGTCCCGTAAATACCGCGAAGCCGTGCAGCAGCTGGCTCCCGAAAACACTATTAATCAATAATGAAGCGAATTGTTCTATTCCTGTTCTGGCTCATGCTCTGCCTCCCGCTGGGGGCGCAGACCACCGCCCGGGACTCTGTATTGGCGCAGGCCCGCTATCTCAAAAGCATCTACAAGACCGACGAGGCCATCGAGGCGCTGTCGACCCTGGTGAAACCGGAGGGCTTTGACGAGGATGTCCTTGCCGAGCTGGCCGACTGCCATTTCCAGAGCGGAGACTACGAGGGCGCCGCGGGCTCCTATTTCATGCTGTCGGCCCGCAATCCCCGCAACATTCAGTATCTGATAAGGCAGATGCAGACGTATTCCCGGCTCAAGGCTTATCCGGAGAGCATCCAGGCCGGCTGCGCCGTGCTGCAGCTGGACTCCATCCCCGCGGTGATGAGCTTCGTGGGAGATACGTTCCGGCAGATGGAACAGGCCGATTCGGCCCTGTGGTATTACCGCCGTTCCCTGGCCTGGAGGCCGATGAACGAAACCACCCTCTCCAAGGCCATGGGCATCCTCCTTTCGGCCGATGATCTTGACGGCGCGCTGGAAATCTGCGAACCCTTCCTGGCCGAAGACCCGGACAACACCACCATCGCCCCGCTCAAAGGCCTGGCCCAGTATCGGAAAGAAGACTACAAGTCCGCCATCAAGGTGTTCGAGCGGCAGCTAGAAGTGGGCAACGACTCCTATCCCATCCACTATTACCTGGGACAGAGTTATTGGAACGACCTGGTCATCTACCGGGCCGAAAAGGAGCTCCTGGCCGCCTGGCAGATAGACTCCAGCGACGTGAACCTGGCGTATTCCATCGCCGCCGTAAAGATAGAGGCATACCGCTCTTTCGAGAAAGACATCAAGCTCTGGCTGGACAAGGCCTGGGAGATGATTCAGCCCGACCCTGCGGTGGCTTCCCGCATCCAGCAGCAATACGGCCTGGCCTACTACCGGATGCAGGATTCCTGGGACGAGGCCATCGCGCATTACAAGGAAGCCTACCGCTACAATCCCAAGTTTATATCGGCTCTGTCTACCATAGGCTACTGCTACCAGATGAAAAAAGACTACAGGCAGGCCGTGGAATGGTACGAGAAGTATCTCAAGGTAGCCCGCCCCGATTCCAAGGGCTATGCCTTTGTGAAAGACAACCTGGAATACGTGAAGAGCGAACTCTTCATGGAGGAAGGGAAGTAAGCCTTATGCCTTCCGGCCGGTGAAGTGGTTCATCACGGTGTAGAGGCCGCAGATGTCACCGAACACAAAGTTGAAGAGGCGGTAGGGGAAGATGCCCTGCATGAGGCGGATAAAGTGCTCGGGGAAGTTGATGCCGCGGTAGCCCAGGTTGAGCTCTACGGCACGGAGGGCCTTGCGGGCCACTTCCTCCGGCGGCAGGATGCGGAAGAAAGAGTGGATGCCGTCGAACATGCCCGTATTGATGAAGTATGGGGCGATGGTGGTCACTTTCACCGGGCTCTTCTCGCGGTCCAGCTCGATGCGCAGGCTTTCGGACCAGCCGATGGCCGCCCACTTGGAAGAGGCGTACAGCGACATCTTGGGCAGGGCCAGCATACCGGCCGAAGAGGTGATGTTGCAGATGTGGCCGGTGCCGCGTTCCTTCATCTCATTGAGGTAGCGCAGCGTCACGAACATGGCGCCCTTGGTGTTGATGTCGAAGGTGCGGTTGATGTCCTTGTCCGTCTGCTCGGCAAAGGTCTTGTTATTGGTGATGATGCCGGCATTGTTGATGAGGATGTCCACGGGGCCGCAGGCAGCCTTGGTGGCCTCGTAGGCGGTGTCAATGGATTCCGGACTGGAGATATCGGCCTTGTGGCCGAACACCTTGCCCCCCACGGAAAGCTCTTCCACGGTGGCGGCAATGGCGTCTTCGTTGATATCCCAGATGATTACCTGCTTGGCGCCTTTTTCCAGGCAGCGCCGGGCCATGATTTTCCCAATCCCGGAGCAGGCGCCGGTGATGAGAACGGTTTTATTTTGGAATTTCATTGTCTGTTTGTTTTACAGATTCTTCGGCCTTCGGCCTCAGAATGACAAAAGGGGGTCCTGTCATTCTGAGCGAAGCGAAGAATCTCTATTCTGCACCTAGCATTAGCATTTTCTTGATGATTCCGAACAGGCCATAGGGCATGTAACGGAACTTGAGGTCAATCCATGTAGGGCTCTTGATGACGGCACGCTCGTGGCTGAAGGCCAGGAAGCTGCGCTCGGAGTGATAGCTGCCCATACCGGAGTTGCCTACGCCGCCGAAGGGCACCTTGCTGTTGGCAATGTGCATGATGGTGTCGTTGATGCAGGCGCCGCCGGAGGTAGTTTGGCCGATGATGTCCCAGCCGTTGCAGCCCTTGCCGAAATAGTAGAAGGCCAGGGGCTTCTCGCGACCGTTGACGAAGCTCACCACTTCGCTGCGTTCCTTGAAGGTAAGGATGGGGAAAATGGGGCCGAAGATTTCCTCCTGCATCACGGGGGCGTCGGGCGACACGCCGTCCATCAGGGTGGGCTCTATCCACAGGTTTTCCTTATTATAGTGGCCGCCGGCGATGATCTTACCGTCTTTCAGATAACCGGTCAGGCGGTCGAAGGCGCTTTCCTTCACAATATGGACAAACTTGTCGGAGGTCTCCGTACCATTGGGATACAGGCCGGCAAGTTCCTTCTTGAAGGCTTCCACAAAGGCGTCCTTGATATCCTCATGTAAGAAGAGGTAATCCGGAGCAATGCAGGTCTGACCGCTGTTGAGGCACTTGCCCCAGGCGATGCGGCGGGCGGCGATGGTAAGATCGGCGTCCTTGTCCACGATGCACGGGCTCTTGCCGCCCAGTTCCAGCACCATGGGGGTGAGGTACTTGGCCTGCGCTTCCATGGCAATGCGGCCCAGGGACGGGCTGCCGGTGAGGAACACAAGGTCGTAGCGGTGGCGGAAGAGCTCTCCGTTCACCAGGCGGTTGCCCTGAACTATGCCCACGAACTCTTCGGGGAAGGTGTCATTGATGAACTGTTCCACCACCTTGGATATGTTGGGAACGTACGGGGAAGGCTTCAGAATGGCCGTGCAGCCGGCTGCAATGGCGCCCACCAGAGGGTTCAGCAGCAGCTGGACGGGGTAGTTCCAGGGGCTCACGATAAGCGTGCAGCCCAAGGGTTCACGGACGATATAGCTGGCCGACGGAAGCACGGTAAGGGGCGTACCTTTGCGCTGGCGGCGGGCCCACTTGTCCACCTTGCGGATGGCTTCGCCAATCTCTCCGTACACCAGGCCCAGTTCGGTCATGAAGGCCTCTTCATAGCTCTTGTGGAGGTCCTGCCAGAGGGCGTCACAAAGGGGCTTTTCCCACTTTTTGAGGCCGGCGTTGAAGTTCTTTAATTGTTGTTTGCGCCACTTGATGTCCCGGGTGGTACCGGTGGCAAAGAAGGCTCTCTGCTTGAGGACGAGCTCCTCAATTCTTTCCGGAGTAGTATTTTCCAGTGCCATAGTTTAGATTTTAGCGGTGCAAAGTTACTAAAATTTTTGCTTAACTTTGTATCATTATGGCCGACAACTATCTGGAAAAGCGGGCCGAAGAGCTCCGCAACCCCCGCCCCAAAGTGGTGCGCAACCACCCTTCGCTGGAGTCTTTGTTAAAGCGAAACCGCAGTTACCGCGGCTACGACGCATCCCGTCCCGTGACGGAGGCCGACCTGCTGCAACTGCTGGAGGTGGTGCCCTGGGTGGCTTCCGGCATGAACGCCCAGCCGCTGCGCTTCAAACTGGTTCACGGAGCCGACGCCGCCCTGGTACACCCGCTGGTCAAGCTGGGCGCCGCGCTTCCCGAGGAGCATCTGCCGCACCCCGGCGAGGAGCCGTCGGCCTATATTATAATATGTTCTAAAACGCCCGAGAACCGGGTGGTGGACATGGACTTGGGTATTGCGGCCCAGAGCATCCTCCTCCGCGCCGTAGACATGGGTCTGGGCGGCATCTTCATCCTCAATTTCAAGGCTGCCGAGCTGGCCGCCGCCCTACAGCTGCCGCTGGAGCCTCTGGCTGTGCTGGGTATCGGCAAACCCGCCGAGCGCATCTTCCTCAAGCCCGTCCAGCCCGGTGACTCCCTAAATTATTATCGCAAGGACGGCGCTCACTTCGTTCCCAAACTGCAGGTTCCCGATTTGCTGATTTGACCATCCTTGTTTCTGTGTACGCTGTACATACCTCGTATGTACTTCAATACAGCACTATAGGCCTGTTTTTATGTACATACCTTGACGAAAAGAGGAAAAACAGGCATTCTGCTGGAGATATGTACAAGGGAACCGTAATCTATGGCCGATTTCGTGTACAAACCAGGTATGTGCACCCCATAAAACAAAAAAGCGACCCAAGCGGGCCGCTTTTTTTGTGCTTACTGCTTCCGCCAGAGGCGAGTCATGTCTTCCAGCGTTTTGCCCTTGGTTTCGGGGACCAGGCGCCAGACGAAGACCGCGGCAATCACGCAGATGACGCCGTAGAGGGCGTAGGCGAAGAAGTGGCCGAAACTGTCTCCCATGGCACCCAGCTTCATGTTGTACATGGGCACGAAGGTGCTGGACACAATGAAGTTGAAGATCCACTGGAACGCCACCGCAATGGCCGTGGCCTGGCTGCGGATGGTGTTGGGGAAGAGCTCGGAGATGTATACCCAGCAGATGGGGCCCCAGCTGAACATGAAGCATGCGCTGTACAGCATGATGCTTATCACGGGCACAACGGCCGGAAGCGTAACCACGTTGGAAAGGGCCACGCCCAGGGCACCCAGGGCCATGCCCAGGGAACCGGTGATGAGCAGCGGCTTTCGGCCCAGCTTCTCCACGGTGAACACGGCCACCAGCGTGAAGGAAATGTTGATCACACCCATGATCACCGTGAACAGCATATTGTTACTTACGCCCATGGATTCAAAGATGCGCGGGGCAAAGTACAGCACGGCATTGATGCCGATAATCTGCTGGAACACGGAAAGCATGCAGCCGATGAACACCACCATGAAGCCGTAGGCGAAGAGTTTCTCGGTCTTCTGCACGGTAGTGGCCTTGATATCGGCCAGAATCTCGCGGGCCTTGGCTTCGCCGTTGATGTTGGAGAGCACGGTGAGGGCCTTCTCCTCCTGACCGTGCATGGCCAGGTAGCGCGGCGTCTCGGGCACCAGGAGAATGAGCAACGCAAAGAGCCCGGCGGGCACCGCTTCGGAAACGAACATCAGGCGCCAGCCTATGGCATTGGTCCAGGCCACCACATTGGGGTCGGAAGCGTGGCTGCGTACAATGAGGAAGTTCACGAAGTACACCACCAGCTGGCCGAAGATAATGGCAAACTGGTTCCAGGAAACCAGCGTTCCGCGCTTGTTGGCGGGCGCCACCTCGGCAATGTACATGGGGCAGAGGGCCGATGCAAGGCCCACGCCGATACCGCCCAGGATGCGGTAGCAGTTAAACGCCACCAGCAGGCCCTTGGAGGCCGCTCCCTTGGAGAAGAAGAGGAACTCCGGATAGTAGGAACCCAGGGCGCTGAGGAAGAACAGGATGCCGGCCAGGAAAAGCGAGCGCTTGCGGCCCAGGCGCGAAGCCAGCAGACCGCTCAGGAAAGCGCCGATGATGCAGCCGATAAGGGCGCTGGAAGTGGTGAACCCATGCCAGCCATCCGTGTAGGCAAAGTCCGATGCGCCTTGGAAAAAGGCCTGCAGGCCTCTCTCGGCACCGGAAATCACCGCCGTATCGTAACCGAACAGCAGGCCGCCGATCACCGCCACCAGCACAATCCCAAACAGATATGCCGGACTGCCTTTTTGTCTGTAATTACTTTGCATAGAGGTTCAGGATGGTTTCGCAGAGTTCCTGTTTGCCGGAAGCGGCCACGGGTTCTCCATTCTTCTTGGCGTATTCATAGAGGTCTTCCAGAGTGGCCTTGCCATCCTCGAACTGCTTGCCCAGACCGGAATCGAAGGAAGCGTAACGCTCCTTGACCATCTTGGGCAGCGGGCTCTCTTCCAGCACGGCGGCGGCGTTAAGGAGAGCGTGCGCCATGGCATCCATGGCCGAAATATGGGCGATGAAGATATCCTCAGGGTCGGTGGAGGAGCGGCGGAGCTTGGCGTCGAAGTTGGTGCCGCCATTGCCGAAGCCGCCGTTGAGGAGCACCTGCATCATGGCCTGGGTGAGGTCGTAGGCATCCACGGGGAACTGGTCCGTATCCCAGCCGTTCTGGGCGTCGCCGCGGTTGGCGTCGATGGAACCCAGGAAGCCGTTCTCGCGGGCCACGGTGAGCTCATGCTCGAAGGTGTGGCCGGCCAGGGTGGCGTGGTTCACCTCAATGTTCACCTTGAAGTCCTTGTCCAGCCCGTTGGCGCGGAGGAAGCCGATCACGGTTTCGGTGTCCACGTCGTACTGGTGCTTGGTGGGCTCCATGGGCTTGGGCTCAATAAGGAACGTTCCCTTGAAGCCTTTGGCGCGGGCATAGTCGCGGGCGGCGGTAAGCATCTTGGCCAGGTGGTTCTTCTCCCGCTGCATCTGGGTGTTCAGAAGGGTGTAATAACCCTCACGACCGCCCCAGAACACGTAATTGGTGCCGCCCAGCTTGATGGTGGCATCCAGGGCGTTCTTGATCTGGACGGCAGCGCGGGCCACCACGTCAAACTGCGGATTGGTGGCGGCGCCGTTCATATAGCGCTTGTTGCCGAACACATTGGCGGTACCCCAGAGGTTCTTGATGCCGGTTTCCTTCATCTTCTCCAGGAGGTAGTCCGTGATGTCCTTCATGCGGGCTTCATACTCGGCAATGTCCTCGCAGTCTTCGATAATGTCCACATCGTGGAAGCAGAAATACCCGATGCCCAGCTTCTGCATAATCTCGAAGCCGGCGTCGGCCTTCTTGCGGGCGCGCTCGTAAGGGCACTCACCCTTGTCCCATTCATAGCTGCGGGTCTGGCCGCCGAAGGGGTCGCCGGAGGCCTGGCCCAGGGTGTGCCACCAGGCCATGGCAAACTTAAGCCAGTCCTTCATGGGCTTGCCCATAACCACGCGGTTGGCGTCATAGTAATGGAATGCAAGGGGATTCTTGCTCTGGACTCCTTCAAAAGGAATCTTGCCGATAGTAGGGAAGTATTCTTTGGTCATAGTGTTATGAATATTATATGTCAAAACAACAGATTCTTCGCTTCGCTCAGAATGACAATTACACGTTAAGATGCGCCTTCCAGCGCTCGTAGGCTTCGCGGTATTCGTCCTGGTGGTCAGGAGTAATCACGGCCAGGCGCTCTAGGGTAGAGAAGGCCTCCTGCGTGGTCTTGTAGATTCCCGCACCCAGGCCGGCGCCCTTGGCGGCACCCACGGAACCGTCGGTGTCGAAGAGCTCGATGGTGGCGCCGGACACGCCGGAAAGCGTGTCGCGGAATATCTTGCTCTGGAACATGTTGGCCAGGCCTGCGTGAATCTTGTTTACCTTCAGGCCCATCTGCTCCATAATCTCAATGCCGTACTGGAAGGAGAACACGATACCCTCCTGCGCGGCGCGCAGAAGATGCGGTTTGCCATGGCGGTTGAAGTTGAGTCCGTGCATGCTGCAGCCGCAGTCGCGGTTTTCCAGCAGGCGCTCGGCCCCGTTTCCGAAAGGCAGGATGCTTACGCCGTCCGAGCCGATGGGAATGCTGGCGGCCATCTCGTTCATATCGCTGTATGAGATTCCCTCCGGTTCCAGGTTGCGGCGCATCCAGGAGTTGAGAATGCCGGTGCCGTTGATGCAAAGCAGCACGCCCAGCCGGGGATCGGCCGCCGTGTGGTTCACATGGGCGAAGGAGTTCACGCGGGATAGGGGGTCATAGGACACCTGGCCGATGACACCGTACACCACGCCGGACGTGCCGGCGGTGGAGGCAATCTCTCCGGGGTTGAAAACGTTGAGGCTCAGGGCATTGTTGGGCTGGTCGCCGGCGCGGTAAGTGACGGGCGTTCCTTCGGCCAGGCCCAGCCCCCGGGCCGCTTCCCGGGTAAGGGTGCCCTGAATGCCGAAGGTGGGCTTGACGGGTGCCAGGATGGAGGCGTCAAAACCGAAGTAGTCCAGCAGTTCCTGGCAGGGTTTGTTTTTCTGGAAGTCCCAGAAGATACCTTCCGACAAACCGCTCACGGTGGTGCACACGTTTCCGGTGAGCCGCATGGCAATATAGTCTCCGGGGAGCATGATTTTCCAGATACGGCCGTAAAGTTCGGGCTCGTTTTCCTTGACCCAGGCCAGTTTGGCGGCGGTAAAGTTGCCGGGGGAGTTGAGCAGATGGCTCAGGCAGAACTCCCGGCCCAGGGCGGCAAAGGCCCCGTTGCCGTACGGAACGGCGCGGGAATCGCACCAGATGATGGACGGCCGCAGCACGTTCATGTCCTTGTCTACGCATACCAGGCCGTGCATCTGATAGGAAATGCCGATGGCCTTGATATCCTTGGCATCCAGGTCTTCCACCTGATGAAGGACATCCTCGGTGGCCAGACGCAGGTTGCCCATCCACATGGAGGGGTCTTGCTCGGCCCAGCCGGCCTCTTTGGCAATAATAGTTGCTTCCGTTTTGGGATAAAAGGCCGATGCGACGCATTTTCCGCTTTGGGCATCTACCAGGGAAGCCTTCACCGAAGAGCTTCCAATGTCGTAACCTAAAAGATACATAGTAAAAAAGGTTTCGTCGGGGTGATGTGACTCGAACACACGACCCTCTGGTCCCAAACCAGATGCGCTAGCCAACTGCGCCACACCCCGAGGTATTCACAAAGATAACAAAAAAATCAGAAAAGCGGACTCAACTTGCGAAGGAAGGTCCGGAGGCCCTTGCGGAAACCCTTGGCGGGCTGGGCGTCGCTGCCCAGCAGGAAGGATTGTCCCTCCACTTCCAGGAAAAGTTCCTTGAAGTGGAGGATGCTGGCGGGGTCGTGGAACAGGACGCCATCTTCCCAGTTGGTGCGGAGGCTGCGGTAGTCCATGTTCACGGTGCTGCAGCAGGCCAGGGAGTCGTCCATCACAAAAATTTTGGTGTGGTCGTAGGCGCCCTGATACACATACAGCCCCACTCCGGCCCGCATCAGTTCCACCGCGTACTCGTGGGTCAGTTCGTTCATGAAGCCCCAGTCGCTCTTTTCCGGGACCAGGATGCGCACGTCAATTCCGCGTCCGGCAGCGGCCTTGAAGGCATCCACCAGTTCCCGGGGCGGGGCAAAGTAAGGCGTCTGAAGGTAGAAATACTTGTCGGCCTTTTCCAGCAATTCCATGAAGTACGCATCCAGCCGGGCCTTTTCCCAAGTGCCGAAGACCTGCGCAACGGCTTCCCCCGCCTCATCGGCCCCGGCGGGCTCTACGGGTCCACCTCCCAACCTTTGCCAAGACTGGGTGAACAGATCCCTGAACTGCAGGGCTGCCGGGCCTTCCACCCGCACCTGGGTATCTTTCCACAAAAAGAGGGCGTCGTCGTAGAAATTCATGCCTCCGGTGTAGGCTATGTGTCCGTCAATGACCGCTATTTTCCTGTGGTCCCTGGGGCCGAAGATGCTTCCTATGGCACTGAACGGGTCCATTTTGGTAAAATCGTGCACATAGAGCACCTCCACGCCCGCCTTTCTCATGGCATCGTAGAAGGACTCCGGAGCAAAGGGGGTTATGAGATTGTCCATGAGGAGTTTGACACTTACCCCTTCCCGGGCTTTGTCCATGAGGGCCTGCCTCACTTTCCGGCCCGACGAATCGGTGTCAAACCAGTAATACTCCAGTTCAACGCTGCTCCGGGCCTTGGAAATGTCTTCCAGCAGACGCTGCAGGAACTCCTCTCCGCTTTTGGTGCTCCAGATGCGGTTTCCGCCCACGGGTGCGGACATTTCCTGCGCCGGCAGCCACCAGCACAAAAGCAGCAGAAGCAGGGATATGAGGTTGCGCTTTTGCAAGAATGTTCCTATCTTTGTGTGGAGTACAAAGATAGTTAAAATGATTATCGAGGCCAAGAATATCCGCAAGTCTTTCGGGGCCCTGGAGGTTCTGAAAGGAGTAGATTTCGGCGTGGAAGCCGGGGAGGTGGTCGCCATCATGGGCGCTTCCGGAGCAGGAAAGTCCACCCTGCTGCAAATCCTGGGAACCCTCCTTTCGCCCGATGCCGGAAGTCTGGCCATAGACGGAACCGACGTTCTGGCGCTAGGGGAGCGCCCTCTGGCCGATTTCCGCAACCGCCGCATAGGCTTCGTATTCCAGGCCCATCACCTGCTGCCGGAATTCACGGCGGTAGAAAACGTGATGATCCCTTCCCTCATCGGCGGCGCCGGCTCCAAACAGGCGCGCGCCAGGGCGCAGGAACTCCTGGCCCTCGTAGGCCTGGAAGCCCGTTTCGCGCACAAACCCTCCGAACTCTCCGGAGGCGAGCAGCAGCGCGTGGCCATAGCCCGTGCTTTGGCCAACAAGCCCGCCATCCTCTTCGCCGATGAACCCACCGGCAACCTGGACAGCCACACCAAGGAAGAAATCCATCAGCTGTTCTTTGACCTGCGCAAACAATTAGGCCAGACCGTGGTCATTGTAACGCATGACGCAGGTCTGGCCCAATTGTGTGACAGGAGCTGTTACTTGGTAGACGGCTCGTTTGTCTGAGGCTGACGGGGTGCTGGAGGCATTCCGGGACGGTTACCCTGTCCGGGGCCTCGGCCCTGTCCCAGGCGGTGAATCTGGTTCTGGCGGAACTTTTCTTCGGCCAAAAGGAGTTTGGCCACCTTGTTCACGGGAAGAACCTTCTTGTACCGGGCCACGGCATCGGCCTCAATCTTTTCGCTGGCCTTCTTAGCAGCCAGGTACTTGTCCAGGAGCTTTTCGGCATCCTTTTCGTCCACCCCTTTCTGGAGGGCCATGTAGGCATCTCCGGTGGCCTTGAAGGCTTCGCGGCGCTGCTTCTGGACATCGTTGTACACGGGCCAGAAGGACTGGGCCTCGCTCTCGCTCAGATCCAGTTCGGAGGTGATGAAAGCTACTTGCTCGGCACGCACTTTTTCGCGCCAGTCATTACCGTTCTTCTTTTCCTGCTTGTCCTGGGCATAGGCCATGGAGGCCACCAGGGCAAGGGCTAACACTACACTAATTATCCGTTTCATAGTTCGCTTCTGCAATGAGTTCAACTGAAATGCTGTTATCGGCCAATAAATAGTTGACAATATCTTCGTCAGAAAGGCCTGCCGTCTCCTCGAGCTCTACCACGCCGTCCGGATCCACAGAACGGGAAAGGTAGGAGATGTAGTCCCAACTGTAGTCTTCCTGGACAGGAGCTGCAGCTTTCCGGAAGACAAAACCCCCGACGGAAGCCAGAATAGCCAGACTGGCCGCGTATGCAAGCCAGGGGGAAACCTTCTGGAAAGTGGTGGGACGCACCTCCTGCAGGGGGATGCGGCTCAGCCTCTGTTCCAGATTCTGGAAGTAGTCCTGGGGGACCGATATGTCGTTTCTTTTGGTCATAACTGCTTACTTTGACACCTCTGTTGTGGAAAGGTTTAATTTTAATTTTTCCTGAGCAATATGATAGGAGGCTTTGAGGGCGCCCACGGAGGTTCCGGTAATGGCCGATATTTCTTCGTAGCTTAGCTCGTCCCACCAGCGCATCACAAACACCTGCCGCTGTTTCTCCGGCAGTTTGGCCAGGCCCTTCATGAGCTCCCGCTGGGCCTGGGTGCCGTTGAAGAAGGGGTCGGCCTCTATGCGGTGCTCCATCTCGGCGTCTATGGACTGCATGCGCAGGGCTGCGCGCACGCGTTCCTTACGGAGATGGTTCAGGGTTTCGTTGGTGGCTATGCGCCACACCCAGGTATAAAGCTGCGCCTCCCCCCGGAAAGAGGGAAGCGCAGTCCATATTTTAAGGAAGATGTCCTGGAGCAGGTCGTCGGCGTCTTCGTGACTGTTCACCATGCGGCGAACGTGCCAGAAAAGACGTTCGGAATAATCATGTACGATTTTATTAAATACCTGCTCTAGGGATTCCATTTATTTACGCGCGATAGCCTTCTTGGCGGCCTCTGCAATGTGCGGGGCGTCCAGGCCGTACGCGGCCATTAATGCAGAAGGCGTGCCAGACTGGCCGAAGCGGTCTCCGCCGTTTACGAATTCCACGGGCGTAGGCTTCTTGGCGGCCAGCGCTCCGGCAACGGCCTCGCCCAGGCCTCCGAAGGCGTTGTGCTCTTCGGCCACTACCACGCAGCCGGTCTTGGTGGCCGATGCTACTATAGCATCCACGTCCAGGGGCTTGATGGTGGCAATGTCAATGACCTCGGCGCTGATGCCTTCGGCCTCCAGGGCCTCGGCAGCCTGCAGGGCCTCCCACACGGTGTGGCCGGTGGCGATGAGGGTCACGTCCTTGCCTTCATTCATCACGATGGCCTTGCCGATGACGAAGGGTTCGTTCTCGTCCGTGAAGTTGGGCACGCCGGGACGGCCGAAGCGGAGGTACACGGGACCTACGTACTTGGCGGCGGCCAGGGTGGCCTGTCTGGTCTGGTTATAATCGCAGGGGTTGATGACCACCATGCCGGGAAGGGCGCGCATGAGGGCGATGTCTTCCATGGTCTGGTGGGTGGCGCCGTCTTCACCCAGCGTGATGCCGGCGTGGGAAGAGGCAATCTTTACGTTGGTGTTGCCGTAGGCCAGTTCCTGACGGATCTGGTCGTACACTCGGCCGGTCACGAACTCGGCGAAGGAGCCCACGAAGGGAACCTTGCCGGTGAGGGCCAGGCCGGCGGCAGCGCCAATCATGTTGGCCTCGGCAATGCCGCACTGGACAAAACGCTCCGGGAATTCGGCCGCAAAGGCGTCCATCTTGAGGGAACCCTTGAGGTCGGCGGTCATGGCCACTACGTTGGGATTGGCCCTGCCGGCTTCCAGAAGGCCCGCGCCGAAACCGCTGCGGGTGTCTTTCTTACCTGTATCGATATATTTTTTCATACTTCTTTTCTTTTACAGATTCTTCGCTTCGCTCAGAATGACAAAACACTCCTAAAAATCACCCAGTTGGGTTTCGCCTAACTGCTTGAGGGCGTCTTCCAGCTGCTCGGGCTTGGGGACGGAACCGTGATACTTGTGGGTTCCGGCCATGAAATCCACGCCGTGGCCCATTTCCGTCTTGAAGAGAATCATGGTGGGCTTTCCGCTGCCCTTGCCGGCCTTGGCCAGCTCGAAGGCCTTGGTGATGGAGTCGAAGTCGTGACCTTCGGCCACAATCACGTTCCAGCCCCAGGCTTCCCACTTGGCGGCGAGGTCGCCTAAACCCGCGACATCATCTACGGAACCGTCAATCTGCTTCCCGTTCCAGTCCGTCATGGCAATGAGGTTGTCCAGCTTGTGGAATACGGCGAACATGCCGGCTTCCCAGATCTGGCCTTCCTCGCTTTCACCGTCTCCGCAGAGGCAGTAAACGAAGTTGTCTTCCCCGTCCATCTTCTTGCCCATGGCGGCGCCGGCGGCGGCGCTCAGGCCCTGGCCCAGGGAACCGGATGCCTGGAAAATGCCCGGCAGGTTCTTGCGAACGGAGGGGTGACCCTGCAGGCGCGTGCCCATCTGGCGGAAAGTAGCCAGCTCACTTACCGGGAAATAGCCGGTGCGGGCCAGCAGGGAATAGTACACCGGGGTCATGTGCCCGGCGCTCAGGATGAACATGTCCTGCCCCTTGCCCTCGCGGGTCCAAGTGGCGGGGTTGTGTTTCATCTCGTTGAAATACAGGACCGTGAGAATGTCCGTGGAGGACATGGAGCCGCCCGGGTGGCCGGATTTGGCCATGCATACCATGCGCAGGATATCCCTTCGCACCTGGGTGGCAATGGTTTTCAGTTCTTCGTTAGATTTTGCCATAATGTAGATTGTGTGGTCTACAAATATACGCAAAATCCACGAATATTTCAATCGGCGTTTAGTCTAATTTCAGAACCGCCATAAAGGCGCTTTGGGGAACCTGCACGGTGCCGATCTGGCGCATGCGCTTCTTGCCCTCCTTCTGCTTTTCCAAAAGTTTGCGCTTACGGGTGACGTCGCCGCCGTAGCACTTGGCCGTCACGTCCTTACGTACCTGGCGCACGGTTTCGCGGGCAATGATCTTGGCGCCGATGGCCGCCTGCACGGCAATGTCGAACTGCTGGCGGGGAATCAGGTCCTTGAGCTTGAGGCAAATCTTTCGGCCGAAATCGTAGGCGTGGTCCTCGTGAATGAGCGTAGAGAGCGCATCGGCCGGGTCGCCGTTCAGCAGAATGTCCAGCTTCACCAGCCGGGCGGGGCGGAAATCCGTCACATGGTAGTCGAACGAGGCGTAGCCCTTGGAGATGGACTTGAGCTTGTCGTAGAAGTCAAAGACCACCTCGGAGAGCGGGAGGTCGTAATTCAGCTCCACGCGGTCGGTGGTAATGTAATGCTGGCCGATGAGCGTGCCGCGCTTGTCCATGCACAGTTTCATGATGGGACCGTAGAAATCGGACTTGGTGATAATCTGCGCGCGGATATAAGGCTCTTCAATATGGTCGATGATGGTGGCCGAAGGCAGGCCGGAAGGGTTGTGCACGTCCACGACCTCGCCCTTGGTGGTGTATACCTTATAGGATACGTTGGGCACGGTGGTGATGACGTCCATGTTGAACTCGCGGAACAGGCGCTCCTGCACAATCTCCAGGTGCAACAGGCCCAGGAAGCCGCAGCGGAAGCCGAATCCCAGGGCCAGGGAGCTCTCGGGCTCGTAGGTGAAGGAGGCGTCGTTCAGCTGGAACTTCTCCAGCGTGGCGCGCAGTTCCTCGAACTTGGAGGCGTCCACCGGATACAGGCCGGCGAAAACCATCGGCTTCACTTCCTCAAAACCTGCAATGGCCTGGGAACAAGGCTCTTCCACGTGGGTGATGGTGTCGCCCACCTTCACTTCCACGGCGGCCTTGATGCCGGTGATGATGTATCCTACGTCGCCGGCTTTAACCTCGCCGGTGGGGTTCAGCTTGAGTTTCAGGTTGCCCACCTCCTCGGCCTCATATTCGTTGCCGGTGCTGAAGAACTTCACCTTGTCACCGGTGTGCAGGCTGCCGTTCACCACTTTGAAGTACGCGATGATGCCGCGGAACTGGTTGAAGACGGAGTCGAAGATAAGGGCCTGAAGAGGGGCCGACGGGTCTCCCTTGGGGGCGGGAACCTTGTCCACAATGGCGTCCAGCACGGCCTGTACGCCTTCGCCGGTACGGGCGCTTACGCGAAGAACATCCTCGGGGTCGCAGCCCAGAAGGTCGCAAACCTGGTCCGTGACCACTTCCGGCTGGGCGCTGTCCATGTCAATCTTGTTGAGCACGGGAATAATCTCCAGCGAGTGGTCTATGGCCTGGTACAGGTTGGAAATGGTCTGGGCCTGAATGCCTTGCGAGGCGTCCACCACCAGCAGCGCACCTTCGCAGGAGGCTATGGAGCGGGACACCTCGTAGGAGAAGTCCACGTGGCCGGGAGTATCAATCAGGTTGAGCCGATAGGTTTCCCCGTCCCGCACGTAATCCATCTGGATGGCGTGGCTCTTGATGGTGATACCCTTCTCGCGTTCCAGGTCCATGTCGTCCAGCACCTGGTTCTCCATCTCGCGGTCGCTCAGCGTGCGCGTGAGCTCCAGAAGACGGTCGGCCAGGGTGGATTTACCATGGTCAATATGGGCAATGATGCAGAAATTGCGGATATTCTTCATAGCTTACAAAGATACTGCATTTTTTGTAACTTTGCGTTATGGAAATCAAAGCAGCAATTCAATCCATGCGTCTGCGCACGCTGCCGCTTTCGGCCGCCGGCGTGCTTCTGGGCATCCTTCTGGCCGTGGCCGATTGGAAGGTAGACCCCTGGACCGCTGTCCTTATCGTGCTCACTACCATTTGTTTACAGATTCTCTCCAACCTCTCCAACGAGCTGGGGGACGTGCAACACGGAACCGACACGGCCGACCGCCAGGGACCCCAGTACGGCCTTAACGGCGGAGGCATGACGGAGGCCGAAATGAAAAAGCTCATCGGCCTTTTCGTAGTGCTCTGCATGATTTTTGGCGCCGCCATGACCTGGCGCGCCTTCGGCACGCTGCTGGACCTTACTCCCATCCTGGTGCTTATGCTGGGCGCCGCCGCCATCATCGGCGCCATGAAATACACCCTGGGCAGCAACCCTTACGGCTACAATGCCAAAGGGGACTTCTATGTGTTCCTGTTCTTCGGACTGGTTTCCGTCCTTGGCGCGTACTTCGTTTGTACCAAGGGGCTGGGCCTGCACTGGAAACTCCTCCTGCCCGCCGTGGGCGTGGGCTGCTTCAGCGTGGGCGTACTCAACGTGAACAATATCCGGGACATGAAAACCGACGCCGCCAACCGCGTCACAATAGCCATCAAACTGGGGGAACACAGAGCCCGGGTTTATCAGTCCATCCTCATTTGTACAGGCTGGGCTTTCATGATTGCCTACAACCTGCTGTGCTGGCCTTCCTGGTGGCACTGGATGTGGGTGATTACCCTGCCGCTATACATCAAGCATCTGCAGATGGTCTGGACACGTTCCGACCGTGCCCTGGACCCCGCCCTGCCGCTTCTGGTGATGTCCACCTTCGCCCTGTGCCTTCTTTTCGGCCTGGGCTACTGTTTTTTTCTGTTTATATAGCTAAACCAAGTTACCTCTCCAGCCAGGCCAGGAAATCGTCTACGCGGGCGCGGGAGACGGTGAAGTCCGTGAGCTCGGGGTAGCCGCGGCGGATGGTTATCTGCAGGCGGCCGCCCATGAGGCGGGACACGGAGTCAATGACGCCTTCGGAGATAATGCAGCTGCGGGAAATGCGGAAGAAGGCCGACGGATCCACGCTTTCGGCAATGGTGTCCAGGGACTCGTCCATCACGTACGACGCGCCGCTGGTGGTGACGATGAAGGAATTCTTGGCTTCCGAGTAGAAATAGGCAATATCGGCCGTGCGCACAGGAACGATGCGGTTGTTCATGCGGATGAGGAATTTCTCCTTGCGCACCTGGTTGATGAGGTTGCGCACCACCTCGGTGGAAGGCTTGACGGCCTGGCCGGACTCCACGCGCGAAATGGCCCGCTGGAGCTCTGTAAGGCCGATGGGCTTGAGCAGATAGTCTACTGCGTTAATCTCAAAGGCCTGCACGGCGTACTGGTCGTAGGCTGTTGTCATGACCACGGGGGAGGGGATGTCTACCTGGGTGAAGATGTCGAAGCTGGTGCCGTCGCTCAGTTCAACGTCCATGAAGATGACATCCGGGGAAGGCTGGCTGGAAATCCATTGTACGGCATCCTTGACGGAGCCCACGGCCCCCACTACCTCCACCTGCGGGAAGTTCTGTGCTAGCAGATTAATCATGTGCTCGCGTGCGCGGAGTTCGTCTTCAATGATCAGTGCTTTCATGCGTGGTTATGCTTTCTGCGCAAAGGTACGAAAAAATCTTCTGATTCCTCAATGAGGGGAATGGTAACTGAGAAATACTCAGGCGTTTCCAGCACGGTAATTTCCTTACCGGCTATGTCCCGGTACTGGTTGCGGATATACTGCAGGCCTATGCCCGTGCGCACCACCGGCGTCACCTTGGGAATGCGGTTGTTGCGGAGGGTGATGGACTTCCCGTCCGTAGTGGCCTGAATGACCAGGGGATTGTCGGCCGATATGGAGTTGTGCTTGACGGCATTCTCTACCAGCAGCTGCAGGGTGCAGGGGACAATATAGCCGGAAGGCTCATGGGCTGACACCCCGTCCTCAATGACAAGTCCCTCCGGGAAACGGATCTGCATGAGCTTGCGGTAGGTTTGGGAGAACTCAATTTCTTCGGAGATGGGGACCAGCCGCTTGCCCTCGTTGTTCATGAGGTAGCGGTACAGGGTGGACATCTTCTGGATGTACTCGCTGGCTTCTTCCCGCGTACCGTCATGTACAATGGAATCCAGCACGTTGAGGCTGTTGAACAGGAAGTGCGGATTCACCTGATGCTTGAGGGCCATGTAGCGGAACTCGGCCTGGTGACGGCGGGTGCGCTGGGCCGATACCTCCCGTTGCATCTGGATGGCGAAGTTCACCATGAAGACCAGGGAAATGAGGGTGGTGAGCACCAGGATCATGAGGGCGCCGGAGTTCTCCAGCAGAAGGTTGCCGGTATAATAATAGCCGATATAGAGGCGGATGCCGAAGACCAGGGCTATGGAGACTACCAGCCAGCCGGCGTGGTCGTACCAGGACTGGTCGCGCTCGTAACTGGCGGGGCCCAGCGGGGAGAAGCGGTGGGCGAAGGCATACAGGCTCCAGCCCAGGATTTCCGTTACCCCGAAGGTGGAGATGGCATGCTGCCACAGGTCCGGAATGGAGTCCGGGAGAATATCGGCGCCGAAGGTGCCCAGGATAAAGCCCAGGGTATTCACCAGGATAAGGGCCATCACGGTGATTTCCACCGTAAGGTTCTCCCGGTAGCAGATGACCACGGCCAAGGCCATGGTGAGGGCCGTCAGGAACATGCTGTCCGGGATGCCGGCTATGGAACATAACATGTTTACGGCCACGTGCAGCAGCGCGAAGCCATGGATAATCCAGCCGGAGGTCCTGAGACTCATAGCACAAATATAGCGAATATTTCCATTCATCGGCAAAAAATGTCCATTCAGCCGGGAGTGCAGGTTTTCACACCTATATTTCTTAGATTAATTTTTACTTTTGACTTGCCAAACAGGCACTAAAACTATTAACCATGTCACAAAAACGTGATTTAACCTTCCGCCAGCTGGTGGATCTCAGCTTCGGCTATTTCGGGGTTCAGATTGCTTACGCCCTGCAAAGCGCCAACATCAGCCGTATCTTCGCTACGCTTGGAGCCGATCCGCACCAGCTCTCCTTTTTCTGGATCCTTCCCCCTCTGATGGGAATGATTGTCCAGCCGCTTATCGGCAAGTATTCCGACCGCACCTGGTGCAAGATGGGCCGCCGCAAACCCTACCTTCTGGTGGGCGCCATCATCGCCGTCCTGGTGATGCTGTTCCTGCCCAACGCCGGCAGCCTGCAGTTCAGCGCCAGGCTGTTCCTGGGCCTTAACATGGCCATGTGGTTCGGTCTGTTCTCCCTCATCTTCCTGGATACCTCCATCAACATTGCCATGCAGCCTTTCAAGATGATGGTGGGAGAAATGGTGAACGAGAAGCAGAAAACGCAGGCCTACAGCATCCAGAGCTTCCTTTGCAACGCCGGCTCCCTGATGGGTTATGTATTTCCCATCCTCTTTACCTGGATCGGCATTGCCAATACCGCTCCCAAGGGCGTGGTCCCGGACAGTGTAATCTACAGCTTCTATGTGGGTGCCGCCATCCTCATCCTCTGCGTGATGTACACCTTCCTGCGCGTGAAAGAGATGCCGCCCAAGGAATATGCCGAGTTCCACGGAATCGACCTCCAGGCCAATGCCGGAAAGAAGGCCGATGCCGGTCTGGTGAAGCTCCTCACCAAGGCTCCCGCCACCTTCTGGACGGTGGGTCTGGTGCAGTTCTTCTGCTGGGCAGCCTTCTTATATATGTGGACATATACCAACGGCGCCATTGCCGACAACGTATGGCACACCTTCGACACCTCGTCCGAGGCCTATCAGACCGCCGGTAACTGGGTGGGCGTGCTGTTTGCCGTGCAGGCCGTGGGTTCCCTGGTGTGGGCCGCCGTGCTGCCCCGCTTCAAGAACATCAAGTTCTCCTATGTGGTGTCCCTGCTAATAGGCGCGGTGGGCTTTGCCTCCGTGTTCTTCATCCACAATCAGTACCTGCTGTTTGTGAGCTACTTCCTCATCGGCTTTGCATGGGCCGCCATGCTGGCCCTGCCCTTCACCCTCCTCACCAACGCGCTGGAGGGAAGTCCGTATATGGGCAGCTACCTGGGCCTGTTCAACTGTACCATCTGCCTGCCCCAGATTGTGGCGGCGGCAACCGGTGGCGCTGTTCTGAGCCTGGTGGGAGGCGGCCAGCCGGCCATGATGCTGGTGGCAGGTATCTTCCTGGTGCTGGGCGCCGTGAGCGTAAGACTGATCAAAATACACAATAAATAACTACTAATTATTAATTACACGCTAAATGAAACGCTTCTTAACCTCTATCGCAGTTCTGCTCGCAGCCTGCGCTACCGTATTCGCCCAGGGCGGATACCAGGTTAAAGGTGTGGTAGTAGACGCCTTGGGTCCGGTAATCGGAGCCACGGTCATGGAGCAGGGGACGTCCAACGGAACGTCCACCGGCCTTGACGGCGACTACGTCCTCACTGTTTCCAGCCCTGACGCAGTGATCGAGATTTCCTGCATCGGCTATGCTAACCAAACCTTTGCGGCAAAAGACGTTCCCGCTACCATCACCCTGTCGGAGGACACCCATTTCCTGGATGAGGTTGTGGTTATCGGTTACGGTACCGTCAAGAAGAGCGACCTCACCGGTTCCGTTTCCACGGTGAAGGCCGACGAAATCAACAAGGGTGTCATCACCACCCCCGCCGACCTCCTGCGCGGCAAGAGCGCCGGTGTGGTGGTTACCTCGGGTTCCGGTATGCCGGGTTCCGGCGCTACCATCCGTATCCGTGGCGGCTCCTCCATCAACGCTTCCAACGACCCTCTCATCGTGATCGACGGTCTGCCCGTTTCCAATGACGGCATTTCCGGTATGAGCGATCCTCTGTCCTCCATCAACCCCGAAGACATCGAGAGCTTCACCGTCCTCAAGGATGCATCGGCCACCGCCATCTACGGTTCCCGTGCATCTAACGGTGTTATCGTGATCACCACCAAGAAGGGTTCCAAGACCGCTACCTCCGGCATGCCCAACATCGCCCTGGACTTCACGGCCTCCCTCAACACCATCGCCAAGTACAACGACCTGCTGGACGCCAATGGCATCCGTTCCCTCATTCAGACCTTCTACGGCCCCAATTCCGCCGCAGAGGCTGCTCTGGGTAACGCCAACACCGACTGGCAGAAGGAAATCTACCAGCTGGCCCCCACTTACGACGGCAACCTGAGCATCAACGGCAAGGCCGGTTTCCTGCCTTACCGCGTGTCTGGTGGCTTCATGTCCCAGACCGGTACCCTCAAGGGTTCCAAGATGAACCGCGGTACCGCTTCCGTGAACCTGTCGCCCACCTTCTTTGACAAGCACCTCACCGTGAACCTGAACGGTAAGGGCACCTACGCCAAGAACTGGTATGCCAACCAGGGCGCCATCGGTGCAGCCAACCACTACGATCCTACCAAGCCCGTGAAAGATCCCAAGGGTCTCAACGGTTACACCACCTGGTACGACGCCGCCGGCAACATCAACACCATGGCCACCCTCAACCCCGTGGCTTTGCTGGAATCCCGCTATGACGTGGCCGACGCCTACCGTTTCATCGGCAACTCCCAGTTTGATTATAAGATCCACGGTTTCGAAGACCTTCGCCTGAACCTCAACCTGGGTATCGACTGGGCCAAGTCCAAGGGCGTTACGGAGAATGCCGCCGGTTCCGAGCAGTCCTACCACAGCACCACCGAGTCCGGTATGGGCAGCCACACGGATTACGACTACATCCGCCGCAACACCACCCTCGAGTTCTACGGTGACTACAGCCACACCTTCGCCGAGAAGCACTTCGTTGACTTCATGGCCGGTTATTCCTGGCAGCACTTCTGGAACAACAGCCATAGCAAGACCTATCGTATCACGGACAAGCTCTCCATGAGCGATTCCGAGGGCAAGGGTGAACTCTATCTGGTCTCCTTCTTCGGCCGTGCCAATTACGACTTTGCCGGCAAGTACCTCATCACCGCTACGCTCCGCGCCGACGGTACCTCCCGTTTCCAGAACAACAAATGGGGTATCTTCCCCTCCGTGGCTCTGGGCTGGAATGTGAAGAAAGAGTCCTTCCTCGAGAACTTCGACCCTATCTCCACCCTCAAGGTGCGTCTCTCCTGGGGTGAAACCGGTCAGCAGGAAGTGGGCGGTTACTACGATACCTTCGCCCAGTTCCTCACCATCAATACTCCGGGTTCCTACTACTTCGTGAACGGTGATACCTATTCCGCTCCCGTGGTGGCCCTGGGTTACAGCGCCAACCTGAAGTGGGAAACCACCACTACCTATAATATCGGTTTGGACTTCGGTTTCATCAAGGACCGCCTCACCGCTTCCCTGGATCTGTATAAGCGCGACACCCGCGACATCCTCAACTACATCCCGGTTCCCGGTCTGTCCAACCTGACCAACTACCTCAACACCAACATCGGTTCCATGACCAACATGGGTGTGGAAGTGGATTTGAACGCCATTCTGGTAGAGACCCGCGACATGAGCTGGACCGCCGGCCTCAACGCCGCTTACAACAAGAACAAAGTTACCAAGCTCACCGCTTCCGACGAGAACGCTGCCGGTATCGAGACCGGTGGTATCTCCGGCGGTACCGGTAACAACGTGCAGCTCATCCAGGTGGGCTATCCCATGAGGACCTTCTACCTCTATGAGCAGGTTTACGACAAGGAAGGCAACCCCATCAACGGTGTTTATGTGGACCGCAACAACGACGGCCAGATTACCGCCGACGACAAGTACATGGGTCACCACGCCGACGCCGACGTAACCTTCGGTTTCAACACCTCCTTCAACTACAAGAACTGGACGGCAGCCCTCAGCGGCCACGCCTCCATCGGCAACTGGGTCTACAACAACGTAGCCTCCGACACTGAAATGCTGGCCGACCTCTGGACCAACCAGTTCGTCTCCAACCGTGTTGCTTCCGCTCCCAAGTCCATGTTCTCCCAGGCCCAGTACCTGTCCGACTACTATGTGCAGGACGGCAGCTTCCTCAAACTGGACAACTTCACCATCGGCTATACCTTCCCGAAACTCTTCAAGGCGGCCGATCGTAACGCTTCCCTCAACATTTTCGGTACCGTGCAGAACATCTGCACCCTCACCAAGTACAAGGGTATCGATCCCGAAGTATACGGCGGTGTGGACGGAACTGTATACCCGCGTCCGAGAACGTTCGTGGTCGGTGTCAAGTTTAACTTCTAATCCGGGTTACGAATATGAAAAAGATCAATACTATTCTGGGTACCCTCGCCGTCTGCGCAGCCATGACTTCCTGCATCGGCGACCTCAACGTTACCCCTATCGACCCGAATGCCAACACCGTGGACAAGGTGCTCACGGACAAGGCTTCTCTTGACAGCTACATTTCGGGTGTCTACCTGGGCTTCGCCACTTCCGGTTACTACGGCCCCAACGGAAGCGCTTCCATCTCCGGTCTGGACGGCGGTGCCTCCCAGTATGTCCGCGGTCTGTACCACCTGCAGGAACTCACCACCGATGAGAGTGTCTGCGGCTGGAACGACCAGACTATCAAGAACTTCCACTACGGCAACTGGACCACGGATGATACCTTCATCTATGCGTTCTATTCCCGCATCCTGATGCAGGTCTCCGCCGCCAACGAGTTCATCCGTGAGGTGAATAAGCTGGATTTCGATCCCGCCCTGCAGGCCCGTTACATCGACGAGGCCCGTATGATCCGCGCCATCGCCTACTTCCACGCCATCGACTGCTTCGGCAATGTTCCCTTTGCCACGGAAGAAGACATCGTGGGTGTGAACCCTCCTCAGATCAAGAGGGCCGACCTGTATGCCTGGCTGGAGGAAGAGCTCAACAACATCATCAACGGCAACCACCTCCTGACCCGCGCCAACGCTGACGCCGGCCACATTACCATGGGCGCCGCCAAGTTCCTGCTGGCCAAGCTCTACCTGAACGCCGAGGTTTACACCGGCAACAAGGCCTACGACAAGTGCGCCACCGTTCTCAAGAGCCTGATGAACGACGGCTACAGCCTGCACACCACCTCTGCCGGCAACTATCCTGCCTACCAGGAACTCTTCCTGGCCGACAACGACAAGTGCACCGACGAGATCATCTACGCCGTGCAGCAGGATGGCCAGTACACCCAGAGCTACGGTTGCACCAACTACCTCATCTTCGCCTCCACCGGCGGCGAAATGGATCCCGACGAGATGGGTATCTCCTCTGGTTGGGGCGGTCTGCGCATGACGCCCGAGTTCTACAACAAGTTTGACGACAAGGACGCCCGCAAACTCTTCTACACCGCTACCCAGCAGGCCGATATCGACGACATCGGCGAGTTCTCCCACGGCTACGCTTTCATGAAGTTCCGCAACCGTACCAGCGATGGCGGTTATGGCAAGGAGCTTGGCTTCGTAGACACCGACTTCCCCATGATGCGTTATGCTGACGTTCTCCTGATGGCCGCCGAGTGCGAGGCCCGTGGCGTTTCCGGAATTGACGGTCTGGCTGCCTTCAATCAGGTTCGTGCCCGTGCCGGCATGCCTGCCGCCAACGGACTCTCCCTGGACGACATCCTGGACGAGCGTGCCCGCGAACTCTATCAGGAGTGCTGGCGCCGCAGCGACCTCATCCGCTTCGGCAAGTTCACTTCCGGTTACAACTGGCAGTGGAAGGGCGAAGTCAAGGATGGCCGTGACATTGACGCTTACCGCGTCCTGTTCCCCATCCCGGACAGCGACCGTCTGGCCAACTCCAATCTTGAACAGAACCCCGGCTATTCTGGCAAATAATAGATGTACAGTATGAAAAAGATATTCTCTATACTTTCTGCAGGCCTGGTGGCCCTTGCCGCCGTCTCCTGCATTCAGGAGAAGATGACGGTCTTCGACCCCGCCCAGGCGACCGCCCCCGTCCTCGCTTCCTACGAAGTGACCGACGCCGGCATCTCCGCCACTTACAATCCCGGGTCCTTTAACCAGAACTTCAACACCAATATGCCGGTGAACCATTCGCTGGTAATTACCTCCGTGAACGGTGCAAGCGCCAACAAGATGGTTTCGGCCACCTTCAAGGACGGCTCCGTTTCCGCCTCCGTGGCCAACATCAGCAAGGCCCTCATGGCCCTGGGCTGCGCAGAGGAATCCTATGCCTCTTTTGAAATGATTATCCGCGCTTCCATGCAGGACGTGTCCAAGGACAACGGCCTCAACGGTCACGTAGATTCCGAGGGCAAGATTTCCGTTTCCGATTTCTTCGTGAAGGTTCCTGAAGTCAAGGGCAATCCCTGGAAGGAATACACCGAGACCAGCCCTTGGGGCCTGATCGGTTCCATCGCCAGCACCGGCAACAGCTGGAATGCCGATGGTCCCATGTTCAGCACCACCGACGGCAAGAAGCACGTGGCCCGCAACGTGAAGTTCGGCACCGACGACCAGTTCAAGGTGCGTAAGGATGCCGACTGGGGTACCAACTTCGGCGCCCCCGGCGACACCGAGCCGTTCGTGCTCACGGTGGGCGAGTCCATCGAGGCTACCCCCGGCGGTAAGAACCTGGGTGTTCCCGCCGAAGGCTTCTACGACCTCCTCCTGGATGAAGATGCCGGTACCCTTACCCTCTACGAGGCCTACCAGACTTATCCCGGCTTTGAAGAGGTAAGTACCTGGAGCGTAATTGGTGCCATCGCCAGCTTCGTAATGAGCTGGAACAAGGATATCCAGATGATGACCGACGGCGAATGGCATGTGGCCGAAGGTGTGGTCCTGACCAAGGACGACCAGTTCAAGTTCCGCAAGGATCTGGATTGGGGTACCAACATCGGCGCTTCCGGTGACACCGAGCCGTTCGTGGTTTCCCTGGACGAAGAGTACAGCGGCGCCAATGGCGGTAAGAACCTCGCCGTTCCTGCCGACGGTACCTACGACCTCCTCTGCAACCCGGAGACCAATGCCTTCAAGATTGTGGAATCCCTGGGCGGCAAGAGCCCGCTCGTGGGCGGTGGTGACGAACCCGAACCTACTCCCACCTATCAGGGTTGGGGCATTATCGGCGCCTTCAACGACTGGGGCGGCGATGCGGCCATGACCGAGAAGGACGGCGTATGGACCGGTTACTTCACCAACAAGGACGGCGAAGACGGCTCTCACGGCCAGTTCAAGTTCCGTAAGGACGCCGCCTGGACCGAGAACCTGGGTGCTGCCGGCGACGTGGAGCCCTTCGAGGTAACTCTGGGCACCGCTGTGGAGGCTGCAGCCAATGGCAAGAACCTGAGCGTTCCCGCCGGCTTCTACAAGGCCGAACTGAACCTGACGGACGAAGCTGCTCCCACCATCACCATCACGGAAGGCAACGTCTGGTCCCTGATTGGCGACTTCAACGGCTGGGGCGGCGACGTGGACATGGTCCTCACCGACGGCAAGTGGGTGAGCCCTGCCACCAAGCTCAATGCCAAGGGCTTCAAGATCCGTCACAACCACGACTGGGCCGAAAGCTACGGCGGTGCGTTTGTGAAACTGGGTGAGGCCTTTGACGCCACCAACACCGGTGACAACAACATCATGCTGGAAGAAGAAGGCGAGTACGTAGTCACCTTCGATCTGGAGAACCTCAAGATCACGGTGGATCCTGCCCTTCCTTCCGACACCTGGTCCGTGATTGGCTCAGTGAGCGGAACCACCTGGAACAAGGACTTCTACATGACCAATGACGAAGGCGTTTGGGTGAGTGAGGAACTCGAATTCACGGAATCTTCCGAATTCAAGCTCCGCTTCAACAACAGCTGGGCCGATGCCGACTGCATCGGCGGTGAAGAGGATGGCATCAAGCTCGCAGCCGGCGTTCCCGTCGTTCCCGTGCATCCCGGTAAGAACCTGAAGGTGGAGACCCCTGGTAAGTACCACGTGGTTTACGATACCAACAAGGGCATCGTTTACCTGCAGGGTTGGGCCCTCATCGGTTCCATCGCTGGAACCACCTGGAGCAAGGACTTCTTCATGACGGTGGGCGAAGACGGCCGCTGGTGGAGCGACGCTGTGAAGATCAGCGGTGAATTCAAGCTCCGCAACAATTCTTCCTGGGCCGATCCCGACACCCGCGGTTATGGTGAGGATGGCTTCAAGTTCACCCCGCTGGAGGCCTTCACCGTGGCTTCTCCCGGTAAGAACATCAACGTTCCCGAGGAAGGCATCTTCGTGGTGGCGTACGACGCCGAGAAGGAAGAAGTGACCATCTACCGTGCCGAGTGGGCACTCATCGGCGGCATCGCCGGAACCACCTGGAGCAAGGACTTCAACCTGATTGAACTGGAAGCCGGTGTTTACTCCATCGCCTCCATCAAGCTGGAAGGTGAGTTCAAGATCCGCCGCAATGCTTCCTGGGACGACGCCGACACCCGTGGCTATGCCGAAGAAGGCTTTGCCTTCACTTCCGGCACCAAGTTCACGGTGACGGGCCCTGGTAAGAACATCAAGACTCCCGAGGCCGGGAACTATAAGGTTGCTTATACTCCTGCTGCCGAAGAGGTTCTGATTACCGCTGTCGAGTAATTTTTTCAGGCGGGCGCCCCTGACCGGACGCCCGTCTGCCAATTTTTATTTGTTGTTTCTTATTATCGGTTAAAACATTTTTTTGTTTTCACCGATAATATCCGGGATTATTCCCTATTATTACAGGAGAAACAACAATAGGGATGACACGAGCGAGTGACTTGAGGTTTTTGATCCCGTTCGTCCCGACTATAGCTACCGGTATTATAGAACAGAAATAGCCGGAGAGGATTCCTACATTGTTATTAGGGAAAACTGGATAACAGGAGTTGTGGATTTTTACTCCATAGTAGATAAAATAAAAGAATGAGCAAGTCCTCGCCGAAGGAAACAGTCCAACACAGAATCTTGATCATTCTTCATTATCTTCTGCAAAAGTAGTATTTTTATTTGAGATAACAATAGCTGTTATGAGAAAAACAATTTGCCTTCTGTCGGCCTTGTTGCTGCTGGTGGCCTGCGGCGAAAAAGGAAAAGAACAACCGGAAACCAAGACACTCAACCTAACGGTGAGTCCCAGCTCCCTTTCCTATTCAGCTGTAGATGAGTCACATAAACTCATCAATGTGAGTACCACCGGTTCCTGGACGGCCACGCCGGCAGGTAACTGGATTCATCTGGACAAGAATTCCGGCAACGGCAGCAGTTCCGTTACCGTGACGGTGGATGAAAATGACACGGACATGGGCCGCAGCGCCAATATCCTTTTCATTTCCAGCCTCTCCGGCCAGGAGAAGCAGGCGTCCGTGCAGGTGAGCCAGAATGGTAATGGAAAGAAACCCGTTACGCCTAACCCCGCCAAATTTGACGGAAACAAGCGGGCTTCTACTACGTACCAGTTGCTCGTCTATAGTTTTGCAGATGGGGACGGGAAAGACGGTATAGGCGACTTTAAGGGTATCAAGGAAAACTTGGATTACTTGGACGGCTTGGGCGTAACAGCCCTCTGGCTTTCTCCGGCGCATCCGACCAATTCCTACCACGGATACGATGTCAATGACTACAATGCCTTGAACCCTCTCTTTGGCACTGAGGCCGATTTCAAGGAACTCATTGACGCGGCCCATGAGAAAGGTATCAAGATATACATGGACTACGTCCTGAACCATAGCGGTACAGGCACAGAGTGGTTCAAAAGTGTAAAGGCCGATCCCAAGAACAGTCCCTACCGGGATTACTATGTGCTGTCAAACGGAGACTATCCTACCGAGGCCGTTGGTGGTATGGGCGGTTGGGTTTCTCTGGGCGATGGCAATATCGGCTATAAGGGCCGCCTGCACTTCAAGGTAACCATGAGCAACGGAAAGCCTTCTACAGTGACTGTTAACAAGTCTACGGCTGCGGTAACAGGTGATGTCTCTGGCGCCAAAGTTTGGATTTATGCTGAGAATCCAGGCAAATGTATCCCCATGAAAGAGGTGGATGGCGCCTATGAGGTGGTGGCTGATATCGATACCCCTTGGGGCTTCTTAGTTCGTACTTCTACCTCCAGTTGGGACAACGGCACCAAATATGGCGGCAAAACCAATAAGAATGTGATTACTTTCGGTCAGCCCCTAGCCTTGGATAGCTCGACAGCGGCTGATATTGTCTTTGGCGAAACCACCTCATACTATGCCAGTTTCGATGGAAGCATGCCGGACCTCAACTATGGTAAGCCTGATGAATGCGAAAACTCTCGAGCCTTTAAATCAACGGTAGAATCGGCCATCAAATGGGTGAATTTGGGTGTGGACGGATTCCGTCTGGATGCCGTTGTCTGGGTATATGCTGCCTCGGCAACCGCGAACATTAAGTTTCTGAGTAAATGGTATGATGCTGTGAATGAGGCATATAAGGCAGCGGGGCACTCTGATGATATCTTTATGGTAGGCGAAGCCTGGAATGGCGGTCATGCTGAGGAACAGAAGTATTACGGTGGCTTACCTTCCAACTTTGAGTTTGATTTCTGGCGCCACGCACTTCAGCCTGCGGTAAATAATGCCCAGGGGGCAGCGTATGCTTCTAAGGTGATCGGGTATATCACAGATCATGAAAAAAGCAGAAAGGATGCCTCTACGGCTATTACCTCTTTCTTTATGACCAATCACGACAAGTCTAGTATTAAATCAATACAAAACCCTTACAATGATAAGGAATGGTTGTCTTTCTACCGGGCTGCGGATGATTTGAATAAGGACATTGTCAAGGAAAGGCAGGCTTGCGCCATGTTGCTGACTACACCTGGGAAACCGTTTATTTATCAAGGCGAAGAACTAGGATATTGGAGAGGTTTGGATGATAAGAATCATTTGGACGATGAGTATATCCGTGCTCCTATTGTGTGGGATGCTGCAGGCAGCAAGGTGGCCAAGAAAGGCGTAAATAATAAGGTAGACAACGATATGCTCAAGGGAAGCATTTCTGTTGAGACCCAATCGACCGATGAAAACAGTCTTCTGAATACCTATAAGACCTGGGGACAGCTCCGTAACACCTATCCTGCATTGGCCGAAGGCGAAATGAGCACGACCAGCATCTCTGACAATAGTATCGCCTCGTGGTATATGACCGCCGGCTCCCAGAAACTGCTTGTCATTCACAATGTGGGCAACAATGAGAGGACTCTTAAGTTGAGTGACAACATTTCTAACCCCATAGCCCTGCTGGGCACGGCGTTCATCACCGATGAAGGGCTGGTCCTGTCGGCCCATTCATCCGTGATCTTCGAACTTTGATTTTGAATAAATAATCAGTAACTTGCAGCCATGAAGAAACTGTTTTTCATGGCTGCTTTTTTTGCGGCCATCCTGTCCTGCGGGGGCACCAACTCGGATGACCCTACCCCTGAACCGCCTACGCCGGACCCTCCTGCAACCTCCTTTGCCAAAGGGGCCGACATAAGCTGGGCCTCGGAAATGGAGGCCGGCGGCGTCAAGTTCAAGAAAAAGGACGGCACGGAAGCCGCATTGCTGGATGTTCTGAAGAACTGCGGCATCAATGCCATACGCCTGCGCGTGTGGGTGGACCCCTACAAGGGTTGGAGCGGCAAGGCCGATGTGGTGGCCGTGGCCAAGAAGGTGCAGGCCGCCGGGATGGACCTCATGATAGACTTCCACTACAGCGATTTCTTTGCCGACCCTTCCCGCCAGACCATTCCCTCGGCCTGGCAGGCCGATAAGGATAATCTGGACAAGATGTGCCAGCATGTATCGGCCCACACCAAGGAAGTGTTGCAGGCGCTGAAAGATGCCGGTGTAACGGTTAAATGGATACAGATTGGCAACGAGACGCGCAACGGCATGCTCTGGCCCGCTGGTCAGCTATGGACGGACAAAGGCGACATTACAGATGGCCGCAAACATTTTGCCAGGCTCTACAATGCCGGTTACGATGCCGCCAAGGCCATTTATTCATCGGCCCTGGTGATGCCTCACCTGGACCATGCTTACGAAGACAATGACTGGTGGTTTAAACAAGTAAAGGAGGCCGGTGGCAAGTATGACGCCATAGCCCTGTCCCATTATCCCCAGGTGGAGACCCTGTTCACTGCGACCTATTGTAACCAGAAGGCCCTGGAGCAGATCAGGAAACTGCATTCTGCCTACCAGATTCCCATTATTATCTCTGAGGTGGGTGTAAAGCCGGCCAAGTCTGACGCCGCCTCTGTCCTGGCCTCCTTTGTGAGCGAAGTCCAGAAGCTGGACTATTGCGCTGGAGTTTTCTACTGGGAACCGCAGGTCAATGGCAGCTGGAAACCGGAGATCTACGGAAAACCGGCCGAGCTGTCCAAGTACACCGGCAGCACGGTATCTGGCACCTGGGGCGCATACGACATGGGTGCTTTTTCTTCCACCTTCGCTCCAACCTCCGTCCTGGACTGCTTCGCCAATTAGCAGGGGAGCACATACCTGGTATGTTAGATTGTTCCGTTTGTTATTAGAGGGAGCACATACCTGGTATGTACAGGATTTCTGCATGCGGATGAGGTTTTCTTGTACATACCTATAGCAAAACTCCATATTTGGCCACTTTGGGGCTAGGTATGTACACGGGCACCCCACTCTGTAGGCGATTTGGCGTACATACCAGGTATGTGCACCGCCAATGCGCCTGCATGTGGGCCTGGGGAGGCCATAAAAGAGAAAAGCACCCCTCCCCAAGGGTGCTTTTCAGGTATATAAAACGAACTTAACAAATGGACACGAATTGCTTCGTTGCCCAATACAAAGTTACGGATTTTTACTGGGAAAACAAGTCTTTTTGATACCTGATAGCTAAATAAATATTTTTAGTTTCAGATTGTTATCCGTAAACACCTCAAACTCATTTGAGTAAGGAAATTATGGAGTCGTAGTACTTTTTGCTCACCGGAATGTTTTTCACCTTTTCCTGATCCAGCTGGGCCAGAGCGTAGCCGTTAACGTCCTTTTTCAGAAGGTCCACGTGGGCGGCGTTCACGAAGAAACTGCGGTGGCAGCGCACCAGGCCGTGCCGCTGAAGCACTTCCTCCAGGGCACGCATGGAAGAGCGCAGCTCGAAATCTTTCACCTTGCCATTGTCCAGATGCACAATATGCACGTAGTTCTCTTCGGCCTCAATGTATAACACGGCGTCCGAGGCCACCACCAGCTTGAGGCGCTTCTGCTCGTCGTAGAAGCGGATGAGCGTTTTCTCGTCCACGGCAGGGGCCAGGTCGGCCCTTTTATTTAATACGTGCAGCTGGACGGCCATGGAGATGAGGGAGAGGGGAAAGACCAGGATGCCCGCCATGTACAGGATGCAGAGCGACATCACGGTAAAGTATGGCCGATCGGCCCAGCCTATACCCATGGGGATGGACAGGAAGAGGCCCGCCACGATGGCTTCCCCGAAGCACCATAGCACGTAGAGCGACCAGTTGAGGTCCAGCACGCCGCGCAGCAGGAATAGGAGCATGCGTGAAAACACCATGACGCCCAGCACTATGAGCGTGGCGATGATGAGGTTCAGGGCGTATCGGCCCTGCCCCACAGCCAGGAAGACCTCCATGTCGAAGGGCTTGTAGGCCAGCACGAAGAGGAAGAAGAACAAGGGCACCGTAACAAAGAACATAACTATCACGGGCATCTTGTAAAAAGTACGGGCAATGGTTTTCATCGGTCACTTTTTTGCTGTGACAAATATACGAATTATTCTTTATTCGTCCCAAAACGGGCATTTTTATCCCAGAATGGTGGTTTTGGTCACACCACATTCGTCCCTGTGACATTCTTTTCTCCGTCGCGCCGGGTGCGCGTAACTTTGCGTCAGAATTCTAACGAAAAAGTACTATGAAACCAGTTGTTCCCATTTTCTTTTCCGTGAATGACGCCTATTCGCCCTTCCTGGCGACGGCCATTGCTTCCATCAAAGACAACGCATCCCCGCGATATACTTACCGGATCCACATCCTCACCGACGACATCTCCGACGCCAACCGCAGCCGCCTGCTAGCCCTGGCCACAGAAGATTTCCAGCTGGAGTTCTTCGCCCTTTCCAGCCGCCTGCGGGAGCTGTCGGGCGTAAAGGCCCTGGAAAAGCACTGCTTCGGCGCCTTCGCCTCCCTCACCATTTACTTCCGCCTGTTTATCCCGGTGCTTTTCCCCCAGTACGACAAGGCCATCTACCTGGATGCCGACCTGGTGGTGCCCGGTGACATCTCCCGCCTGTGGGAGGAACTCCTGGGCGGCAAACTGGTGGGTGCCGTGGCCGACTATTCCATCCAGAAGATAGCCCCCTTCATGCGTTATATTGACCGCTACGTGGGCGTGGACCACCGCAATTACGTGAACTCCGGTGTGCTGCTGCTCAATTGTCGGCGCCTCCGCGAGGAAGATCTCTGCGGCCGGTTCCTCCACTGGGCCCAAACCTATGCCCTGCAGACGGTGGCTCCCGACCAGGACTACTTGAACGCCCTGTGCTGGGACGTCATCCACTACCTGGACCCCAACTGGAACGCCATGCCGTCCGAGTGTCTTCCCAACCTGGAGAACCCGCAGATCATTCACTTCAACCTGGCCTCCAAGCCCTGGCTCAATGAGCACACCCCTTACGAGGAAATCTTCTGGAAATATGCCGCCCAGAGCGGCTTCGAGGCCGATATCCGCGCCCGCCAGGAGCAGTTCCTCAAAGACACCAAGGCCGTCAGAAGCTACAAGGGTGCCATCAAGAAGCTCATTGCCATGGCCGCCCGCCTCACCGGCAGCGAGCAGTCTTTCCGTTCCCTGATTGACACCCGCATGGAACTGCGCTTATGCTCCTAGTCACGCCCGGCCGGGAATCGGCCATCGAGAACATACGCAAGGCAGCTTCGGAGGGCCGGTTCAACGACAAAACCGAGCCCTTCGACCCTCAATGGGACCCCGAGGCCCTCAGGGCCGACATCCTGGACTACGTATCCAAGCTTGGCACCGTCGGCTTCAAACTCAAGAACCTGGCGGCACGCGCCATAGTGGACGGCTGGATGCGGCGTTACAGCGACGGCATCAACGAGATAGTCGGCCTGGAGAACCTCTCCGGCGTGCAGGGCCCCGCCTTCCTCACCAGCAACCACTTCAACCCCTTCGACAACGGCATCCACCGCACGCTGGCCAAACAGACGGGCAGGGGACACCTGGTGGCCATAAGCCAGGGGACCAACTTTGTGATGCCCGGCCTGAACGGTTTCGTGCTGCGCAACATTGACGTGATCCCCCTTATCCAGGAACCTTCGTACATGAACGGCGCCTTCCGAACCCTCATGCAAAAGCACCTGGACGCCGGCCGTTTCATCCTCATCTACCCCGAGCAGGAGATGTGGTTCAACTACCGCAAACCCCGCCCCCAGAAGCGCGGAGCCTTCCTTTTTGCGGCCGAATACAACGTGCCTGTGGTGCCCACCTTTGTGGAACTGCAGGACTTGGAGAAGGAGGTCGCCCCCGGTTTCCGGGACGTGCGCACCATACTCCACGTGCTGCCGCCTGTCTTCCCGGACCCGTCAAAATCGGCCCGAGAAAACAGCTTCGCCATGTGCAAGGCCGACTACGACGCCAAGGTCGCCTGCTACCAAAAAAGCTACGGAAAGCCGTTAACCTACGACTTCGACCCTTCCGACATCGCAGGCTGGATAGCCTAGGATGACAAGACACGTCTTTGTCATTCTGAGCGTTAGCGAAGAATCTGTTTCAAATTTCACGATTTTTTTATATATTTGCATGTTTATAGCCAGAAAATTGTAAAATATATTAAAAACTAATCGTAAGTAATATGGCAGAAATCAAGAAAAGAGTCTATCGCTTTGGTGGTAAGCACGCTGAAGGCGATGGCAAGATGAGAGAACTCCTGGGCGGTAAGGGTGCCAACCTGGCCGAAATGAACCTCCTGGGCATGCCCGTTCCCGCAGGCTTCACCATCACCACCGAGTGCTGCACCGAGTACTACCGCCTGGGTGGCGGCTATACTCCCGAGCTCAAGGCCGAGGTGGCCACCGCTCTGGAAGCGACCGAAAAGATCATGGGCAAGAAATTTGGTGACCCCAACGACCCGCTCCTCGTGAGCTGCCGTTCCGGCGCCCGCAGCTCCATGCCGGGCATGATGGACACCATCCTCAATATTGGCCTTTGCTCCGCCACCATCCCTGGCCTCATCAAGAAGACCAACAACCCCCGTTTCGTATATGACGCATACCGTCGTCTCATCATGATGTATTCCGACGTGGTGATGGAAAAGGCCGAGGGCATCGAGCCCGCCGACGGCCAGGGCATCCGCCAGCAGCTGGACCGCATGATGGACGATGTTAAGAAGGCCAACGGCTACAAGAGCGACACCGAGCTCACCGCCGATCAGCTCAAAGACCTGGCCGAAGCTTTCAAGGTGCGCATCAAGGAAGTTCTGGGCGTAGAATTCCCGGACGATGCCAAGGCCCAGCTTTGGGGTTCCATCGGCGGCGTGTTCAAGAGCTGGAACGGTAAGCGTGCAATCGCTTACCGCCGCATCGAAAAGATTCCCGATGACTGGGGCACCGCTGTGAACGTGCAGAGCATGGTGTTCGGTAACATGGGCA
>JAFZWC010000014.1 GCA_017617475.1 Bacteroidales bacterium
GCTGGCTGGCCGTTCACGAAGTGGACGAGCCAGACGGTGGGAGGGGCCGGAGTGGAGCGAAGCGGAACGGAGTCCCCCCGGCACCCTACACCCCTCCCTATAAAAAAAGAAGGCAACTCACTTTTGAGTCACCTTCTTTTGTAAGCCTACCTTATTCCCAGGAGCTTATGGGTTTGGAGGGAGAGGCGCCAGAGGGGGTGGGTGTGGATGTAGTCTATGGTCTGGCGGAGAATCTCGCGGTTGCGGACGGGGTCGGAGACGTCGCAGGGCTGGAGGAAATGCCAGGTGGCCGGGAAGGAGGCCCAGGCCGAAGGATCCACGCCGGGCGCCAGCACCAGCTTGATTTCATCGGCCTTCGGAATCACCACGGTGCCGTTTCCTTTCAGGCCCGCCACCTGCTCTTTCGGGCTCAGGGTTATCCAGTCTACCCCGGCAGGAAGGGCATGCGTGCCGTTGGTTTCCATGTGCACCGTAAAGCCCGCCTCGTGGAAAGCCTGGAGCAACGCCTCGTCGGCCTGCAACGAAGGCTCTCCGCCTGTAAGGCAGATGCGGCGGCACTCCTCGCCCAGTTTCAAAGCCTCTTCAACAATGGCCGAAGCGCTAAGCTGCGTAAATGCCACGTGGTCCGTATCGCAGAACGGGCACTGCAGATTGCACCCGCTAAGCCGCACAAAAACCATGGGCGTCCCCGTCCAGTAACCTTCCCCCTGAAGGCTATAGAATATTTCGTTGACCTTATACATAGAGATTTCTCGACTACGCTCGAAATGACAGTGTTTGCAATAGCCTGTGCCTTTGAAAACCTGTAGCCACCCTCGGCTCCATAAGAGGGAGGGGCCCACGAAGTGGGAGGGGTCGCGAAGCGACGGTTTTCAAAGGCACAGGCTATTGCTAATCCCTCTCATACGCCGCCATGTTCATTTCGGACTCCCAGACCTCCACCTTGTAGGCGTTGTCCACGTGGTCGCAGATCCAGCGGGCTATGTTCTCGGCGGTGGGGTTGAAGTCGAAGACCTCGTTGAGGTTCTTGTGGTCCAGGGCGGTGGTGATGTCTTTCTTGATGTGGGTGAAGTCGGTGACCATGCCGTCTTCGTTGAGCGTTTCGCTCTTGCAGTAGATTTTTACAATCCAGTTGTGGCCATGCAGGGATTCGCACTTGCTCTCATAGGAGAGGTGCAGGGCATGGGCGCTTGATATCTCGAGTCTTTTGCAAACGTAATACATGGTGCAAAGGTAAGCATTTATTCTTTAACCTTCAGGGCGTTTTTGAGGGCATTGTGGGCACGGACCCTGCGGATGGTTCCCTGAGACACCAGGAAACTGTCCATCATGGTCATAAGTTCTTCTTCGGGAAGCGTCAGTTTAATCAGTTCGTCGGCGAAGAGTTTGAGCTGGTCCCCGACGGTGAGCGGATAATCGTCGTCGCCGAAGTAATCTTCCGTCCAGCGGAACAAGTCCAGCCTTTCGCGGACGGCTGTTTCCGTCAAGGGGACAACCGGAGCATCCCACTGAAGCTTTCCCCTCCAGACATTCCTCACGGGGCGCTCCCGTACGCAGGAGAACACGGTGGGCAGCACGTCCAGGGTGCCATCGGCCTTGAATACCGCCTTGGCGCGCAGAGCTTCGGTGCGGAAAACAAAGGAGGACAGGGGCGCCTGAACGCCTTCATAGACCGCCAGCTTGAACAGCTTTTTGGCCGATGCCTTGCGCGGGAAAGCCTTCTGCCCCTCCACGTTCACGTGGTAGACGTCAAACCTGGGATGCAGCCAAACGGCCAGGGCTATTCTGCCCACGAAGTTCCTGTCCGGCACGGCGCCGGGTTCCAGAATGCAGAGGACAGGCTCTTCCACCTGCGACCAGCTGCCATGCCGCACGTCCAGCGAGGGGTAATCCTCCGCCTCGCCGCTGGCCAGGTACACTTTGAACTTTTTGCATCTCTGAAAGGTAAGGGCCGATAAAATCTTGTCGTCGGCCTTGGGAAGAACGATAGCTAACATATGTCTTCAACGTTTTTAAGCCAGGTGCCGCGGATCAGGCGCACCAGGAAGATGCTTCCGCGGAAGGTCAGTTCCACAGCCATGCACACCCAGAAGCCCACCAGGCCGTAGATGCGCGTGATGAAGATGGCCGGAATGATGCGCACCACCCACATGGAACCGAAGTTCATGACGCTGGGCCACTTGGTGTCGCCGGCGCCCACACAGGCTCCGTAGATGACCATGGCGGCGGCATATCCCACCTCGGCGAAGGCCTCTATCCGGAGAACCCGGGCGCCCAGGTCGATTACGGCCGCATCCGGCGAGAGCAGCCCCATCATTTCGGGGGCGAAGATATACATGAGGATGGCCAGCGAGCCCATGATGCCCATGGCCATGAGGGTGGTAATCCAGGCAAAGCGGGTGGCCAGTTCCTTGCGCCGGGCTCCCAGGGACTGGCCCACCAGGGCTGTGGACGCGTCGGCTATGCCCGCTCCGGGCATGTAGCACAGGCTCTCAGCCGTGATGGCGAAGGAGTTGGCGGCTATGGCTATGGTCCCCAGCGGCGCCACAATCACGGTGGCGGCAATGTATCCGCCTCGCAGCAGCAGGTTCTGGAAAGCCATCGGCCCTCCTATTCCCAGCGCTTTTTTCACCACCTTTTCCGTAGGGCGGAAACTGCCCCTTTCCTGCGTAAGTTTAAGTTCCGGACTCTTGAAAACCAGGAACGAGAGCATGGCTACAGCCGTAATGACCTCGGCCAGGCCGCTGCCTATGGCGGCCCCCACCACACCCATATCCAGCACATAGATAAAGAGGTAGTTGAAAACCACGTCCAGCACGCACATGCCTATGCTCAGCAGGCTGGGGACCTTCATGTTTCCGCTGGCCTGCAGCATGGCCGCACACATCCAGTCCAGCTGCATGGCCGGCATGAACAGCGCTATGATGAGGAAATATTTGCCGGCGTCTTCCACAATGTCGGGGCCTCCGCCCAGCCAGTAGGGCAGGCTGTGCGAGACGGCCGCCCCAATGAGGGCGAGCGCGGTGCTGAATCCCAGCGCCACAATAAGCGCCTGCCTCAACACACTGCGCGCGCTTTTGAAATCGTTGGCGCCGATCAGGTGCGAAACCTGAACCGAAAAGCCCGATGAGACCGCAAAGCAGAAGCCGCCCCAGAGCCAAAGACAGGTGGAAACCAGGCCGATGGAAGCGCCCGCCGCCGGCCCCAGGTGCCCCACCATGGAAGTGTCGATGTATTGCATGAGCACCGAGGACAACTGGGCCAGGATGGCCGGGTAGCTGAGCATGAAGCACAGACGGATCTGCGCCCCCGTGGAGAGGACGCCCCCGTTGCGGATGCGCTGTAGCAATATGTCTTTGGTCGCGCTCATTCCTGGTAAGGCGGCACTTCCCGCCGGTCAATCAACTCCCGGAGTACGTCCAGGTATTGTTCATCGGCCGTGCCGAAGGCCGTGCGGATCTGTTTCAAGGTATAGATTCCCTTCCGTGCCCCTATCCAGGCTTTCAGCCGGTCCGGAAGGTCCTCCGGGCGTGCCTTGGCGGCGCGGCAGATGTCGCACTTTCCGCAAGGGGCGCTATTCTCCTGGCCGAAATAGCGGAGCAGGTATTGGGAACGGCATCCGTCCTCTGTCTCCACATATTCCATCATGGACTGCACGCGCTGGGCATAGGTGCTGCGGAGCATCTGGTAACGTTGGGGGCTCAGCTGAACGTTGCCGGGCCGCAGACGGTTGTGCTGGAGAAACAGCACCGTCGCGTGATCGGCCGGGATATATCGGATGATATGATTGACGCTCAGCTGATACAGCAGCTGCCTCAACCCGGAGACGTTCACTCCGGAACGGCTGGCCACCGCTTCCTCGTCGATGGGAGTGGGATAGGAAAAGACGCCCGTGTACAGGCGCATGAGGGTTTCCAGCACCTGCGGCATGGCCGGGTCCGGCAAATCCACATTGTACAGGGACGCGCGGTCCACGTCTATCTTGACCCGGGTGGGGATGTCCATGTCTTCGGACAGAATCCAGTGCCCTTCCCTCTCCATGTATTTCACAGCATAGTAAGTGGGGGCCTGCTGCAGGTGATAATGCTTGCAGAACTCCTTGATGTCCCATTTGAGCATGCGCCCCTCGCCCTCGTCGTAGGGAATCTGGAAGAAGATGTGCATCTTCTGATAGAGGTCCTCCATGCTTTCCAGGCTGGGAAACGACACCTCTTCCAGCTGCTTGAGCCGGGCCGTATCCGTTCCGTTCCAGAGCAGGACGGCGTATGAGGGCTTCCCGTCACGACCGGCGCGGCCCGCTTCCTGGAAATAGGCCTCGGGGCTGTCGGGAACGTCGGCATGCACCACGAAGCGGACATCCGGCTTGTCAATGCCCATGCCGAAGGCGTTGGTGCACACCATCACGCGCACGCGGTCCTCCTTCCACTCTTTCTGGCGGTCTGCGCGGGTCTGCGCTCCCAAGCCTGCATGGTAGTAGGAGGCCGAGATGCCCGCCGCCTTCAGGGAATCGGCCAGCTCCTGCGTGCGCGCCCGGCTGCGGACATACACTATACCGCTGCCCGCCACCCCTTCGCAGATGCTGCGGACCTGGCCCAGCTTGTCCTGCGTCTTTCGGACGATGTAACTAAGGTTGGGCCGCTCGAAACCGGAACGGAGAAGGTTCTTTTCCTGGAACTGGAGACGGTCCATGATGTCATCGGCCACCAGCGGAGTGGCCGTGGCGGTAAGGGCTATCACCGGGGCGTCCACGCGCTCCCGCAGCTTCCCTATCTCCAGATAACTGGGACGGAAATCGTATCCCCACTGGGAAATACAGTGGGCTTCATCCACTACAATGTAGGAAACCTTGAGAACGTCCAGATAGGACTGAAACAGCCGCGTCTGCAAACGTTCCGGGCTCAGGTACAGGAACTTATAGTCTCCGTAGGCCGCATTGTTCAGGGCCAGGTCCACCTCGTGCCGGTTCATGCCCGCATGCACGGCGATGGCCCGGATGCCCCGGTCCATGAGGTTCTGCACCTGGTCTTTCATGAGGGCGATGAGCGGAGTAATGACCAGGCCGATGCCCTCCCGCATGAGGCACGGCACCTGGAAGCATACGCTCTTGCCCCCGCCCGTGGGCAGGATGGCCAGGACGTCGCGCCCTTCCAGTGCCTGGTGGATGATTTCCTCCTGCATGGGCCGGAAACCGTCGTAACCCCAGTAAGTATGTAAAACTTCCTGTGCCGTCATAATGGTTTACAGATCCTTCGGCTAAAGCCTCAGGATGACAAATGCCGGAGCATTTGTCAAGAAGTCTTCGACTAACTGGGGGCCTAATCCCCCAGGCCCCCTGGGTCGCTATGCTCCATAGTCACTTCGAGGCAATCTTGTCATTCTGAGCGAAGCGAAGAATCTGTTTACTAAGGTAAGGTTTTTTTCGTAAATTTGCCGTATGCAAGTTCAGAAAACAAACGCCGCACGGCTGCTGGACGCAGCGGGCATTTCCTACACCCTTGTCCCCTACGAGGTGGACGAGGAGCATCTGGAAGCCTCCCATGTAGCCGAACAGCTGGGAGAAGACCTGGACCGCGTGTTCAAAACCCTGGTTCTGAGGGGGGACAAGAACGGTCTGTTCGTATGCGTGGTGCCCGGGTCCATGGAAGTGGACCTTAAGGTGGCGGCCCGCATCAGCGGAAATAAGAACTGCGCCATGATTCACGTGAAGGAACTCCTTCCCCTCACCGGCTACATCCGGGGCGGATGCTCCCCCATCGGCATGAAAAAACCTTTCCCCACCTTCATCCACGAGAGCGCCCTCCTCTGGGACACCATCTATGTGAGCGCCGGCGTCCGCGGCCTTCAGATTTGCATAGCTCCGCAATCCCTCATTGATTTCGTGGGGGCCGGGATCTATCCGTTGTAATTCTTACGGAAAGTATTACCTTTGTAGAATGAAAAAGATTTTTATCTGGGGTATCCTTATCCTCACTTTGCTCAGCCTTTCCTCCTGCGGGAAGAGATTCTACATAGATGAATATAAACTGAACGTGGTTTCCGTCAAGCCCGGCTACTGGGACAACGGGGCCATTACCCGCTATCCTTCGGTGGACGTCCGGGTAGACGGTCCGGACTCCCACGACTGGGAAATCATCATTTCCCCCGACAACGGAGCCTCCCCCTATAGCGTGTCGGTGGTGACGGGCCAGCTCCGCACCATCACCCTGGAGGGCATCAAACTGTCCGCCGACCTGCGCGAAATCGGCCTTACCATCCAGGCTGTCCATGTTGGCACCGGACAAACGCTGGCCTCCTATCGCCAGTATAAGGCTACCTTGGAAGGGAATTTCACCCCTCCTGAAACCATTCATGTAACCAGCCTGTCCATGACTGCAGGAGAGGAGTCTTCTTCCCTCACCGTCACCGACGGGCACCGCGCCTCCATGGATGTGATGCCGTATGTCTCCGGTTCCCTGGTCATTTCCTACAGCAAGGATGCAAGCGAAACGGGAGCCGTCTCCTGCACGGTTTCCCAGACGGATGGGAAACATCTGACCCTTTCGCAGGACGGCATTGTGCCGGGAGAAAACAGCTTTACCATCCCGTTCACCGCCTCAGAGGCCGGAACGGGCAGCTTCTCCGTCATCCTCAAGGGGAACGGCACCGAAACGGTACTGGTCATTTCCTACATAGTCAAATCCAGCCCTTACGAGGCCACGTTTACGCCCCGTCGTTTCACCTTTGCCGATCAGATTGACGCCCACGGAACGGTGGATATCTTCGGCTTTAAGGAGGGTGAAAAGTGCGATGTCATCGTTTACTGGAAGGAAACAACTTCCGGCAATGAGGGAAGCACCCCTTATAAGGGCGTGGACGCCAAAGCCCCCCTGGATGTAGTCCTCTGGAAAGCCGGAGAGGCATCCGTCGGCCAAAAATATGTCTTCTGGGCCGATGTATTTGAAGAAGGAAAAACCCAGATTGTCGCCAAAACCAAGGAACAGAACGTTACTCCTTTCGCCCTCAAGTTTGTGTGGACGGATGCCCGCGGCAATTCCGTAGCCGCCGACGGAAAGGTCCGTTCCTGGGTAAATGAGGTTTCCTGCTCGCTGGAGGTGCAGACGGCTTCCTGGGCGCCGGAATACATCAGCAAGGTCTCTGTCAAAGACAATACCGCCGGACGCACTTACTCTTCCCAGGAGCCCGTTGCCAACACCGACGGCTGTTACAGCTTTGAGATCAATGAGCACCAGACCCGTGGCGTACACAGCATCTCCGTCACGCTGGAAACCCAGGAAGGCGATTATACCATCGAAACCGGAATGACCTTCATTGACGTATGGACGGTAAGTCCCTTCACCACATCGGGTTCTGCATTACAAGCCAAAATCACGGGCCCGGGCGCTTCCATCAAAACCGACTGTACCGTAGGCTTCACCCTGTACGGATATGCCCATTGGGATTATACCGTGGCGGAAAAGGACGGAAATGGGCAGCAGGTAAATACGCCTAAAGAAGCCCAAAAGTATATCGGCAGCCGGACGGAGCCGTTTACCGTTGAAAAGGGGACGGCCAGTGGCTCCTCCGTCAGACTGGCTTCCAGCCTGGAGTTCAAGGTGGCCATGCGCATGCTCAAAGACAGATGCTCCGGCAAACCCTTCTCCGAGTCGGGACTCACGGCATCCCGCTGGTCCGGTTCCAGTATCGAAAATTATACCCCCGATAATTCAAAGACGCTGGTAACGTTCAGTGTCAAGGCCGACGACGCCTTCTATAACGACTTCAATGACTTGGAGATAGTAGTCTCCTCCAAGTTGAAGTCCACCCTCAAGGATAACGGAATCCTGTACTAAAGAGTAAGCAGCGGAGAAGCCATCCCGCGTCTGAGGACGCGGAGGCCGATGCTGCCCGGTTCCACGCCGGCGTCCGCCAGGGCGCGGCGGGCGCTTTCGTAAGCCAGTTCCGGGGTGTTGTTGTTCCCGCTCAGATGGCACAGGAAGATGTTCCGGAGGCCGGGATGCAGAATCTTGGGAAGGGCCTCGGCACAGGCATCGTTGGACAGATGTCCTATTCCATGGGAAATGCGGTCCTTAAGCACCTGGGGATAATCCCCGCCCAGGAGCATGTCCATGTCGTAATTGGATTCGATGACTACGGTGGTGGCCTGGGAAGCCCATTCCAGGGCTTCTTCGGTGGTGTGTCCCATGTCCGTCATGAGCACGAAAAGCTCCTGCTGACAGCGGATGGCAAAGCCTATGCACTGGGTGGCGTCGTGGGGAACCACGAAATACTGGACGTCAAAGTCACGGGTAACGGGATTCCACACGCCGGCCTGGAGATCCTGGCGGCAGGGGCCCACCCAGTCGCGGGTAAACGGATGCCGGATAAGGGATTCGTGCAGGGTAGGAGTGGTCCAGACGGGCGCGCAGACACGTTTGCAGAAAGAGCCCAGGGAACGGATATGGTCTCCGTGGTCATGCGTCACCAGGATGGCCGATATATTCTCATAACCCAGATGCAGGGCTTCCAGTTCCTTTTTAATCCGGCGGATTCCCACCCCCGCATCAATCAGGATGCCGGAATCGGGGCCGAGCAAAAGGGCACAGTTACCGCAGCTGCCGCTGGAGAAGCTCACGAATCGCATCATGGACGGTTCTCCTCCTCACAGTATCGGCTGATTACGCCGTAAGCGTCCTCATCTCCCAGTTCGCCGGCGCGGGAAAGGTCGATGCAGCCCTTTTCCTTGTCCTTCAGGTAAATGAGCACGAGCCCGCGGTTAAAGTAGGCGCTGCCCAGCCAGGGATACAGGCGGATAGCCTTGTCGTAACTGTCGATGGCTTCCACGAAGCGGGAGCTCAGGCAGTACAGGTTACCCAGGTTGAACTGGATGTACGGGAACGAAGGCAGGAGGGCGGCGGCGGCTTCCATGTCGGCCAGGGCCTCGGAATAGTCGTACTCGCGGCTCACCTGTTCGCGCACACGGGCCCGGGTGTTGCCCCGGTCGTCCATGGTGAGCGTCTGCACGTTGGACTCGAAGGAGGCGATGAACTCAATCATCTCTGCCCTAAGGGCTCCGCGGTTCATCAGGTAAAACGCTTTGTAATAATTGGCGTAAGGGTCGGCCTCATCCTTCGCATCCACGGCTTTGCTGTAATGGAGCAGGGCCGATGAATACTGCTTCAGGCCCGCCTCCTGCAAGGCTTTGAAGAACTCGTTGTACACCGGCTGGGTGAGTACGGGAGAAGTGGTCGGAAGCTTGTCGGAGCCGGCGATGATGGTGACCGGCAGCGGAGCTCCGTTCACAAAGTTGTCCAGCAGGCGGTTCTCGTAACGGTGCGCCAGGGCATAGTTGGCGTTGTCGGTTTCCTCCACCACGGCAAAGCGGTACAGGGGCTTCAGGTTAATATCCACGTCGCGGTGGCGGAGCATCTCGTCCTCGAAGCCTCCGTTGCGGGCAAAATCGGCATCGAAGGCCAGCAGGTTGCTGTATTTCTTGGTAGTATCGGAGAAATCGGCCCCTCCGGAGGTGGCCTTCTGGTATTCCGCCACTTTGGTGCGGGCTATGCGGTAGTCTTCCTTGGAGGCACGCGTCATGCCCATCTGGAGCTCTACATAAGCCCTGTTCTGGTAGGCCTTGGCAAAGTCCGGATACAGCTCGATGGCTTTGTTGTAGTCGGCCAGGGCGTCGTCCCAGCGTTCCATTTCTATGAAGTAACCGGCGCGGTTGAAATACGCCAGCACGTTGCCGGGGTTGATGGCGATCACGCGGTCCATGTCGGCCAGCGCACCCTCATAATCCCCTACCTGGGCACTCAGGAGGCTTCGGTTATACAAGGTAAGTGCGTTGCCGGGTTCGTATTTGAGCACCGTGTTAAGGTCCTTCATAGCGCCTTTCAGCTCCCCTTTGTCGGCCTGGACCAGGGCGCGCTGGAAATATGCCAGCGTCATGGTGGAATCCAGTTCAATGGCCTTGTTGAAATCCTGCATGGCCGTTTCGTGATGACCCCGGGACGCTTCCAGGCCACCCCGGCGAAGATAGCCCTCCGGTTCAAAGCGGTCAATCTTGATGGCCTGGTTATAATCGGCCAAAGCTTTCAGGGTGTCACCCAGGAACAGGTAAGAGGCACCGCGGTTAAGGTAAGATGCGGGATCCTTGGGTTCCTGCCGGATGTACTTGTCAAAATCGGTGACAGCCCGCTCGAACTGACGGCTCAGGAAATAGGTGACGCCGCGGGTGAAATAGAGGCCGGACGACCCGGGACGCAGACGGATGGCCTGTTCCAAGTCCTGGAGGGCGCCGTCATAATTGCCGGTGCGGCTTTCCGTGATGGCACGGTAATGGTATCCGGAGGTGAAAACCGGGTTCAGACGTACGGCGGTGGAGAAATCGGCCCTGGCGCCGCGGATATCTCCCAGGTTATACTTGGCAATACCGCGGTAGAAGAAGGTCCAGTAGTCGGTGGAGTCCAGCTGAGCCAATACGTTGAAATTGGCCACGGCTTCGTTCAGGCGCCCGTCCTGCAGGGCCGAACGGCCCCGGAAGGAGAAGACGTCTTTGTCGTACTGGGCGTGCGCCGCCATGGGAAGCAGCAGGGCCAAAAGCAGGGCTAGCGGACGGATTTTCATCAAAAAAATTTTCATTTCAGCCACGAAATATCTAATTTCGCGCCAAATGACAAAGATAAGAAATTATTTCATAATATTTTTTCTGACCGTCTGCGTTCCGGCCGCCGCCCAGCGCTATTCCATCAGCCCCGTCAATGCCGACCAAGTGCTGGTCCGGGACTCCATCCGCGCCAACGTAGAGTATCTCTGTTCCCAGGAATTGGGAGGCCGCGCCACAGCAACGGAAGGAAACCGGAAAGCGGCCGTCTGGCTGGAAGACAACTTCTTCGCCATGGGTCTCAAACCCCTGAACGGCACCTATCTCCACGGATTCCTTACTCCCAACGGAATGGTCCGCAACGTCATGGGCATTATCCCGGGCTACAACAACCCCGGTCGCTACGTGGTGCTCATGGCCCACTTCGACAATCTGGGCACCCTGGGCGGGCGTTTCTTCCCGGGGGCCGATGCCAACGCGTCGGGCGTAGCCGCCCTGCTGCAGATTGCCCGGATGGTCACCCACATGAACTCCTGCCGCAAGCAATACCGCCACGGACTCCTGGTGGTAGCCCTGGACGGAAAGGAGAAGAACCTGGCGGGCGCCGAGGGCCTTTGGCGGGAACTGTCGGCCGGCCAATTGCTGGACCCCGTTACCGGCGAAGCCATCAAACCCTCGCAGATTGACATGGTGGTGAATCTGGAGCAATTGGGATCCACCCTGGCCCCCATCACCGAAGACAACGGACGGTACCTGATGATGCTGTCCGATGAATCTACCGGCCGCCGGAATACCCTGGAAAGGATTAACCACGAGCCCGGTTTTGGATTTGAACTGGGGTACGACTATTATGGAAGCAAGGATTTTACCCGGCTGTTCTACCGGCAGATAAGCGACCAGCGGGTATTCCTGGAAAATCGCATCCCGGCGGTCATGTTCACCTCCGGTATCACTTACCGAAACAACAAGCCGGAAGACAATCCCGAGTCGCTGGACTACGACATCCTGGCCGCCCGCATCCGCCTCATCTTCTTCTGGCTGGATAAAGTATTGTAATTTACTTCAGTAAGCCCCTGGACTGGAGAATGCTCTTTTTCAGATCCAGCACACGGGACACCTTTTCGTCAATCACGCTCATGGGCAGGCGCCCGCTTTCCACGGCGTCCATCACGGCCTTGAACGCAGTCCGGAAGTCCTCCGGATCCAGGACAATGTCTACGCCGGCCTCCAAGGCCAGTACCGCTGCCTCTCCAGCGGAATACTGCTTGGTGATGGCGCCCATACCCATGCTGTCCGTAATGATGATGCCCTTATAACCCAACTCTCCGCGGAGTTTCTCCTGCAGGATAAGGGGAGACAGGGTGGACGGAACAGGATTATCCTTGCCCGTCACGTTGGGAAGGGAAATGTGCGCCGTCATAATCATCTTAGCGTCGGCCTGGATGCCTTTTTTGAAGGGAAGCATCTCGCAGGCAGCCAACTCTTCCCAAGTCTTGAGGGACTCGGCATAGCCGTAATGGGAGTCTGTGGAGGTGTCGCCATGGCCCGGGAAATGCTTCAGGCAGCCTTCCACCTTGGCATGCTTAAGGCCCTTGAGGAACTCGGAAGACATATTGGCCACCAGCGTGGGATCCGACCCGAAGGCGCGGTCTCCGATGACCACGTTGTTGGGATTGGTGTTAACGTCGCACACCGGCGCCAGGTCCATGTCAAAGCCATAATTCATCAGATAGGTGCCGATATCATCTCCCGCTTTATTGGCATTCTTGGGGTCTCCGGTTTTACCCACCGACTCCATGCTGGAATAGACGGGAACGCTGAAGTTGGTGTTTTTGGCTATTCTGGCCACGCGGCCGCCTTCCTCGTCCACGCACAGCAGGGGATAATTGCCCAAATCGTGCAGGAAGCTGTTGAAATTCTTGATTTGGGTAGGGTTGGTGATATTGCCGGCAAAGAGGGTTATACCGCCCACGGGATACTCCTTGAAGAAATCCGTCATGGCCTGCGTACCTTTGGTCACATAACCGGACGTTTCGGGGGAAAGGACTTCCGGGCGCACGTTGAACAGCTGGCCCACCTTTTCTTTCAGGGTCATTTCCGACAAGGACTTGACGGAATACTTGGTTACCTCCGGCTTGGGAGGCTCAGGTGTGGGTTCTTCGTTCTTATGGCATGCGGCGAGGGCGGTCACGGCCACCAGGCCGGCCATTCCCATTCTGAAGAAGTGTCTTGTCATAGTATGGTTTTCGTTCAGGAGGACGAAGATAGGGATTTTTTTGTTAACTTTGTATGCTATGCACGATTTCTTGAAACTGATGAGGCAGTACGCCTCTCCTTATAAGGGTTATCTGGTGGGCGCCGTGGTGCTGAACATCCTGAGCGCCGTCTTCAACATCTTCTCGTTCGCCGTCCTGGTACCCCTTCTGAACATCCTGTTCAAGGTGGACGACACGGTATACGAGTTCATTCCCTGGGATGCCGATCTTACCTTCAAGGACAAGGTCATCAACAACTTCTACTTCTATGTATCGGACTTTGCCGGCACATACGGAGCGGTGAACACCCTGTTCCTGCTGGCCGCGGTAATGATTTTGTTCACGGCCCTCAAGACCAGCTGCTACTTCGGCTCCAACGCCGTGATGATTCCCATCTCTACCGGTATCGTGAAGGAAATCCGCTGCCGTATCTACGACAAAATCCTGAGCCTTCCCATCGGCTTCTTCACGGAAGAGCGCAAGGGAGACATCATAGCCCGCATCACCGGAGACGTGTCGGAGGTGGAGAATTCCATCATCGCTTCGCTCTCCATGCTCATCAAAGATCCTATCCTCATAGTCATCTACTTCGGCTTCCTTACCTGGATGAGCCCGGAGATGATGATCTTCACCATTGTCTTTGCACCGGCCTTCATCTGGGTGATGGGGCTTATCGGCAAGCAACTCCGGCGCTCTTCCCTGGAGGCCCAGAGCCTCTGGAGCGACACCATGAGCCAGGTGGATGAAACCCTGGGCGGTCTGCGTGTTGTGAAGGCCTTCAATGCCGAGAAAACCATGCGCCGCCGTTTCCACGACATTACGGACCGCATGCGCCGCAAGCTGGCCCGCGTGAGCACCCGCCAGGCCACGGCCCATCCGGTGAGCGAGTTTCTGGGCACCGTGATGCTCATGATCGTGCTCTGCGTGGGCGGCATCATGATCATCAACGGCAAAAGCCTCATAGGCGGCGGCAAATTCATGGACGCCTCCACCTTCATTTATTTCCTGGTCATCCTCTACTCCGTCATCGAGCCCATCAAGGAACTGTCCCGTGCCACGTACGGCGTGCGCAAGGGTCTGGCCTCCATGGAGCGCATCAACAGAATCCTCGATGCAGATAATCCCATCAAGGACCCCGCGCAGCCGCAGAAGCTGGAAGGATTCAACCAGAGCATCCGCCTGGAAAACGTGAGTTTCTCCTACGAGGACGGGAAACAGATTCTCAAGGGCATAGACCTGGAGATTCCCCGCGGCAAAATGATTGCCATTGTGGGCGAGTCCGGCGCCGGAAAATCCACGCTGGTAGACCTCATCCCCCGCTTCTGGGACGTCACCGGCGGCCGCATCACCCTGGACGGGAAGGACATCCGCGACGTGGCGGTAAAGGATCTCCGCGCCCTCATGGGTAACGTGAACCAGGAGCCCATCCTCTTCAACGACACCATTTTCAACAACATAGCCTTCGGCGTAGAGGGTGCCACGGAGGCCGATGTCATATCGGCCGCCAAGATTGCCAACGCCCACGACTTCATCATGGAGAAGGAGGAAGGCTATCAGACCAACATCGGCGACCGTGGCTCCAAGCTTTCCGGCGGCCAGCGCCAGCGGCTTTCCATTGCCCGCGCCATCCTCAAGAACCCGCCCATCCTCATCCTGGACGAGGCCACGGCCTCCCTGGATACCGAGAGCGAGCGTGCCGTCCAGGATGCCCTGGACCGCCTCATGAGTTCCCGCACCACCATTGCCATCGCCCACCGGCTCTCCACCATCCGCCATGCCGACGAGATTGTGGTGCTGCACGAAGGTAAGATTGTTGAGCGCGGCAAGCACGAGGAACTCATCGCCCTGGGTGGTTATTACAAGAAACTCAATGACATGCAAGCACTATGACAAGCCTTCACGTCCCCATCATTGATATAAAGAACCAAGACCTGGATACCGCCCTTGAGCTGGGTGGCACCCGCTTCCGTGTAGATTGTGTCAACTGGCCGGAAACCTTTCCCTACGCTCCTTTCTGCAGCGGCCGCATAGCCCGCACCCGGGATGCCCTGGTAGTGGATTTCCGCGTAAGCGGCCTGGACCTTCGCGTCCAAAATACGGAAGACAACGGCCGCCAGTGGGAAGACAGCTGCGTGGAAGTCTTCCTTCTGGACCCGAAAGAAAACACCTATTACAACTTTGAAATCAACGCCCTGGGCAAGGTCCTTGCCTGCCGCGGAGAAGACCGCCACAACCGCGTGGCAAGGCCGGCGGAAGAGATGGAACAGATTCTTCGCTTTGCTCAGAATGACAGCTTTTGTCATCCTGAGGAGGCAAAGCCGACGAAGGATCTCCAAGGGTTGCAGTCCTGGCGCGTGGGCGTGATGATTCCCTTCAAGCTCATCGGCGCGGATCCGGAAAACCTCCCCAAGAGCATCCGGGCCAATTTTTATAAGTGCGGCGACAAAACCGCCCACCCCCATTACCTGAGCTGGAGCCCCATCGACACCCCCAAGCCGGACTTCCACAGACCCGAATTCTTTGGCGAACTCCTCTTTGACTGATGGACAAGAAGAAACTGATTCTGAGGGTTCTGTTCTTCGTATACCTGGCCGCGGTACTGTATCTGTGCTTCGGCAAGTTCGAGAGCACCCCCGACGTGCCGTGGTCCATCCTGGGCATTCCCTCCGACAAGCTGGTGCATTTCTGCATGTTTTTCCCCTTCCCCATCCTGGCTTTCCTGGCTTTTGACAAATATACGGAAACACCCAAGGCCACGTTCCTGTTCTCGGGAATCACCTGGGTCCTGGGCCTTCTGCTGGCCCTGGGAACGGAATGGGGGCAGGCCCACCTCACCACCTGGCGAAGCGGAGACCCTCTGGATCTGACGGCCGATGCCCTGAGCATCACCCTGAGCACCGTCCTGGTTATCATTTGGGATTTGAGCAAACAGAAAAAATGAAACGGATTATCCTTTCTCTCGCCCTTGTGCTTGCGGCACTCCCCAGCCTGGCACAGACTCCCAGGGCACGGGATTTCAATACAGTCGTAGATTCTTTGCAAGTGCGTCTCCAGCGCCGCACCGGCGTGCGTTCCCGCCTCAAGCTGGAAAAAGTGCTGGCGCGCGGCAACGTGCTGGACTTCTATTTTTCCATCAACCTGCTGTATCAGCCCTACCGCAAAGGCGACATCACCTGGCTCACCGAGCAGATCCAGGAACTGGGCGTCACCCAACTGGGCAATTACAAAGTGGGGACGCTGTATGCCAAGGGACAGAAACTCTCGGCCATGCCCCAGCCCGCCCTGGGCTATGATGGCAGTGCCCTGAGCACTTCCTTTCGCGTCAAGGAGCCGCCCAAGACCACTCCCCTGGTACAAGGGGCCGACAACTGGCCCCAGGGCCTGAGCGGACGCCATATTGCCCTGTGGCAGAGCCATGGCCGCTATTTTGACGACGAACTGGGCCTTTGGGACTGGCAGCGTTCGCCCAACCACCGCACCCTGGAAGACGTTTACACCCAGAGCTACGTGCTCCCCTTCCTCATTCCCATGCTGGAGAACGCAGGCGCCGTGGTACTGACTCCGCGTGAGCGGGACATCCAGACCCGCGAGGTGGTCTGCGACAACGACCCCGCCTTCACCGAAGGGCGCGGCCCCGCCGTGCGCACCAGAGGCCGGTATCAGGAAGAAGGCGACTGGCAGGATGCCGGAACAGGTTTTGCCGATTTCAGCGCCACCTACAAGGGCTACGATTTCCCCTTCAGCAAAGGATCGGCCCGGAAAATCCATACCGCCCGCGAGGACGAAGAACCGGCCCGTGCCATCTGGAGACCTACCATTGAAGAGAAGGGCTCCTATGCCGTATATGTAAGTTACAAAACCCTCCCGGAGAGTACTTCCGATGCCCGCTACACTATCCATCACCTGGGCGGCGAAACCCTGAAGCACGTTAACCAGCAGATGGGCGGCGGCATGTGGATTTACCTGGGCACCTATCTGTTTGACAAAGGCAACCACGGCTACGTGGAACTGACCAATCTCTCTTCCCAGCTGGGCGTAGTGACGGCCGATGCCGTGCGCTTCGGAGGCGGCATGGGCAAGGTGGAAAGGGGTGGAAGCCTCTCCGGCATGCCCGCCTACATAGAAGGCTCGCTGTACAACTTCCAGTACAGCGGCATAGACCTGGCCATCACCGACGAATGGGATCGTGAATACACCAAGGAGTACGCTGGCCGCGGCGCCTGGGTGCAGGAAATCAGCGGCGGTTCCCGCGTGAATCCGGACAAGGAAGGCCGCCACATTCCCATCGACCTGTCCCTGGCCTTCCATACCGACGCCGGCGTAACCCCCAACGACTCCATCGTGGGCACCCTGGCCATCTACACGCTCAAATGCAACGGCTCCGAACTGCTCCCCGACGGGGAAAAGCGCCTCAACGCCAGGCTTCTGGCCGACCTGGTGCAAACCCAGGTGGTGGAAGACATCCGCGCCGCCTATGAGCCCGACTGGACCCGCCGCGAGATCTGGGACCGCAGTTACAGCGAAAGCCGCACCACCGGTGTGCCGGGCCTGCTGCTGGAACTTCTCTCCCACCAGAACTTTGCCGACATGCGCTACGGCCTGGATCCGGGCTTCCGCTTCACGGCCTGCCGCGGCGTGTACAAGGGCATCCTGAAATTCCTCAGCGCCCGTTACGGCGTTCCCTACGTAGTGCAGCCGCTGCCGGTGCACGGCTTCCGTGCCCAGCTGGACAGCACCCGCCAGGCCGTACTCTCCTGGGCCGAGACCCTCGATTCCCGGGAACCCACGGCCAAGGCCGATTACTATAAGGTATATACCCGCGTGGACGACGGCGGCTTCGACGCCGGACGCCAGGTGTCCCAGCCGGAATGCCGGCTGCCCCTGGAACCGGGCCATGTGTACAGTTTCAAGATTACGGCCTGCAACGCCGGCGGCGAAAGCTTCCCCTCCGAGGTGCTGGCGGCGGGCTTTCCTTCGGCCGACGCCCGCAAGGTGGTGGTGGTGAACAACTTCACCCGTGTATCGGCCCCGGCGTGGTTTGACACTCCGCAGTATGCCGGATTTACCGACAATCTGGAGAGCGGCGTGCCGTGGGGCACGGACATCCTCTATGCCGGTACGGTGTTCAACTTTGACCGGAACTCCGAATACACCTCCAACGACAATCCGGGCTTCGGCGGGTCTTTCACGGACATGTGCGGTTCGCAGATTGCCGGCAATACCTTTGACTTCGTGGCCGCCCACGGACGGGCTGTGCTGGAAGCCGGGTACGCCTTTGAATCGGCCTCTGCCGAGAGTTTTGACGGCACGTCCGACGCCTTTGCCTTGGATCTGATCTGCGGCAAACAGCTCACCACCCGCGTGGGCCGCGGCGCCGTTCCGGACAAGTTCCAGGTGTTCCCGGAAGCGCTCCAAAACGCCATCCGTAGCTTTACCGGCAAGGGTGGCCACGTGCTCCTTTCCGGCGCATACATTGCCACCGACGCCTGGGATGCGCTCTACCCCGGTGTCCCCAAGGCCCCGGAAGCCACGCGCACTTTTGTGAAGCAGGTGCTGGGCTACCAGTGGGTGACCAACTTCGGCGATGTCTCGGGCTTTGCCCTTCCGCAGGCCAAGTCCGGGCTGCCCACCGTCTCTTACAACCGCGCGTGGTCACCGCTCGTATACAAAGTGGACAACGCCGACGGCCTGGCTCCGGCCGGCAAGGACACCCGCATTCTCCTCCGCTACAAGGGTACCGACATCCCTGCCGCCACCCTGTATAACGGAAAAGGCTACCAAGTGGCAGCCTTCGGATTTCCGCTGGAAACTTCCGCCCAGATGGACGAAGTGATAGGGAGTGTGCTACATTCTTTCGGGCAGCTCGATTCCAAGTAATGCCATCGCGCTCCTGAGCGTACGGGCCAGGACGTTAATGAGTTCCAGACGGTACTTGAGCACGGCATCGTTCTCCTCCTTGAGGATGGGCGTGTCGTGGTAGTACTGGTTGAACTCCTTGGCCAGTTCGTAGGCATAGTTGGCTATGATGGCGGGGCTCAGGGCTGCGCCGGCCTCGGCCACCTTGCCCGGATACAGGGACAGCAGCTGGGTGAGGCGGATTTCCTTGGCGGAGGGCTCCACATCGGCCTTGATGCTCTGGGGGCCGAAAGCCACGGTAGCCTTGCGCAGGATGCTGCAGATGCGGGCGTGGGTGTACTGGATGAAGGGGCCGGTGTTGCCGTTGAAGTCGATGGACTCCTTGGGATTGAAGAGCATGGTCTTCTTGGGATCCACCTTGATAATGAAATACTTCAGGGCGCCCAGGCCGATCATGTGGTAAAGCTTGTCCTTTTCTTCCTCGGACAGGTCGGCCAGCTTGCCGCTTTCCTCGGAAGTCTTCTTGGCCTCTTCGTACATGCTCTGGATGAGGTCGTCGGCATCTACCACCGTACCCTCGCGGGACTTCATCTTGCCTTCCGGAAGTTCCACCATGCCGTAAGACAGGTGGTAAATCTGGTCGGCCCAGTCGAAGCCCAGCTTCCCCAGGATGAGCTTGAGCACCTGGAAATGGTAATCCTGCTCGTTGCCCACCACGTACACGTGGGAATCCAGTTTGTAGTTGGCGAAACGGCGCTCGGCGGTGCCCAGATCCTGGGTGATGTACACGGAGGTGCCGTCGCCGCGGAGGACCAGCTTGCGGTCCAGGCCGTCGGCCGTGAGGTCGCACCA
>JAFZWC010000015.1 GCA_017617475.1 Bacteroidales bacterium
CTCCGGACCTGCATAGATGTACAGGTTGTTGATGAGCTTGTCGCCCAGACGGGTCTTGGGCAGCATACCGCGCACAGACTTGCGGATGAGTTCCTCGGGACGAGAGGCAAGGATCTCGCGGGGCGTGGTGAAGCGCTGGCCGCCGGGATAGCCGGTGTAGCGGGTGTAAACGCGGTCGGTCATCTTCTTGCCGGTGAGACGAATCTTCTCGGCGTTGACGATGACGACGTTGTCACCACAGTCCACATGCGGGGTATAACCGGGCTTGTTCTTGCCACGGAGCACGAGGGCTACGCGGGAAGCCAGGCGACCGAGCACGAGGTCGGTTGCATCAATGAGGATCCACTCCTTGTTCACAGTTGCCTTGTTCAGGGAAACTGTCTTGTAGCTAAGTGTGTCCACTGTCTTGATTATTAATGGTTTAACATAAAAGTTGCGATCCCCCTACATTCAGAGGGACCGCAAAGGTACGCATTTTCTGTGAAAATACCAAAAAAGATCTCTCGACTACGCTCGAGATGACAATGTCATACCGAGGCCGGAGGCCGAGCGTATCTCCTATTCTACAGGATTACCCAGGCGCTCCAGCAGGAAGGAGGCGAAGGCCGCCTCTTCCTCCGGACTCAGGAAGGTGGCCTGGACCGGGACATAGAAAAGACGCTGCTTCACCTTGTCGTCCACTTTCTTGACGTCCCGCATACGCTGGGCGTCCTTTTCCGTAGTCATGAGGCAGGCGGTAGAGTTCTCTTTGATGGCCGATGCAAGCTTGCGCATGTCTCCGCGGGTATAGCGGTGATGGTCCTTGAACTCCAGCCGGCGTATTATCTTATAGGTGTCCGACAAGTGGCTGCGCAACGGAGCGTCGTTGGCGATACCCGTCACCAGCACCAGGCGCTGGGCGTAGATGTAGTGGGGATCGGCCTCCGGAAACACGGGTTCAGCAGCAGCGTAGGAGACGGTGGTGAAGAACAACGCCTGTTCGGCTTTGAGGCCCAGCCTCCCCCGCCACTGCGTCTTTTCCCACTCGTCCAGGTAAGGCGGACATTTGGTGAGAATGACGGCGTCGGCCTTCTTGAGACGGGAAGGGAGGTCTCTCAGGCGGCCCCAGGGCAGCAGGTGGTCCTTGTTCACCGGGCGGTTATAGTCTACCAGCACTACGTTAAGCGTAGCGGCCAGCTTGCGGTATTGGAAGGCATCGTCCAGGACTATAAGGTCGGCCCCTTTTTCTTCCGTTCCGGTTTCCGTAAGCTTCTTGCAGCCCCTTATGCGGTTTTTGTCTACCGCTACGGTGACGGAAGGGAACTTGTGCGCCATCTGGGCAGGCTCGTCTCCGTAGAGGAGGGCCGATCCGTCCCGGGGAACCAGCTGGAACCCCTTGGAGCGGCGCTTGTAGCCACGGGAAAGGACGGCTATGTTGCGGTAGGCCCAGTTGTCGCTTTGCAGCAATTGCCTCAGGATCATCTCCGTGTGGGGAGTCTTGCCCGTTCCGCCCACCGAGATGTTACCCACGCAGACGGTGGGAACGGAGGCTTTGCGGACCTTCTTGAGGCCTTTGTCGTAAGCGAAATGGCGCAGGGCCAGGATAATCCTGTACAGCATTACATGGAAAGTACGTTGAGTACTGAGATGAGCTCTTGGTTAATGGGTTTGTCGGTTTTGACGGCGCGGGAGATGGGCACGTACACTATTTCGTCGTTCTTGATGCCGATCATGATGTTGCGCTGGCCTTCCAGCAGGGCCTCGATGGCGGCATAACCCATACGGGAAGCCAGGATGCGGTCGTAGGCGCTGGGGGTGCCGCCACGCTGCAGATGGCCCAGGATGGTGACGCGGGCGTCGAACTGGGGATATTCCTTCTTCACACGTTCGGCATAGTAGAGGGCGCCGCCGTGGCCGTCCTTCTGCGATTCGCTCACCAGCACGATGGCGCTGTTCTTGCTCTTGCGCTTGCCGCGCTCGATGAATTCGGCCAGCTGGTCCACGTCCGTCTTGCCTTCGGGGATAATGGCGGCCTCTGCGCCGGAAGCGATGGCGCTGTTCTGGGCCAGGAAGCCGGCGTCGCGGCCCATCACCTCCACGAAGAAAATGCGGTCGTGGCTGTTGGCGGTGTCCCGGATTTTGTCCACGCATTCCACGATGGTGTTGAGGGCGCTGTCGTAGCCTATGGTAGAGTCCGTCCCATACAAGTCGTTGTCAATGGTTCCGGGCAGGCCGATGATGGGGATATCGTACTCCCGGGCGAAGAGCTGGGCGCCGGTGAGGGAGCCGTTGCCGCCAATCACCACCAGGGCGTCAATCTTGGCCTCGACCATATTCTCGTAGGCCTTCTTCCGGCCTTCCGGGGTAAGGAAATCCTTGCAGCGGGCCGTCTTGAGGATGGTGCCGCCGCGCTGGATGGTGTTGGACACGCTGGAAGAAGTGAATTTGACAAACTCCTTTTCAATGAGTCCCTGGTAACCGCGCATGACGCCTACGACGTTCATGTTGTGGAAGCGGGCCGTGCGGGTAATGGCACGGATGGCAGCGTTCATGCCGGGGGCGTCTCCTCCGGAAGTAAGAATGCCGATGGTCTTTATGTGTCTCTCCATAAACGTTTCTTTTATCTTACAAAGATAATAAAAAATACAGATCCTTCGTCACTTCATTCCTCAGGATGACAAAAGGTCTGTCATTCTGAGCGAAGCGAAGAATCTGTTTTTTCACTATCTTTGCAGCGTGAAAATCGGAACAATTGACTTGGGCCAGAGGCCGGTGACGCTGGCGCCCATGGAAGACGTTACGGACGCCAGTTTCCGCATCCTTTGCCGGGAGGCGGGCGCAGCCATGGTCACCACCGAGTTCGTGAGTTCCGACGGCCTGGTCCGGGATGTTTCCAAGACCATCGCCAAGATGCGCACGCTGGAGGAAGAGGCTCCGGTGGCCGTGCAAATCTACGGCAGCCTGCCGGAAGCCATGGTGGACGCTGCCAGAATGGCCGACAAGGCCGCCGAGCTGGCCGGAGGCCACGGGGCCGACATCATAGACATCAACTTCGGCTGCCCCGTTTCCAAAATTGCAGGCAGGGGCGCCGGCAGCGGCATGATGCGCGAGCCCGACAAGCTGGTGGCCATCACCGAGGCCATAGTGAAGGCGGTTTCCAAGCCTGTTACCGTCAAGACCCGCCTGGGCTGGGACGACAACTCCAAGATTATTGTGGAACTGGCCGAAAGGCTGCAGGACGTGGGCATATCGGCCCTTACCATCCATGGCCGCACCCGCTGCCAGATGTACAAGGGAGAGGCCGACTGGACGCTCATCGGCCAGGTGAAGAACAATCCCCGCATGCGCATCCCCATCATCGGCAACGGCGACATCAATACGGCGGCCAAAGCAAAGGAAGCCTTCGAGCGCTATGGCGTGGACGGAATCATGGTGGGACGCGCCTCCTTCGGCCATCCCTGGATCTTTACGGAAATCCGGCACCTGCTGGACACCGGCGAGGAACTTCCGCCCATGAGCGTGGCCGACAGGGTGGCCCTGGCCAAGCGCCATTTCCAGCTGTCCCTGGATCTGAAGGGTCCGGTGACCGGCGTGTACGAGATGCGCCGCCACCTGAGCTGCTACTTCAAAGGACTCCGGGACTTCAAAGAGACCCGCATCAAGCTGGTCACCTCCAAAGACCCGGAAGAAATCTTTTCTACTTTAGATTATGTAGCCGAACGCTGGGGCGGTGAAGCCCCGGAAGTGGAAGGCGTGTACGGCTTATAACTTTTTCATCACCTCGTTCTGTACGCGGACAGACTCGTCGTGGATGGCGTTGAAAATGGCGCTGACGCTTTCTTCGGACAGACCCTGTACTTTTCCTTTATTGATCATGTCCGTGAGCACCTGCTCCCAGCGGACAGCCTGCAGGATGGCCACGTTGTGGTCCCGCTTGTACTGACCAATCTGGTTACTGATCTTATTGCGGTCCGACAACAGCTTGAGAAGACTCTCGTCCAGGACGTCGATGCGGGCACGAAGGGCGTCGATTCCCTCTTTGTAGTCCTCGTTGTCGGAGGTGTTTTCACGGATGACCAGGCTCTCCAGCAGAGTCTGAAGGTCGCGCGGGGTAAGCTGCTGCTTGGCGTCGCTCCAGGCCTGGTCCGGGCAACGGTGACTTTCCACCATGAGGCCTTCCAGACCCAGGTCCATAGCCCGCTGGGACAATTCCTGAAGGTATTTGCGGTCTCCGGCCATGTGGGACGGATCGGCAAAGAAGGTCATCTGCGGGTAACGGGTACGCAGCTCGATGGCAATCCTCCAGCCCGGGTCGTTGCGGTACAGGATGGGGGCCGATGTGGAGAAGCCGCGGTGAATGACGCCCAGCTTGCGGACACCGGCGCGGTTCAGGCGCTCCAGGGCGCCAATCCACAACTCCAGGTCCGGATTCACGGGATTCTTTACCAGCACGGGGATGTCCGTGCCTTTGAGGGCGTCGGCAATCTCCTGCATCAGGAAAGGATTGGCCGAAGTACGGGCACCGATCCATACCATGTCCATACCGGCGGCCAGGCTCTCTCTCACGTGCTTTTCGGAGGCGACCTCGGTGCACACCTTCATGCCCAGTTCCTGCTGGACACGCCGCATCCATTTCAAGCCGGGAGTGCCCACGCCTTCAAACGAACCCGGGTGGGTGCGAGGCTTCCAGATACCGGCGCGGTATACGTGAATGCCGAAGGCGGCAAGGCCCTTGGCTGTTTCCATCACTTGTTCTTCCGTCTCTGCGCTGCAGGGACCGGCAATGCACATGGGCCGGGGCAGGGTAAAGAACCCCCACTCGGTCCCGGGGATAATATCAAGTTCGTGTGCCATTAGCGGAGAATTCGTTTTATACGATTAGCTTCGTTTATCAGTTCGCGAATCTTGTCTTCGTCGTAGTTATTCACGGCTTCGCGGAACTGCTGCATCTTTTCTATATAGGTGTCCATCACATGGAGCACGTTGTCGTGGTTCTGGGTGAGGATGGGGACCCACATGTCGGCATTGGACTTGGCCAGACGGACGGTAGAGGCGAAGCCGCCGGAAGCCAGGTCGAAGATATGCTTCTCGTCCTTTTCCTTGTCCAGCACGGTAAGGGCCAGGGCGAAAGAAGTAACGTGGGAAATGTGGGACACATACGCCGTATGGACGTCGTGCTGCTCGGAGTTCATATAAAGGGGCCGCATGTTGAGCACGCCGTACATCTCCTCAATGACTTTCACCGCCTTGGGGGCCGATTCTTCCGAGTCGGCGAAGATGCAGGCGCGGCCGTCGAACAGGCCCGGTTCGGCCGCCCAGGGACCGCTGTACTCGGTACCGGCCATGGGGTGCGTACTCACGAACTGCTTCCTCCGGGGGTGATACTTCACGGCGTGGCAGATCTGGCTCTTGGTGGAACAAACGTCAATGACAATCTTGTCACCAGGGGCGGGATACTTTTCGATTCTGTCCAGGATGTCGGGAACCATCTTCACCGCGGTGCCCACGGGAACGGCCACCACAATGATGTCGGCCTTTTCTATGCAAGTCTCATAGGGCACCATCTCATCGGCCAGGCCGATGGTGAGCGCCGCCTGCGCCGCCACGGAATCGTTCTCAACGCCCAGCACTTTGTCGGCAAAGCCGCGACGCTTCAGGTCCAGCGCCAGCGAGCCGCCGATAAGGCCCAGTCCTATTACTCCTAATGTCATATTACTTCTATTTGAGATACACTCGGCCTCCGGCCCCGGTATGACAATGTCATTCCGAGCGAAGCGAGAGAATCTTATTCAGGGCTTTCTCCAGAGTAGGAACCTTGGCGCACAGGGAAATGCGGATGTAATTCTCTCCGTTATGGCCGAAGATAAAGCCCGGGGTGATGAATACGCCCGCCTCGTACAGAAGCTTGTCGCTTACCACCTCGCCGGGGGTCTTGCCTTCCACGGCGGCTATGCCTTTGGGAAGACGGCCGAAGACGAACAGGCCGGCGGCATCGGTGCTGTAAGTGGCACCCAGGGCGTCCATGATGCGCCAGGCCACCTTCTCGCGGCGGTGATACTCGGCATTAAGCTCGGTAAACCAGTCCTCGCCGGCGTTGAGAGCCTCAACGGCAGCCAGCTGCAGGGGACGGAAGATACCGGAGTCCATCTGGCTCTTCACCTTGAGGATTTCCTTGATGCAGGCGGCGTCGCCGGCAATCATGCCCAAACGCCAGCCGGCCATGTTATGGGCCTTGGAAAGGGAATTCATCTCCAGGCAGCAGTCCTTGGCGCCGGGCACGGCCAGGATGGAAATGTGCTCCGTGGTGCGGATAAAGCTGTAGGGATTGTCGTTGATGATCATGATTTGGTGCCGACGGGCGAAGTCCACCAGCCGCTCGTACAGCTGCGGGGTGGCCTGGGCGCCGGTGGGCATGCCGGGATAATTGGTCCACATGAGCTTCACGCCCGTGAGGTCCATTTTTTCCAGGGCGTCAAAATCGGGATACCAGCCGTTTTCTTCCAACAGGTCGTACTTGATAATGCGGGCGTCGCACATCTGGGAGGCCGATGTATAAGTAGGATAGCCGGGGTCCGGGATGAGCACGCCGTCGCCGGGATTCAGGAAGGTGAGCGAGGCTATGAGGATGCCCTCTTTGGAGCCGGTGAGCGGCTGGATCTCACAGGCGGGATCCAGCGTTACGCCATAATAGCGGGCGTACCATTCGGCAAAAGCCTTTCGCAGCTCCGGGATTCCGGTATAGCTCTGGTAACCATGAACACCGTCTTTGACGGCCTCGCGGGCCAGCACTTCCAACGCGGGGCGCGGAGGCGTACCGTCCGGGGAGCCGATTCCCAGATTGATAATGGGGTCCAGACCTTTGGCGGCACGCTCGGCGTTGAGCTTGGCCATCTCCTTGTTCTTGATGGAGAAGTAGTATTCCTTAACCGAAAGGGTTCTGTTGGCGGGTTTAATAATCATATCAGTATGTTCGTTTTATAAAGAAGCATGGTATTCTCCCAGGATTTGGAGGTCTTCCAGGAGGGGACGTACGGCCGACAGGGCCTGCCGATACCTCTCCAGCGAGGAGAACTTGATATCGGCATAAAAGAAATACTGCCACTCGCGGCCGGGAATGGGCAACGACTGGATACGGGTCAGGTTCATGTCGTAGAACGAGAGGACGGTAAGAATCTGCGCCAGCGAGCCGGGCTTGTGGGGCAGGGTGAAGCATAGGATGGCCTTGTCTATCTGCTTCTGGGGCACCTGGAACTTGCGGTCCAGGATGAGAAAGCGCGTGAAATTCTGCTTATAGGTTTCTATGCCGGGAGCCATAATCTCCAGGTCATAGAGGCTGGCCGCCAGCTCGGAGGCCACGGCACCTACGCCCAAAAGACCTTCCTGAGCCACCTGAGCGGCGCTTTTGGCGGTATCTTCACTCTCGATGAGGCGAATCCAAGGGGCGTTCTGCTCAAACCAGGGGCGGGTCTGATTGATGGCCATATAATGGGTGCGAACCTCTTTGATGTCTTCCAGCTGCTGGCCGGGCAGGGCCATGAGGTTCTGCTCGATTCGGATGTAAACTTCTCCCTTCACGGGAACGTTATGGCTCCGGAGCAGTTCGAAGTTATGGATGAGACCGCCGGATACGGTATTCTCTATGGCCATGACGGCGGAATCGGCCCTACCCTCCTCCATGGCAGTATACAGGCCCTGGAAGGTGTCGCATTCCACAACGCCTATCTCACCATAAAAAAGACGGGCTGCCTGTTCGTGGAAGCAGCCCTTATATCCTTGGATCGCAACCCTACGCATCGATGATTATACAGTAAGGATGTCCTTTTCCTTGGCGGCAATGAGCTCGTCCACCTTCTTGACCCACTTGTCGGTGACCTTCTGGAGTTCGTCTTCGCCCTCCTTTTCTCCGTCCTCGGAGAGGCCGTCGTTCTTCTGGGCCTTCTTCAGGAGGTCGATACCGTCGCGGCGGACGTTGCGGATGGTGACCTTGGTGGTCTCTCCCTGGGCCTTGGCCTTCTTGATGAGTTCCTTACGGCGCTCCTCCGTGAGCGGAGGTACCATGCAGCGGATGATTTCTCCGTTGTTGGAAGGGGTCAGACCCACGTTGGCGTCCAGGATGGCCTTCTCAATCTTTCCAATCATGCTGCGCTCCCAAGGCTGGATGGCAATGGTCTTGGCATCCGGCGTGGTTACGGAAGCCACCTGGTTGAGCGGAGTGGCGGTGCCGTAATAGTCCACCATCACGGGATTGAGGATGGCGGGAGATGCCTTGCCCACCCGATAATTCTTGAGGTCTTCCTCCAGATAATTAACGGTGTCCTGCATCTTGACGGACATGGCGTCCACGATTTCTTTCGCTTGCGGTAACATAGGTTCTTCCTTTAATGGTTTTTGCGTGACTGCAAATATAATAATTTTTACTAAAACCCTTTTGCGGATTGTAAAGATTATTTGCTATCTTTGAAGCATAACAACAATAAAGGATTATGCTTAAGAAACTTAGAGTGGCGCTGGCTTGGATTTTCTGGATAGGACTCACCCTCCTTTTCCTGGATTTCACAGGCGTACTGCACCACTACCTGGGCTGGATGGCCAAGGTTCAATTCCTCCCCGCCTTACTGGCCCTGAATGCGGGCGTCGTGGTGGTGCTCATACTGCTCACGCTGGTCTTCGGCCGTGTGTACTGCTCTGTCATTTGCCCGCTGGGCGTGTTCCAGGACGGTATCTCCTGGCTCCGGGCCCACAAGAGCAAAAAACCGTTCAAGTACCACAAGGAGATGAAGTGGCTGCGCTACGGTGTACTGGTGCTGTTCCTGATTTGCCTGGTGGCCGGCGTGCACGTGGTGGTAACGCTGCTGGCGCCGTACAGCGCCTACGGACGCATTGTACAGAACATCCTGCAGCCCGCCTACCTCTGGGGCAACAACCTGCTGGCTAGGCTGGCCGAGCATTGGGGAAGCTACGCCTTCTACACGGAAGAGGTTTGGATAACCAGCACAGTTTCCCTGGTCATTGCCATAGTAACCGTGGTAGTGGTGGGCTTCCTGGCCTGGCGCAACGGACGTACCTACTGCAACAGCGTCTGCCCGGTGGGAACCATTCTCAGTTTCTTCTCCCGCTTCGCCATGTTCCGCCCCATGATTGACGAGAGCAAGTGCGTGCGCTGCAAAACCTGCGAGCTTCATTGCAAGGCCAACTGCATCAGCATCACCAAAGAGAAGGTGTTCATTGACCACAGCCGCTGCGTAGACTGCTTCAACTGCATAGATTCCTGCCCCCAGGGCGGCTTGAAGTATCGATTTGCCTGGAAAAAGAAGATACACTCGGACCCGAAGGGTCCTCGGTATGACAAAAACGACACCCCTGTCATACCGAGCGAAGCGAGCGTATCTCCGGAAGATAAGGGAAGACGTGCCTTCATGGCCGGGACGGTCATTGCTGTGGGTGCGGCGGCGCTCAAGGGTATTGAGGCCCGGGCCCAGGAAGTGGCCAAGAAAACGGACGGCGGTTTTGCCGACGTTCTCCCCAAGCAGGCGCCCAAGCGCGAGACGCCCGTCACGCCTCCCGGCTCCCAGAGCGTCAAGCATTTCTATCAGCACTGCACCGGCTGCCAGCTCTGTGTAACCGATTGCCCCAACAACGTACTCCGCCCCTCCGGAGACCTGGACCACCTGATGCAGCCGGAGATGAGTTTCGAAAAGGGATTCTGTCGGCCCGAATGCACCCGCTGCTCCGAGCTCTGCCCGGCCGGTGCCATCCGGAAAATAACCCGGGAAGAGAAAACCCAGTACCATGTGGGAACGGCCCGCGTAAATGTGGACCTTTGCCTGGAGGCTACCGGAAAGAGCAAGTGCGGCAAGTGCGCACAGAGCTGTCCCACCGGTGCCATCTCTATGGTAAAACAGGACGAAAAACGCCGTCCGGCTGTGGCCGAAGAGGTGTGCATAGGCTGCGGCGCCTGCGAGTATCTGTGCCCGGTAAGGCCCATCAGCGCCATCACAGTGAATGGCCGGAGCCAACATATTTAGAGATTCTTCACTTCGTTCAGAATGACAAGAACGTTCAGAATGACAAGAACCATGAAAAGAAGAGAATTCATCAAGATAAGCGGAGCGGCTGCCATGGCTGCCGCCTGCGCCCCAAAGGGTACCAAGCCCCAGACAGAGGAAAAAGAAGGGGCCGAACAGATGCTCATGCGGGAGAATCCCAAGAACGGGGACCGCATATCGGCCCTGGGCTTCGGCTGCATGCGCTGGCCCATGATCAAGGACGCCGATGGCAAAGACGTCATTGACCAGGAAGCCGTGAACGAGATGGTGGACTATGCTATAGAGCACGGCATCAATTACTTCGACACCTCACCGGCCTACCTGCAAGGCCAGAGCGAGAAGGCGGCCGGCATTGCCTTGAGCCGCCACCCGCGGGAGAGCTACTACATCGCCACCAAGCTGTCCAACTTTGGAGACGCTTCCGCGGAAGCTTCCCTCCAGATGTATAAGGACTCTTTCAAGCAGCTCAAGACGGACTACTTTGATTATTATCTGCTGCACGCCATCGGCCGCGGCGGAAAGGACGCCTTTGAGCAGCGGTATGTGAACAACGGCCTGGTACCCTTCCTAATGGAAGAGAAGAAGGCCGGCCGCATCCGCAACCTGGGCTTCTCTTTCCACGGCGCCAAGCACGAGTTCGACTATTTCATGGAGCTCCACGACTCCGGCCAGCTGGTCTGGGACTTCGTGCAGATAGAAATGAACTATGTGGACTGGAAGCATGCCGACGGCGTGCGCAACGTGAATGCCGATTACCTGTATGCCGAGCTGGACAAGCGCGGGCTGCCCATCATAATTATGGAGCCGCTGTTGGGCGGCCGCCTGGCGCGTGTGCCGGAAGGCATTTCCCGCCAGATGAAGGAACGGGAACCGGACAAGAGCGTGGCCTCCTGGGCTTTCCGCTTCTGCGGCAGCTATCCGCGCGTGCTGTGCGTCCTCTCGGGTATGACCAATATGGATCCGCTCAAGGAGAACGTGGAAACCTTCGGCCATTTCAAACCCCTCACGGAGGAAGAGCTGGAGTTCCTGGAGCACATGGCCACCCAGATGATGGACTATCCGCTGGTGAACTGCACGGACTGCAAGTACTGCATGCCCTGCCCCTGGGGTATAGACATTCCCGGTACCTTCCAGCACTACAACCGCGCCATCACGGACGGCACTTATGCGCAGAGTACCGCGCAGAAAGATTATGCCAAGCTCAAGAGGGCCTACTTGGTGAGTTACGACAGGGCGGTCGCCACGGTCCGCCAGGCCGACCACTGCATAGCCTGCGGCGAGTGCCTGAGCCATTGCCCGCAAAGCATAGCCATTCCGGCCCAGCTCCGGCGCATAGCCAAGTACATAGACAACTTGAAACAGGATAAACTCTAAACAAAAAAGGCTCCCCAACCGGGAGCCTTTTTCATGAAAAGCGCTTGAATTAGCGGAGCTTCTTGTAACCGTAGCGGGCTTCTTCGGCCAGTTCGATCTCAATGCGCATGAGACGGTTGTACTTGGCGATACGGTCGGTACGGGACAGGGAACCGGTCTTGATCTGGCCGCTGTTGGTAGCGACGGCGATGTCGGCGATGGTGGTGTCCTCAGTTTCACCGGAACGGTGGCTGGTGACGGTGGTGTAACCGTGACGGTGAGCCATCTCGATGGCGTCCAGGGTCTCGGTGAGGGAACCGATCTGGTTCACCTTGATGAGGATGGAGTTACCGGCACCCATCTCGATACCCTTCTGCAGGTACTTCACATTGGTCACGAAGAGGTCGTCACC